>NZ_JBDNFF010000249.1:0-7657 GCF_041689975.1 Gemmatimonas sp.
GAAAATGGTCAGGGGTGCTGGACTAGACATTGTGAGGTCGTCTGCTTGGGGCTTTCCTTTCATGTCGATGTTCAAAGTGGCGTCAAATCTTCGTCCGGACGCCACCATGAGCGGATTCGGTGATGGCGAATGGAGCGCCCCTAAGAGGGCGGTTGGATCGTCTCTCACTACGCTCTTCTTCGCGAACGTCACTCGGCGAGGGCCCCAGCTCCTGCTTCTCGCAGAGCGGCCAGGCGCCTGATCACCGGCACCTTGTGCTCTGTAGGAACAGCATGCCGCTTTAGCGGGAGTGACCGCGCGGGCGTGACCCCGATATCTTGTCTCGCCTACCGCACGCCACACCGCTTCGCTCAAGGAGAAATCAGTGCCGACAGCTTTCATTACCGGGATCACTGGCCAGGATGGCCAGCATTTGGCCGAGTTCCTGCATTCGCAGGGTTATCACGTGTTCGGCATGGTCAAGGGCCAGAACAACCCGAGAGTCGAGGCGTTGCAGCAGGAGATGCCGTTCGTCGAGCTCGTGTCGGGTGATTTGGCGGATCTGCCGTCGTTGGTGGCTGCGATGGAGGCGGTTCAGCCCGACGAGGTGTACAACCTGGGCGCGATCTCATTCGTCGCGTTGAGTTTCTCGCAGGCGGAGCTGACGGCGAACATCACCGGTCTGGGTGTGCTGCGCATGTTGGAAGCAATCAGGATGGTCGGTGGCAGCCAGAACAACCCCATCCGCTTCTATCAGGCGTCATCGTCGGAGATGTTCGGTCAGGTGCGCGAGACCCCGCAGACCGAACTGACACCGTTCCATCCGCGTAGCCCGTATGGGTGTGCCAAGGTGTTCGGCCATGACATCGTGGTGAACTACCGCGAGTCCTACGGGCTGCACGCCAGCTCGGGGAACTTGTTCAATCATGAGGGTCCGCGGCGCGGGTTGGAGTTCGTCACCCGCAAGGTCACCAACGCGGTCGCCCGCATCAAGTTGGGTTTGCAGGACGAGGTCGTGCTCGGCAATCTGGATTCGAAGCGTGACTGGGGCTACGCGGGCGATTATGTGAAGGGCATGTGGATGATGCTGCAGCAGGATCTTCCGGACGATTACGTGTTGGCCACCGGTGAAACGCATTCGATCGAGGATCTGGTGCGGCGGTCGTTCGCTGAGGTCGGTATCGAGAACTGGGCTGACCATGTGCGTCAGGACCCCAAGTTCCTCCGACCGGCTGAGGTCGATCTGTTGATCGGTGACCCCACGAAGGCTCGCACCAAGTTGGGTTGGGAGCCCGAAGTCGACTTCCCCGCCCTGGTGAAGATGATGGTCGCCCACGACCTGCAACGCGAAGCCACCAAAGCCGGCATCGCACTCCCGGGCTGACCGGGCAACGAGCGAGCAGAGCCGTCCAGATGCCGATCCTCATCGGACCGTTCGACCAGGCCGGGATCGGCGGGATCGTGATGCCCCATGTGGTCGATCATCTCCTCCGAGCCGCCGTTGATCACGAAGTCGCGGCGTGCCTCGCTGCCGCACCGATTCCGGCAGATCTGCGATCGGCGCGTGGCCCGATCGTCCACTCCTATGCGAGCGCTGCCGCCCGAGCCGGCACCGACCGGCTGATAAACGTTGCGGGCACGGCAATCACGTGGGGGGCCCTCGATGCTCTCGAGTCTGCGCTCGACTCATCCTCGGCGGACTCGTTGCGCCGCCTTCGGCTGATCGACGGGCTGCTCGCCGACCAGGCCGCTGCGCTGCTCACCGGGTCGTCGTCACCGCTGGCCTACCTACCGCCGGTGCGCACATTGTTTCCGCACGCAAGCGTCGAATACCACGGGGTTGACCTGGCCCACCTCGCAGCAGTCCCGCACCGTTCGAGGATGCTGATCCTCGACGAGTTCAATCGGGCGGAACACCTCGGTGTCAGTAGCACCGAGAACACGCAGTGGCTCACCGACAACAAAATTGCATTCGTACTGGAACCTCCCCCGATCGCGGCGATCGCGTACGTCGACGACTTCAGCACACCGCACCCTCCACTCTCCCTCGACGCAGCGACCACGCACCCCTACCTCGTCGTCGAACTCGATGGTGCGTCGACCGACGCGATCGACCCAGGGCGATTCGCCGAACAACTCGTACTTCTCGCCAGGCGCACCGACCTCCGTCTTGTCGTGCTGCTCGGTGACCACGTGGGAGCGGCGTCGTTCTCGAGACATGTCCGCCCGGAAGTGGTCGATGTCGCAGCGGTGTTCGTTCAGCCCGATGCCAAAGATGTCCTGGCGCTCGTGCAGCACAGTCATGGATACATCGGTAGCGGCGTCACGGGACGTGCGGTCGCTGGCAGCTACGCCGTTCCCCGGCGATCGGTATCGTGGGCGGCAACGGCTCGGAGCGCTCGCCTCGCCGAGTTCTGCCGCCTCTGGGATCCAACCGGCGATGCACTGATCGACGATGTGTCGTTGCTTGCCGAGGTGGGCGCCACCCTCCTCGACGACGATCTGGCGAGCCGCAGCACACTGCGAACGACGACGAAACCAGCTCTTGCGGCGTGTTGGGGGCAGCGCGAACCCGTTGAGCGCGCCGTCGGGATCGGGCGCAGGCCGATGCCCGCCCTCGACCGCTTCGTCGAGGACGCCGAGCGCAACGCTGCCCGAGCCCGATTGACCCACGCGGCTATCAGCCAGTGTCCCGACCCGGACGAGCCAACGCCCGACCCGTCCTTCCTTTTCGACGACGACTGGTATCGGGAGATCAATCCCGACTTGGAGCTCGCCGCTGGTCAGGGTTTCGAGCACTACCGGTCGGTTGGGTGGCGTGACGGGCGATCACCCCATCCGTGCTTCGAACCCGAGCACTATCTGCGCCAGCGGCCCGATCTGAGCGACGTCGAACCGTTCGGGCATTACCTGCTTCACGGCTGGAAGGAGGGCCGGGACCCGTCGGTCTGGTTCAGCTCGTCGCACTATCTCGCCGAAAATGCCGACGTGTTCGAGAGCGGCACCGAACCGCTCACCCACTATCTCACCCACGGCCATCTCGAGGACCGCGACCCCTCCCCGCACTTCGACTCGCAATGGTATCGACGCGCTTACCCCGTCCCAGCGGCGACGAGCGCTCTCGTCGACCACATCCGTGTCGGCCAGTACGAGGGCCGCTCAATTCACCCCCCCCTGCCGACTACGAGTATCAGCGGGATTGCCCGCACAAAGGCTCGCACGGCGGTAGTCACCCATCTCCACTTTCCGGGTACCTGGACCGATCTCCGCTCGGTACTTGATCGAGTCGGCAACGACACGAAGGTCGTGGTGACCGTTACACCGAACGTCGACGACGCCTTTCGCGCCCAGATCGCCCAGGATCTCCCGAACGCCGAGATCGTGCCCGTCGCCAATCGCGGTCGCGACGTTCTGCCACTACTCGCACTGCTCCCGCGCCTCATCGATGACGGCATCGACGCGGTGCTCAAGGTGCATGGCAAGAAAAGTGGCGAACTCCGCTTCGGTGACACCTGGAGACAGGACTTGCTCGACGCCGTGTGTCCATCGAGCTCGGCCTTCGCCGGCATCGCAGAACGGTTCCTGTCGTCGCCCGACTTGGGCGTCGCAATCCCTGTCGACTTCGCTCAGCCCCTCAACTACCATCTCCGTCAGAACCGGACGGGGCTCGTCGATGCGACGCGCCGACTCGGGATCGATGTCGATCTCGACGATCCGTGGGTGACGCGATCGAATGTGTTCCCACGCGGCAACATGTTCTGGTTCCGCCCCGCTGCACTCGCCGAACTCGTGCGTCTCGGACTGGACGACTTCGAGGACGAGGCCGGCGAGACGGACGGCACCTTCGCTCACGTCATCGAGCGCATGCCGGCACTTGCCAGCATGGCGAACGGCTACGACGTGGTCTCATTCATCGCCGAAGGTGACGGCGACTGACCCAACGGTGACATACGGTTCGTAGCGAACTGCGAACTCGGACCGGAATTTGTCAAGTCGTTCGAGACCCTGTATCGGTAAGGTACCGCCGTGGTGCCGCTGGCGATCGTGCTGTCTGTGATGCTGGTGTTTCTTGCGGTCACGTGCGTCCAGATTGCCCTGATCGAGCCGGTCGCAAGGCGATTGGCGCTGCCACCGTCGCTCGACTTCATCACTGCTGTTGCGTCGCTTGCGTTGGTCGGATTCGCCCTCTTCTGGCTCTATCTCCTCGATCCGAGGGCGGGCACCGTTGCGTTGGCCGCATTTTGGATGGTCGTGCTGACATTGGCCGCGCAACGAGTCCATGGTTCAGCGCGGCTACCTCTCAGTGCCGATTTCGTTCAGCCACTCGTGCTCACCCTGTCCAGCGCGTGCTTGGGCTTGGGGATGTTGCTCCTGTTCCGGACTCCCGACGCTGCCGCACAGATCGCGGCGCATCGTTTCACGGTGCAACAACTGCCTGCTGACAACATCATCCCTCAGATCTTCGCCGAGCGACTCTTGAACGACCAAAGCCCGAAGGCCCTGATCGGCGACTGGTTGAGCAGTGACCGTCCTCCCCTGGCAACGGGCTGGATACTGTTGTTCCAGCAGCCTCTGCAACTCGTGGGTGTATCGCGCGCAAACGCGTTCTTCGTAGGGTCCTTCACGTTCCAGATGACCTGGGTCGCGGGCGTATGGGCTGTCCTACGTGCGTGCAGGTTCGGCCGCTCCGCCTCGACGATCGCCATCGTCTTCACTGCGTTCACGAGCGTCGCCCTGATCAACTCCGTTTTCACCTGGCCGAAGTTGTCGGCGGGCGCATTCACGTTGGCTGCATGGGCCGTGCTCCTCGGCAGTCGTCGCATCGGCCGGGCTGGAGCCGTTCTGTGTGCGGTGTTCCTCACGTTGGCGTTGTTGTCTCACGGGGCGGCAGCGTTGGCTGTGGTTGCCACTGTGTTCGTCCTGGCAGTTGAGTGGCTTCGGCGACGAGACCGCGACCAGATGTGGATCGCCGCGTGGGGAGTTGGGGCTGGGACGGCGCTCTACGCGCCGTGGTTTGCGTACCAGCGCTGGTACGAACCGCCTGGCGACCGCCTCGTGAAGTGGCATCTCGCTGGCGTGATCCCGATCGATGGTCGATCGTCGACACACACCCTGGTCGACGTGTACCGCCAACTCTCCGTTAGCGAGTGGCTCGATCTGAGGTGGTCGAATACCAACGTTCTCTTTCGGGAGATGTTCAACGTCGACCGATTCATCGCTCCATCAGTCGATGTGAGAACCAACGAGTTCTTCTTCCTCTTCGCCGGAATCGGACTCGCCGGGTTCTGCTACCTGGCCCTACCCATCCTGTCGGTCGCAGTCGCTCGTTCGGACTCGGCCCTGAGAGTGTGGGTCGATTGCCGGCGATTCGCCTGGCTCACCCTTGCAACACTCGGATTCACGATCTTGCTGTTGTTCGGGCCGAGCGGAACAATCATCCACCAGATCCCCTATGTCATCCCCCTGTCATTGGCAGCGTTGCCGATCGCGTTCATTTCGTCGGTGGCGCATCGTGTCGGTGCACTACTCCTTGCCCTGCAATGCGTCTGGTTTCTCGTCACCTGGATTCCCGCGTCGCCAGGCTCGGGCGGCCCGTTGTCGTATGGCGGTGTGTTCCTGCTCGTTGCGGGATGGTGCCTCAGCGGTGCGGCCGTTGCCTTCACGTGGAACGACAAGTCACGAAGCGAAAGCTCGAGCAGCGGGGCAATCGGAAAGCAGGACGCGGTCGTCTGAGGCGCCCCTCCCTACGTTGCCGGTCCGGCACTAGCGTCGTTGCCATGAGTGAACCCGCACTTCAAGGCTCTGACGAGAGGTCAGCGACCGACCAGTCGCGCGACGGAGAGCACTACTACAAGCACGATTGCGGTCTGCCCTACGAGCGCAACGAGCACTGGTCAAGATTCTTCGGCGCCGTAGCGGACGCCATCGTGAGAGAGCTCCGTCCGAGGACCGTGCTCGACGTGGGTTGCGCGATGGGATTTCTCGTAGAGGAACTCCGCATTCGCGGAGTCGAAGCTTGGGGCGTTGACGTGTCGGAATATGCCATCGATCACGTTCATCCGTCCGTGGCGGAGTTCTGTGCTGTCTCGTCCGCCGCAAACGAGGTCCTGCCGGACCGCTTTCCGACGTCGTTCGATTTGGTGACGTGCGTGGAGGTGCTCGAGCACCTCGGGGACGAAGACGTGCTTCGCGCTCTGATCAATCTCACGAAACACGCTGACCGCCTACTCTTCTCCTCGTCGCCCGAGGACCACACCGAGGCCACCCACCTCAACGTCAAGCCTCCGGACGAGTGGAGCGCACGGCTTGCTGCGCTCGGTATGTGGCGGAACCTCGACCTCGATGCATCGTTTCTCACCCCGTGGGCGGCGGTCTACGACCGTCACGAGCCGGTGCCCCCGGAACTCGTGGCCGCCTACGAACGCACATACGTCCTTCAAGGTCGAGAAATCCGCGCACTTCGCGCCGAAGCACTTCGACGCCACTCCGACGACGTTCGATCGTCCTTGGCCCACGACCCAGCCCTCGCAGATGTTCCGATCACCGATCTCGAGCAACAACTCGAATCGACGCGAGAACGACTTCTCGAAGCGGAACTCGCGACTCTGGCTTCGAGGGACCACTCGATCGGTGCCGAGGCCACGGCGGGACAGCTGCGGACGACGGCGAATCGCTTGGAAACTGAGCTGCTGCAGGCGCATCTCGAAACCGAGCAGCGAGACAGTCGGATAGGCGATCTGCTGGAGCAGATCGAGGGAATGCAGGTGGTCGTCGATCATCGGGACGCTCTGCTCGATTCCGAGACCTGGAAGGTCGGCGCAGCGCTCCTCAGCCCGCTCAGGCTCCTTCGGTGGGGCCGAAGCGGGAAGCCTCCGTCGTGAAGATCTCGGTGATCACGCCGGTCTACCAGCCACCGGCTTCGGTATTGAGGGAATGCATCGAGTCGGTCCTTGCGCAGACACACGACGAATGGGAATTCTGTATCGTCGACGACGGCTCACCGGCTGACTACGTGACACCGATCCTCAACGAGTATGCGAATGCTGACGATCGAATTCGTCTCGCTCTGCGGTCGATCAACGGAGGAATCGTCGCAGCA
Source organism: Gemmatimonas sp. (assembly GCF_041689975.1). GTDB lineage: Bacteria > Gemmatimonadota > Gemmatimonadetes > Gemmatimonadales > Gemmatimonadaceae > Gemmatimonas. The sequence continues at coordinate 7,079 of NZ_JBDNFF010000249.1, forward strand.
TCCAATGAGGCGCTCAAGATGGCAACCGGTGAGTTCGTCGCCTTGCTGGACCACGACGACATGTTGCATCGGCACGCACTCGAGCGGATCGTGACTGCAGTTGCTGCTGCTCCCGACGTCGACTACGTCTACACCGATGAGGATCACCTTGACTCGGCTGGCCGCCACTTCGGTGCGTTCTACAAGCCGGATTGGTCTCCTGAGCGGTTCCGATCGCAGATGTTCACATGCCACCTGTCCACACTCCGACGCAGCCTCGTCGAAGAGGTGGGCGGGTTCCATGAGGGCTACGACGGGTCCCAGGATTATGACCTCGTCTTGCGCGTCACCGAACGAGCGAGAAAAGTGGCTCTTCTGTCGTTTGTGTGGGTGGAAATGACAGGGGTGTGGTCACAGAAGCCGCTCCCCGTCTACGTTCCTGGGTGTTGAGTCCGGAACCAACAAGGAGCGGCTTCTGTGAAGAAACTATGGCGTCATGTGTTGGGGTTGGCAGCATTCGGGAGATCGGTGGTGATCGACACGGTCGAGTTCGATCCCGACGCTGAAGAACTCATCGCAACGGTGCGTCAGCGGCGCAAC
>NZ_JBDNFF010000250.1:0-2999 GCF_041689975.1 Gemmatimonas sp.
CCCTTCATGGGCCACCGTCCAGAAGTAGCGAAGGTGCTGATAGTTGAGGGCGTTGAGGTCGGGAGGCAGTACGGGTCGCGTCATTCAGCAAACATCGGCAGAACCGATGTATTTGCCAATAGCATCGGCTTTAGGGATCTTTCTGCTCATCGACCGCCCCTCACTCCTCCGAAGCCTCCATGTGCACTGACCCGACCGCCACGACCGCCGCTTCCCTCTCGCGTCGCCGCTTTCTTGCCAACGGCACGGCTACCGTGGCGGGCGTCGCCGCATTGGGGGCGTTGCCCCAGGCGCTGTATGGTGCGGACGTCAGCGAGGCCGATCGCGCCGCAGTGTTCGCGCCAGCGCCCACCACACCGGCCGAGGCGCTCGCTGCTCTGAACGAAGGCAACCGCCGTTTCGTCGACAACAGAACCGTCGCTCCCCACCGCGATTTCGCTCGCTTGCGAGAGATTGCCCCCAAGCAGGCACCGTTCGCCGCCTTCCTCGGATGTGCCGATTCGCGCGTGCCGATCGAGATCGTGTTCGATCAGGGGTTCGGTGACATCTTCGTATCGCGCATCGCCGGGAACATCGCGGTGGCTGAACAGATCGCGTCGCTCGAGTTTGGCACGGCGGTGCTCGGTGCAAAGGTGCTGTACGTCCTTGGACATACGGCATGTGGCGCGGTGTCGGCGACCATGGCCGGCACCGACGTCCCGGGGCAGATCAGTGCCCTGTACTACCACATTCGGCCTGCAGTCCGCGTGGCCAATGGCAATCTCGACAAGGCGATCATCGAGAACGTGCGCAATCAGGCTATGGCTCTGCGCGATGGCTCCACGGTGATCAGCAAGTTGGTGAAAGAAGGGAAACTGCTGGTGGTCGGCGGCGTGTATGATCTCAACACCGGAAAGGTCACCCCAGTGGAGCTTGGCACCTGACATGAACGAGATTCTTCGCGTCAATCTGCTGTCACCGATCGCGCTCGCCTTCGTACTTGGCGTGTTCGCACGGGTGATTCGCAGTGAGTTTTCGCTGCCGAAGGAGATCTACCAAGGTCTCTCGATCTATCTGCTCTGGAGTTTGGGGCTGCATGGTGGCGCGGAGTTGGCCCACTCGACGTTCACCGAGATTGCGCGACCGGCGGGCGTCACGTTGCTCATCGGCTGTATCACGCCGATCAGCGCGTATCTCACTCTGCGCTACCTCGGACGATTTGGTGAGGCGGACAGCGCGGGTATCGCGGCGCACTACGGATCGGTCTCGGCCGTGACCTTCATCGCGGCGTCCACGTTCGTGAAGGGAATGGGTGCCGAGCCTGAAGGGTTCATGCCCACGCTGCTGACGTTGCTGGAAAGCCCCGGCATTCACATTGCGCTGGCCATCGGTGTCATGCGCAGCGGCCAGAAGTCGCGGCCCACCTCCGAGCTGCTGCACGAAGTACTGACGGGACGCACGATGGTGTTGCTGGTAGGTGGATTGATCGTGGGCTTCCTGATCGGTGACAAGAATTGGAAGGTGATCGAGCCGTTCTACGATACCAAGGGCGCGATCTTTCGCGGCGCACTGTGCATCTTCATGCTGGAGATGGGCCTGTTGGCCGGCTCCCGACTGGGAGACCTGAAAAAGGTCGGCCCGTTTCTGCTGGCCTTCGGGATGATCATGCCGCTCGTGCACGGCGCACTCGGTGCCTGGCTCGGGAGCCTGGCCGGACTGTCGGTCGGCGGTGCCACGATGCTTGGCGCCATGGCCGCCAGCGCGAGTTACATCGCCGCGCCGCCGGCGGTGCGCATGACGTTGCCCGATGCCAATCCGACCTACTATCTCACGCTCGCCCTCGCCATCACCTTCCCCTTCAACGTGCTGGTTGGCATCCCGATCTACTACAAACTCGCGCTGATGGCGCATGGAGTCGCATGAACAGCACGCCGCTCAAGATGGTCGTCATCGTCGCTGAACCGGTGCTCGAGACGCGCCTGGTCACGGAACTCCGTGGCCTTGGCGCCAAGGGGTTCAGTATCGTCGAAGGTCGTGGCGAAGGGACGCGTCACGCCCACGCGACCGATCTGCCTGGCAGCAACGTGCGCATCGAAACCATCGTGCGCGAGGACGTCGCGGACCGTATCATGGAGCATGTGTCGCAACACTACTTCGCGAACTACTCGTTTATCGCGTACGTGACCGATGTCGCAGTTGCACGGGGCGAGAAGTACATCTAACGCAGCAGCGATGACCGCTTTTTCCGGACGCACCGCGATCCTCGGTACACAACACGGCAAGGAGGCGGTCATCGCGCCGCTGCTGGAGTCTGCGCTTGGCCTGCACGTCGAGGTGCTGCGCGACTTCGACACCGATCGCTTCGGCACATTCACCGGCGAGATCGCGCGCCTTCGGAATGCCAAGGACACGGTGCGTGCCAAGGCGCTCGCCGCATTGGTCGAGGCGCCCCACGGCGCTTTCGGTGTGGCCAGTGAAGGGAGTTTTGGTCCGCACCCTGACGTCCCGTTCGTGAGCTGCGGCCTCGAACTCGTCATGCTGACCACGCACGACGGAGTCGTCGAGGTGATCGGAACGGACCTCACGCTGGAGACGAACTTTGCCGGCGTTGATGTGCGTTCTCTCGACGACGTCGCGGCGTTTGCGCAGCGTGCGACCTTTCCATCGCACGCACTGGTGGTGAAGGCGTGTGCCACGCACACCAGTAGCGGGGTAGCGATCACGAAGGGGATCCGTGAGTGGAGCGTGCTCGAGAGCGCGGTCATGGCGTTGCTCGCGCGAGATGGCATCGCCACGCTCGAAACCGATATGCGGGCGCACCTGAATCCCACGCGAATGCAAAGTATCGCGCGCGCCACCGCGTCGTTGGTCCGGGCGGCGAGCAGTCTGTGTCCGCGTTGCGATGCGCCCGGCTTTGTGGTCACTGGTGTGGAACGCGGACTTCCCTGCGAAGCATGCGGGCGGCCTACGCAACGACCATTGGCCGAACTCTTGGTGTGCGGGAAGTGTGCGCATCGGGA
>NZ_JBDNFF010000251.1:0-4982 GCF_041689975.1 Gemmatimonas sp.
ATGCGCGCCGCCATGACCAAGCACGGCGCGCAGGTGAAGTTCGTGACTATTGCGGTATCGGTGAACCAGTCCATCGAACGCGTGAAGGGCTGGCAGAAGGCCAACAAGCTCGGTGGCGAACTGCTGTACGACAAAAAGGGCACGGTCAGCGGTGCCTACGACGTGCCGGCCACCAGTTACGTGGTCGTCGTGAACAAAAGCGGCAAAATCGTCTACACCGGCGTCGGCGGCGCGCAGAACCTGGAAGCGGCGATCAAGAAGGCCTTCTAAGCAGCTTTTCCCGGCCGGTCAGGTACAGCACCGCGATCAGCACCACGAACGGTAGCAGCGACAGCGCGTCGGCCATCGGTCCTGAGAAGAGCGGATTGTTGGCGGACATCGCCTCGATCGCGCGATTCGCACCCGCCATCGCCGGTACTCCCGCCACAAAGGCGATCAGGATGCCGGCGATCGCGCCGCCCGCGATGTAGCCCGAGGCCATCAGCACTCCCGGGCTCTTGTCGCCCTCGGCCGCCAGTTCATCGTCGGTGAGGTTGCGATCGGCATGCTTGCGCGCGATCCAGCGATCGACCGCCCAGCGCACGACACCGCCCACGAAGATCGGCGCGGAGGTGGAGATCGGTAGATATACGCCCACCGCAAAGGCCAGCGATGGGATCCCCGACAGCTCGAGCACGATCGCGATCATGACGCCCAGCAGCACGAGTCCCCACGGGAGCTTCCCGCCCAGGATGCCCTTGATGATGTACGACATCAGCGTGGCCTTGGGCGCATCGAACTTCGGCACCGTCTGGCCATTCGCGAGCGTCGTGATGCTGCCGTTGATGCCGGGATCTACGAAGTACACAGGCTTGCCCGCGTCGTCCACGAGATATTTCTCGGCGCTGCCGCCGCTCGGGTCCTGGCGGTGCCATACCCAGTACTCGCGCGAGTCAGTGCTGCCGTCGGCCATGATGCCGTCCACCGATTCACGACGATCGAGCGTGCGCACGTTCGCCGTTTCACCACTCGTGAGCGCCGCGCCGCCGCGCGCATCAGGCGACATCGCCGACGCGCTCACGTACACGGTGCCGGCCGCGTTGAGTCGCAGCAGAATCGGCCCGAGCGCCAACGCCGACACGAGTGCGCCTACCACGATGGCGATCTGCTGCGAGCGCGGTGTCGCGCCCACCAGAAATCCCGTCTTCAAATCTTGCGACGTAGTACCGCCGTTCGACGCCGCGATGCACACGATCGCGCCGATCGAGAGGGCGGTCACGTAGTAGTTGCTACCCGTCCAGCCAAGCAACACGAACGTCAGACAGGTGAGCAGCAGCGTGGCCACCGTCATGCCGGAAACCGGATTTGATGACGAGCCGATTTCACCGGTCAGTCGCGAGGACACCGTCACGAACAGAAACCCGAACACCACGATCAGCAGCGCCGCCGCGATGCGCGTACCGAAGCCGGTACCACGCACATACAGCGGACTCGCACCCACGAGCGCGACCACCAGCGCAATGATGCCAAGCAGTACCAACTTGAGTGGCAGATCACGGTCGGTGCGTACCGTGTCGCGAATAGTTGCGGCGCTCGAGTTCGACACATCGCGCAGTCCTTCCCGCAGTCCGTGCCAGATCGTCGGCGTGGAGCGGATCACGCTGATGATGCCACCAGCGGCCACAGCACCGGCGCCGATGTACAACACGTACGCATTGCGAATGGCGCCGGGACTCATGTCGCGGATCAGTGCGCGCGTTTCCGGGGCCAGCGGTGTAGTGAGCGCCGCGCCGAAATAGGCGATCATCGGAATGAGTACGAGATACGCCAGCACACCGCCGGCAAACATCACCGCCGCCACACGCGGGCCGATGATGTAGCCCACACCCAGCAACTCCGGTGACACTTCCACCGATACCGACGCCGCCGAAAAGGGGGCGCCGAATACTTTCTCCGGCGCATCCTTCCACGCGCGCAACGCCGACATCGCCGTCTTGTACACGATGCCGATACCGAAACCGGTAAAAATGGTGCGTGCGCTCGTGTCGGCACCACCCTGTGCGTCCTGCTCGCGCCGCGCCCCGTCGCTCGCCGCCGCGCGCGACTCCGCGTTCGCGCCGGCCTTCAGCACCTCAGCACACGCCGTGCCTTCCGGATACTTCAGCACTCCATGCTGCGCCACGATCAGCGCGCGACGCAGCGGAATCATCATGAGGATGCCGAGCACACCCCCAAGCACCGCAACCAGCAGTACGCGCGCGATCTCGAGGTCGAAACCGAGAATGAGAATCGCGGGCATCGTGACGCCGATGCCGAACGCAATCGATTCACCCGCCGAACCAGCCGTCTGCACGATGTTGTGCTCGAGGATCGTCGCATCACGCCCGCCCAGTCGCGCAAACAGGCGGAAGATCGTTATCGAAATGACCGCGACCGGAATCGAGGCGCTCACGGTGAGTCCCACCTTGAGCACCAGATACAGCGACGACGCCCCGAAGATGAGGCCGAGGACGGCACCGACAATCAGCGGAACCGGTGTGAGCTCACGCAGACGGGTTTCGGGGGCGATGTACGCCATCAGGTAGCTCGTGGAGGGATCGTGCGGCGACTGAGCAGGCCAGTGGACACCAACGTCATAATCAACGCCACGGGAAGTGGTTCGAGGAAGGTGATGGTGGCATTGATCGCCGGATTCTGGTACATAACCGCGAACTTCTCCATCTCTTTCCGCGTCTTCGAAATCGCGGCCTCGCTTTCACCGGCGGCCCGCGCCTTCCCCAGCGTACGCGCGGAGAGCTTGGCGCTGAAATCCGGCATGAAATTGAAGTACCTCACCTGCCAGGTGGCCACGTAGCAGCTGGACGATATCAGGGCGATCAACGCACCGACCTTGACGGCCCGGCCAAAGGTGACCGACCCGCCACCTGCAGTATCGCGGTAGGTGCGGACGCCGAAATAGATGAGCAAAAAGGCCAAGACCATCGTGGTGTAACCGACGATCATGCCATAGTCGAAGCCGATCGCGTCTTGCAACGGGATCGTGACTGCCATCATGGCCGAGAGGAGCGCGCCGGAGTGGAGTTGACCCGCACTTCCACCCGCACTTCCACCGGCATCTCGACCGGCACCTCGCGTACGACCACGGTCTCGCGCGTGCGCGTGAGCTTGCGGCCGAGCCAGATCCCGAGCGTCGCGAAGAGCGCGGCGATGAGCCCCCAGTAGATCTCAAGCGAGTGCTCGAGCACGAGAAATCGGTATTCGACGAATCGCAGGCCGGCGATCAACACGCCACCCACGAGTCCGTACAGCAAAACGGTCTTTTTCACGGGGGATCCTCGAGACCGCCAAAGATGCGTCGACAGCTACAGTTGATCAACAAAAACAGCAACGCGTCTCCCTACGCCGTTTGTCGAGCAATCCCTACGAACAGATCCGTGTTGTTACTGTGCCTTTCCGTCAATCCGTGTTCCAGCGGTTAGCGGCCCCTCCACCACGCGACGCCGCCACCCTACGCCCGGTGCCTCGCCACCACCTCGGTGATCGCGGCCGCCATATCCTCCACCAAGTGATCAATCTGCATCGCGTGCGTCCGGAAACTCAGCACGCAGACGCGACCCACATACCGTCCACCAGCCACAGCGCCACTGATCATTACGCGCCCGCGCTGTGACGTGGCCGCCATCAACTCTCGCGTGGCGGCGTCCTCCTGGGCACGCGTGGCGCCTGGCCACGTGAGGTGGAACGGAAATAGCGACAGCTCGGGCGGTGCGTCCATGACCACATGCGGCAATCGTGCCACGCGAGCCGCGGCGTCGAGCGCGAGGGCGCGCTTCTCATCGATCGCTGCGCGAAACGCATCGGCACCGTACAGCTTGATCGTGAGCCACATGCGCAATCCGGGGAACCCACGCGACAAGTCGGGCCCATGTTGACTCGGATCGTAAAAATCCGCTGCACTCGGCATGTCAGGGAGATAGTCAGCCGTTGCCCCATGCGCTGCCCGCAGCGCCGCGCCATCGCGCACCAGCAACGCGCCCGTACCGTACGGCATGAACATGCCTTTGTGTGGATCAAGCGTGAGTGAGTCTGCCCGCTCGAGGCCACGCAGCACCTCGCGCGTGTCAGTACAGAGTTGGAAAAACGCGCCGTAGGCGCCGTCCACATGGTGCCAGAGCTGTTCGGCCGCGCAGAGATCGGCGATGTCATTGAGTGGATCGACCGCACCGGTGTTCGTGGTGCCGGCGTTCGAGACCACCATAAATGGCAGCAATCCGTCACGACGGTCCTGCGCGATCGCCTCGCGCAACAGATGTGCCGGCAAGCGAAAGTGCGCGTCGCACGGAACAGATCGCACCCGATCGGGCATGATGCCGGCCAGCTTCGCTGACTTGATCACGCAATGGTGCGCTTGATCCGACGTGTACAGTACACCGCGACGAATATCGGGGCCCAGATGCTGCTCACGCGCGCACAACACCGCGTTGAAGGTGGCCATCGAGCCACCGGTCGTGAATACACCGCGCGTGCCCTCGGGAAACCCCATCCACTCGCGCAGCCACTCCAGCGCATTCGCTTCGAGCTGCACCAGCGCTGGCGCCGCCTGCCAGATGCCCGTGTAGCGGTTCGTCGTATCGGCGATGAAATCCGCCAGCGCCGCCGGAAACAGACCGCCACCGGGGATGTATGCGAGATATCCCGGCGACGGTGTATTGAACGACTGCGGGATGTACGTCGTGAACAGATCGTCGAGCAGCGCCGTCAACGGAGTACCCGACGCCGGCGACGACTCGCGCATGCTCAGGCAGAGCGCCTCCGCATCATGCACGCCGTACAGCGGCTGACCGGGTAGCGTCGTGATGTGGTCCACGCAGCGCGCCACGACCTGATCGGCCATCGCGCGCATCTCCTGCGCGCTGAATTCGAGATCGATGATACCAACTCCCTGCGTAAACGTGATGCCGTCGGGTCGCGCGCTGTTGCCTTTGTGGTGCTGGTGACGCCAT
>NZ_JBDNFF010000252.1:0-7814 GCF_041689975.1 Gemmatimonas sp.
GGGACCCGTGCAGTCGTGCGGCGCCACCGGGAGGTGATAGGTGTCGGCCAGATCGCAGATGCGCGCAGCCTCGGTGATCCCGCCGGTCCACGCGACGTCGAGCATGATGACGTTGGCCGCCCCGGCTTCGAGTACGTCCCGTTAGCGATAGCGGGTGAACAGTCGCTCGCTGACGGCCTGCGGCACGCGCGTCTCCTGTGCCAGCCGACGCAGGTCCGCGATGCTGTCCGGCTGGATGATGTCCTCTACCCAGAGGACATCGAGCGGCTCCAGCGCGCGCAGGATGCGCAGTGCGCAGTTCACATCCCAGCGCGAGTGACCCTCGATGATGATCTCGATGCGATTGCCGACCGCGTCGCGGATCCGCTGCACGATGCTGATTCCCTCAGCAAGGTCCGTTGCCGACAGGATGCTCCCGGGTGGACCCATCGCCGACCACCCGGCCGGTCCCGTCACCGAGTCCGACTTGATCTGAGGTGCAAATCGGTCGAAGGGCCAGACCTTCATGGCGGTGATGCCCGAGGCGAGCAGGTCCTGGGCGAGCCCGCCCGGATCGGAGCGTGTTCGCTCCTGGTCTCGATACGCGCCCGCGTCGGCGCAGGTGGCGTATACGGGAATACTTGATCGCACCGCGCCGCCGAGCAGCGCATGGATCGGTCGGTCGAGCAACTGGCCGGCAACATCCCACAGCGCCATGTCGATCGCGCTGAAAGCTCTCATTTCCGCGCCCGCGTAACCGTAGAAGTTCGAACACGCGAACAGGTTGCGCCAGTGCAGGGTTCGCGCCTCCGGATCCTGCCCGAGCAGGAGCGGTGCGGCCATCTCGTGGATGATCGACTCGACAGCACCCGCGTTGTAGAAGGTCTCCCCGAGACCGACGACTCCCGCCGAGGTCTCGATCTCCACCCAAGTGCAATTGGGCTGATCGGCCCACCTAAAGGTAGAGATCCGCGTGATGCGGGTCACTGGATCTCACTTAGCGCGCGCTGCCACACGTCGTCCGTGGCACGGACGTAGTGCACCTTCTCGTATGCCTCGAGCGTCGGCGAACCCTTGCCGGGCAGGGTTGTGCAGATCAGCGCGTGCGGGCAACCATCGTTGTCGCGAGTCCGCGCCAGCGCCGCGCGCAGCGCCGGCAGATCGTTCGCGTCGACGCGCTCCGCACGGAAGCCGAACGCGGTGAACTTGTCATCGACCGGCTCGACGGTCATGACCTGTGAGGTGTCACCGTCGGCCTGCATGCCGTTGTTGTCGACGAGGACCACGAGCGAACCAAGACCGTAGTGACCGGCCGACATCGCCGCCTCCCAGATCTGGCCCTCCTGCAACTCACCATCGCTGATGAGGCAGAAGGTACGCGCATCGGAACCCTTCAGTCGATCGGCCAGCGCGAAGCCCACCGCCTGCGACAGGCCTTGCCCGAGCGAGCCACCGGTGATGTGAAAGCCCGGAAGGCCGGCGAGGGGACTCTCCTCGATCCGGGAACCGTCCATGCCGTACGCCCCGAGCTCCTTATCGGCGTACAGACCGGGCTCGCCAAGAGCCGCATACAGCGCGATCGCACTATGGCCCGTCGACAAAATGCGCCGATCCACGAACTCGTCGTCGGTCGTCCGGCGAAATTCGTCGAAGTAGAGGGCCGCCATCAGATCGGCAAGGGCCAGGCCTTGCCCGACATAGCCCTGCCCGCGGCCGCGGCACATCATGATGCATCGCCGGCGGATCGACGCCGCGCGCCTGGCGATCTCGCTGTCGGGAATCGTCATCGTCCCACCGCCGGCATGATCCGATCAGCCAGGGCGCCGGTCGATAGCCCCAGCTCAGACCGGATGTGATCGAGGGAACCTGCCGGCGCCCATTCGTCGGGTACCCCCAGGGGCCGGACAGTGGTCGCCACGCCCACCTGAGCGACCACCTCTGCAACCGCCGTGGCGAGGCCGCCGATGACAGAGTGGTTCTCGATCACGTGGAGGACTCCGAAGCGCCCAGCGAGTTCGGCTATGGCACCGGAGTCGATCGGCTTGAGGGTCGGCACGTGCAGAAGCGAGGCCTCGATTCCACGAGTCGCGAGCTCATCGACGGCATCGAGTGCCCACGCCGTACCGAGACCGGTCGAGACGATCGCAACATCGGCCCCGCGTCGAAGCGTTCGTGCCTGGCCGATGACGAACTCGAAGCCCGCTGGATCAAAGCGCTCCTCGACCATTCCGCGCAGTCCCCGCAGGTACACGGTGCCGGGGTGGGCGGCGGCCGCGCTGAGTGCCGCGGCCAACTCAGTGGCGTCCGCGGGGTCGATGACAGTCATGCCGGGGATCTCCCGCATCAGCGCAAGGTCGTCGGTGGCCTGGTGGGTAGCGCGGAACGGGGTGGTGATCCCGGGGAGGAAGGCAACCACGATCGCCTTGACCGGTCCCGTGCACATGGCCATCGCGACCTGGTCGAAGGCGCGCCTGGTGGCGAATACGCCGTAGGTCACGGCGATCGGCAGGAAGCCGGACCGGGCAAGGCCGCCGGCGATCCCCATCATGTTTTGCTCAGCCATGCCGACTTGGATGAACCGCTCGGGAAAGGCGGTCGTGAAACCGATCAGGTCGGTGTAGTTGCTGAGGTCGGCGCTCAACACGACGACATCTGGTCGCTCGCGACCGAGCGCGACGAGGGCGTCGGAGAATGGCGCCGCCCGCATCACTACTTCTATAGCCGTAATAAAGGACAATATACCGAAGACTCGGCGTCCATGAGGAACTTTCCCTCAAACTCGCGCTCTCCTGGCATCTAACCTCCACCCGCGCCACGAACTATGAGTACTCTGTCATCCGTTGACAATCCGTCCCCGTTTTGATGGAGGCAATCCACATGCGCTTCGCGCTCAATCACGCCATCTGCCCACTGCTACCGATCCCGAAGTTCCTGGAGCTGGCGGCCACGGTGGGCGTCGACACCGTCGAACTGCGCGACGGGATGCCGCCGGGCTGGGAGCTGCCGCCCGCTGCAAATGTCCTGGCCTACGCGCCAGCGGCCATTGCCGAGCTCTCGCGGAACTCGGGAATCGGGATCGTCAGCATCAATGCCCTCCAGAGGTTCGATCTGTGGGATCGCGAGCGCGCGGATCAGGCCCGGGCCTTAATCGATTTTGCGGAGACAGCCTCCATCCCGAACCTCGTGCTCTGCCCGAGCGTCGCCGAGCCCGGATCTGCGGCAGCGGAGTCCCACCTCGAGCAGGCGCTCGATGGGCTGCAGCCCATGCTCGAGTCTGCGGGAGTCCGCGCACTGATCGAGCCACTCGGTTTCACCCGATCCTCGCTTCGCTACAAGGCAGTCGCGGATCAGGCACTGGAATCCCGAGGGACGCCTGCGTGCTTCGGGATCGTCCACGACTCGTTCCACCACGCGGTCGCGGGAGAGCAGTACTACTCGCCGCTCACCGCACTCGTCCACCTGTCTGGCGTGGCGGACATCGGCATCCCCGTGGAGGCGTGGGATGACCGGCTCCGCATCCTGGTCGACGAATCCGATGTCATGGGCAACGTCGAGCAGGTACGTACCCTGATGTCGACCTACGACGGGATCTGGTCCCTGGAGCCGTTCGCATCGGAGGTCGGTGGAAGTCCGACTCTTGCGGACGACCTTCGACGATCGATCGACTTTATCTCGGCGAACACCTAGACCAAGGCCAGTTGCGACCGCGGGCCAACGGCGACTCGCAGTGCATCGAGGTTGGCCGCGTGGACGTCGCGGGGGCGCAGCGCGTCACCGATGACGAGCACTTCGCAACTGGCGCTGATGAGCAACTGCTGCGCGAGGGCATTCTCCGACTGCCGCCCACCCACCACGACGAGGTTGATGTCGGGAAGGCGACTGACCACTCCCCGCGACTGGATCTCGACCCAGCCGCGGCCCACGCGCTCCACCGTCGATTCGGTCAGCGCGCGCCGCCCCGCGGTGGAGCCGACAAGCCGTAGCAGCTGCTCGTGACCACAGCCCGGACGCTCGGTCGCCAACTGGGCGTGCGGATCGACGATCGCCACCTGGGACCCGCGGCGCGCCAGGTGCACGGCGAGCACGCAACTGGCCCAGTCTCCACCCGCGATGACGATGCTCGTCGGCACGACGTCGGCCGGCAGGCCGAATGCCTCCAGGAGGCCGAGTGGAGCCACATCATCGGCGATCTCGAAACGACGCGGTGCCTCGCGAACACCGGTAGCTATGACGAGCAGGTCCGGACCAAGCACCGCGAGTGTTTCTGCTGTTGCGGTCGTACTCAGGCATACTTCGACGCCAGCGGCGTGGACGCGGGCCTGCTCAGATTCGATGTAACTCTGGAAATCGCCGAAGACGGTCGCCGCATGGTGCATCTGCCCGCCCAGACGGTCACTGCGCTCGATCAACGTCACCCGGCTTCCTCGTTCGGCGAAGAGGGTTGCGGCCTGCATCCCGGCCGGACCCCCGCCGACGACGACCACTCGTCTGGGCTCGGGATCGGGAAGGGACCTTGCCAGGATGTACTCCCGCGAGGTCTCCGGATTCACGGTGCAGTCACTGACGAGATTCGCCTCCAGCCTGTCTACACAGTGATGGCACGCAATGCAGGGCGTGATCTCGTCCTGGCGACCAGAACGGCGCTTGTTGACATATTGCGGATCGGCGTGGAAGGCCCGCGACATTGACACCATGTCGATGCCCTGCTCGAGCGTGCGCTCGGCGACGCCCGGTCGTGACAGTCGTTGCGCCACGCTGACGAGCGCTCGATCGCCGACCTCCGACTTGATTTGCAGTGCCAGGTCGACGAACCCGCCGTCGGGTGACTCCGAACCTTGCATGATCATGTGACTGCTCTCGTAGAAACCACTCGAGACGTCGACCAAGTCGATGCTGGCATCGGCAAGCATCGCTGCGAACGCGCTTGACTCATCGATGTGCAGACCACCGGGTACGAACTCTTCGGCAGTCATTCGGTATCCAAGGGGAAAGGTTGCCCCGAGTTCTGCGCGCAGTGCAGCCACCAGCATCAGCGGGAAGCGCGCGCGATTCTCCAGCGAGCCGCCGAACTCATCGGTGCGGCGATTGCTGAAAGGGGACACGAATGAACCGACCAGATATCCATGCGCGCCGTGCAGATGGATCATGTCGATGCCGGCTGAGCGCGCACGCGCGGCCGCCGCGCAGAACAGCCCGACAACGCGGTCGATGTCGGCCCGGGTCATCTCCCGAGGCGTCGGGGTTGGATTGAGCACCTCGCAGCGGACGACAGACGGCGCTATCGGCTGACGCTGCGACATTATCGACGGGGTCTCACGACCGCCAAGGTACAGCTCCAGTGCGAGCTTCGCGCCGTACGGGTGAACCGCCGCGACAGCCTGACTCAGCGGCCCGATGACGAGGTCGTCGTGGCACCCCACCTGGAACAGGTGTCCCATCCCGATCGGGTCGACGTAGGTGGACTCGATCTGGATGAGCCCGGCACCGCCAGCGGCCCGTGCCTGAAGGTAGGAGATGTAGCGAGGAGTGAGCGTGCCGTCCTGGTTGGCCATGCCCCGCTCCATCGGTCCGGTGATGATCCGGTGCGGCAGGGACATTGAATTGATCGAGATCGGCTCGAATAAAAGGCTCATCGCAGCAGCCTACTCATGGGTCGAGGGAACCCATGGCCACAGCATCGAAAGCGTTGACTGTTAACAGTCAAGGCGCCTGAGTACCGGCTACGGGGCTGGGACGACCTGCTGTCGCTGCGCGCCGAGACCCGCGATGCCCAGCTCGACCACGTCACCCGCCTTTAGGTAAGTCGGCGGCGTCATTCCCATTCCGACCCCCGGCGGCGTCCCGGTATTGATGAGATCCCCGACCTCGAGCACCATGAACTGGCTCAGGTACCAGATTACGAACGGCACATCAAAGATCATGGTCGCCGTCGAGCCCGACTGCCGCCGCTCGCCGTTGACATCGAGCCACATCGCCAGTGAGCCGACCTCGCCGAGCTCGTCAGCGGTGACCAGCCAGGGTCCGCACGGATTGAACGTCTCGCATGACTTGCCCTTCACCCATTGGCCGCCGCGCTCGAACTGGAACTCGCGCTCGGACACGTCGTTGCTGACCACGTAGCCCGCGATCCGCGACACCGCATCGGCGGGTGAGTCGAGATAGCGGCATTCCGCTCCGATGACCACACCGAGTTCGACCTCCCAATCCGTCTTCACCGACCCGCGCGGGATGCGCAGTTCGTCAGTGGGCCCGACCAGTGTGTTGGTCGCCTTGAAGAAGACGATTGGCTCCGATGGCACCGGCATCCCCGACTCCGCCGCATGATCGGCATAGTTTAGGCCGATGCAGACGATCTTGCCGGGACGATCGATCGGCGCTCCCAGTCGCTGACCGGCCAACGGCCGCACGGGCAGGTCCTGCCCCGCAAGGAGTTCCTCGATCCGGCCATCGGTGATGACCGTGAGGAACGCACTATCCATCCGGGTCGTGACGCTCGACAGGTCGGCATAGCTGTCGTCGTCCACCAGCAACCCAGGGGATTCCTGTCCTGGTTGACCGACCTTGACGAAACGCATGCGAATTCCTCCCTCACGATAGATGGACATGCTGAGCCTACTTTCTCGGTTCGCGCTCCACTCGATCGCGTGAAGCTTTAAGCATGCCGCGAAACTCGTGCGGTATCTGTGTGTGGATGCGACCTACTCGACCGGCGACGAGTTCTTCGTCGATGGCGGTGCCATGACGGGCATGAGCCTTCCCGGGGCGTGATGCCTCATGATCATGTACGCCTGCACCCACTGCTGACTGGACAAGTTTCTGCCCGCGGAGTCGGTGACCGCGTGCATGAGCGATTCCGGGGTCGACAGGGCAGTTCTGTGCCAGTATCTCGGGCAGTCCGATAACACCTACATCGCCGAATTCGTAGGGTCAGATGCGTCAAGGTTCTCGGGTGTTGCGGTGATCGACCGTTCCGCAGCAGAGTCCACCGGTCAACTTGCTCCGCTTGCCGCTGACGGCACGTTCCGCCGTGTGCGGGTGGCGGTCGACATGTCGCTGGCGAACCCGGGCTTCGCGATCAGCGCGCTCGGCCTCGGGGTGAATGTTGTCCTCTTTGGGCCCGATGGGCTCGAGAACGTTGTCGACGTCATGGGTCGGCCGCCCGCAGTTCGAGGACGGAGTGCTCACTCGTCGGCAGGCACTTCTCGACTGCGCTTGCGCGACGAACGTGATGGTCACACTGTCGGGCTTGGGGGTGTGCCAGAGCCATCCGTATGACGTCGCGGTCAACTTCGTGAGGAGCGTCGCATCCGCCTCCGATGCGGATCGACTGATGTGGAGATCGAACTTCCCCGTACTGGGCGAGCGCGCTGCATACGGCGCAGACCTGCACTGCTTCTGGACAATGCTTGGGGCATCCCCGAGTCTGCGATCGCGCGCGTGGCGGGACTCATCGCAGAGTCGACCTGGTTCAGGTGAGACGGTATAAGGGCTCGGGATTCCTGGTGAAGAGACGCTCGCGCTCCGCAGTGGAGAAGTTCGCGGTGATCGACGACAACGCCTCGAAGATCGTCGCGTGGTCGGAGTAGAGCTTGTCGACGGGGAAGTTGCTCGCGAACATGCAGCGGTTGGTACCGAAGATGTCGATGACCTCGAGCACGATCGTCCGGGGGCGCTCCCCGATCCAGACACGGTCGAGCATGCCGAACTCCGAGATCTTGACGTGGACATTGGGTTACTCCGCCAGCGCTCGCATCCCGTCGCGCCATATCTGCATGCCCTCCGGATCGTGATCGATCGGGAAGCCCGCATGGTTAGGAGCCACCATGGCATCGGGA
>NZ_JBDNFF010000253.1:0-24698 GCF_041689975.1 Gemmatimonas sp.
GCGTTGACATCACCATAATGATGCGTTAGCATCATGGTATGCGGACGACTATCGATTTAGACGACGATCTGCTCCAGCGCCTGCGCGACACGGCGCACCGCGAAGGGGTGCCGTTCAAGGCGCTGTTGCATCGCGTGATTCTGCGTGGGCTCGACGACGCTCCAGCCGCACCAGAGAGAGACTACCAGACGCGATCGTACAGTATGGGCGCCGTTCGTGAGGGCTACGACCTCGTGAAGGCGCGCTGGATCGCGGACGACCTCGAGGATGAGGAAATCATCCGTAAGATGAACGAGGGGCGATGAGGTGATCGTACCGGACGTCAACCTGCTCGTGCACACGCTCAACCGAGACAGTCCGCAGTGCGCTCGCGCGGGCGAGTGGTGGCGTGAACTGCTCAACGGCGACGAGCCCGTTGGGCTTCCGTGGATCACGGTCGTCGGAGTCGTTCGCATTTCCACCAATCCGCGAATTTTCCCTTCGCCGATCGCATTGGTCGAGGTCCTCGAAAATGTCGACGAATGGTTTGCACAACCGGTAGTGAGTTCGATTGAACCCGGTACGGAGCATTGGAGCATCATGCGCAGGCTACTTGCCGAAGCCGGCCGCGGCGGCAACCTCACCACCGACGCGCATCTCGCGGCACTCTGCATCGAGCGCGGTGCCACGCTGCACAGCGCCGACGGTGACTTCATGCGCTTTCGCGGGTTGCGCTACGAAAATCCGCTGCGCTGATTTATCGGATGGCGACGCCGGTAAACAGCGCGCCGTTGATCAGGAAGTGCACCCAGATACTCGCGACGTAGCCGAGGGCGATCGCCCAGGTCCATTTGAGATGCGCCATAAACGTGTACGTGCCGCGGGCCTGTCCCATCAGCGCTACGCCGGCCGCACTGCCGATCGATAGCAACGAGCCGCCTACGCCGGCAGTAAGCGTCACCAACAGCCACTGACCCACATCCATGGGCGGTTGCATCGACAACACGGCGAACATCACCGGGATGTTGTCGATGACGGCCGACAGCAGTCCGACGGCGACGTTCGCCTTGGTGGCACCGAAGCCACCGTACGCCACGTGTGAGATGGCTTCGAGATAGCCGATCGCGCCGAGTCCGCCGACGCAGAGAATCACGCCATAGAAAAACATCAGCGTGTCCCACTCCGCCCGCTCGAGATGCTTGAACACGTCGAACGGCTCGCGCTCGGCCCCTGCGTGTGACACCACCTCGAACGGGTTGTCCGAGTCCACACTGTGCCGCTCCGCACGTCGCGCCGATTGGCGAATCGCGGAGCGTTGCAGCGTCCAGCCGTACACCTTGAGCACACCGAGACCGGTCATCATCCCGAGTACTGGCGGCAAGTGCAGGAACTGATGCGCGCTCACCGTGGCCACGATGGTAAGCAGGAACAGCCCAACGATCACGAAGGCGCCGGGCTGCAGCCGCATCTGCTCGGTGATCGGCGCGGGACGGCCGGCACCGACGGCCGCACTCATAATGGCCGCCGGGACCAGCCAGTTCACGAGCGAAGGCAGCAACAGCGCAAAGAACCCCGAGAAAGGAATGATGCCCTTCTGCCACACCATCAGCGTCGTGATGTCACCGAACGGCGAGAAGGCCCCACCCGCATTCGCGGCCACCACGATATTGATCAGCGACACGATCACGAAGCGCGGGTTCCCTACACCGACGCTCAATACCACGGTGCCCATCAGCAGTGCCGTGGTGAGATTGTCGGCGATGGGCGAGATACAAAACGCGAGCGCACCGGTGATCCAGAACAGGCGGCGCAAACTGAAGCCGCGAGAGACCATCCATCCACGGAGCGCGTCGAAGACGCCGCGTTCTTCCATCGAATTGATGTATGTCATCGCCGCCAGCAAAAACAAGAACAGCTCGGCAAACTCGAGCAGGTTGTGCCGAACCATCTCCTCGGCAAACTGCGTGAGCGCGAGCTTGGCCTGCGGGTCGGTTGCCGCGTCGGCGGCATTGGCGTAGCGCCAGCCGATCAACGCCCAGATGACACCAGCGGCAACCAGCACCGGCTTGGACTTGCGTAGGTGCAGGAACTCTTCGCCGATCACGAGAGCGTAGGCCAGCACGAACACGACGAGGGCCGTAATGCCGACCCACGTCGCAGTCAGGTCCAGCCGCGTGGAAACGTCTGTGAGTTCAACCATACCGAACAATAGCCACAGGAATGCCCATGGCTGCACCGTTTACAATTCGGCGCCGCTCCCGGTGCCGGTATCGGTGCTCACCGGTCGACGGGCGGCCACCACACCTTGCACAGGCGTTGGCGTCTGCCAGCCCGGTGCGGCCACTTCAGTGGTCGTCGTGGTTGACGCCGCGCCCCAACGCGAGGCAAAGCCTGACGCGCCGAAGCGCGAGCCGCCAAAGCGCACCGAGAGCTGCGCCACCCCAAGGCGGGACTTCACCACCGCCCCAAGACCGACGGTGGCCACCGCCCAGGTAAAGGCGACCGCGATGAGCCGGGCAATGGCACCCGCCACCGGCACCTTCGCGGCAATCGCCGCACCGAACCAGATGAGGCTGAGCGTGGCCAGACCCACGGTGAGTCCGCGCAGTGCCGCGCCACGCTCGCTGCTGCCCGCACCGCGCCCGGCCAGCGCCCGACCAATCACGAGGGCTACCGCGAGAATGCCCAACGTAAAGGCACCGGTGTAGGCTAGCGCCCAGGCCAGGGCGGCGATGGGGATCACCAGAATGCCGATGATGGTGATGGCGCACGCCACGAGCAGCACCAAGAGCAGCGGCACCGCCAGTAGTTGCCAGAGCAGTCCCACCCAGAAGCTGCCCGAGATGTCGCGGGCGGCGGTCTTGGCGACGGCAGTGAGCGCCTCTTCGGCGGTCATGAGCACCACAAGGCCGATGATCAGGCCGATGCCGAAGACACCGGCGACCGCGAGCAGACTAGTGGTCGCCATCAGCATGTCACGACCTCAGCGAGCGCGGCGCGAGGCGGTGGCGAGGGCGCGAAGCCCCACGACCCCCATGCCCACGATCGCCACAAAGCCACCCGCAGCGACGGCCGCCAGTTCGGGTGAACCGCTCTGCACAGCGGCGATTCCCGGCTGACCGAGCACCGTAGACGCCACGTCGTTGGAGGCAGCCACGATCTGGTCGCGCACGCCTTCGGCGCCAAGCTGCGTGAGAATGAACGCCATGTCGGCGCGCGCAACCACCCAGGTAGCACCCGCGGTAGCCAGTCCTGCCGTGATCGCCGCACCGAAACCGGCCGCGATGCGGGCCGGTCTGGTGGCGGGAACGTACTGCGCGACGGTGCGAGTGGCTGCGGCATGCCACGGCTCGAACACCTGAACCTGCGACATGACCCGGTCGGAGAAATTCACGGACGGGACAAAGTCGGGGAGTGTCTCGAGAGCCACCATGAGCTCCCGGGCACTTTCCAGTTCCTGACGGCACGAAATGCACGATTTGACGTGCGCTCTCAGGGGAGCGACGCCAAAGCCTTCCTCCCCGTCCAGCAGGAGCTCTATTTCGTCTGATCTCAGGTGTCTGTCATGCATCGGAGGCCTCCACGGGGAACTACGCGCCTGCCCGCCATCAGGTTTCACAGGGTTTAAGCGATCTTCACGAAGATCACGTTACGAATCGATCCATCAGTCACGAAGCCCTTCGAGTGCCGTGCGGAGCTCGTGGCGAGCCCGATAGATGTAAGTCTTCACCGTGCCCAACGGCAGGTCGAGCGTTGCCGCAATCTCCTCGTACGAACGGCCTTCCACATGACGCAGCATGATGCAGGCCCGATACTCCGGGCGCAGTTTGGCAATTGCCCGTTCGATGGCCGACCCCAGCTCCTTGGCCTCGAGCTCGTCAAGGGCGCTCTCCTGATCGGCTTCCAGGTTGAGGGTCGTGGCCTCGACCTCACTGGCCGTGGAGGCGTGCGGGGAGCCGTCCATGCTGATCGTGTCCAGCCGCCGCCGACGCAGGTGATCGATGGCCACGTTGTTCGCGATCTTGAACAGCCAACTCGAGAACTTGAACTCGGGGCTGTACTTGTCAATGTGGTTCAGCACCTTCACGAACGCATCCTGCGCGAGGTCCTCGGCCGTCTCCCGGTCGCGGACCATGCGGAAGACGAGCGAAAACACCGGCCGTTCGTAGCGGCGCACCAGCTCGCGGAACGCGAGCTCACGGCCCTGCTGCGCCAGGCGAACGACATCGGCATCGGGGAGTGTTCCCAACTCGTCGAGAGTCTGCATCGGATCGCATAACCTAGCATGGACGTGCGCTTGCTCGCACTCCCCCGCCTGTCGATGTTTCGCAAATGCCAGTCGCCCCGCCACTGAACCAAGCCCCCGAACGCGCTCAATCCACCGGCAGGGCCGAGCAGGCTGCCCGTGGGGAAAGGAAGCGCGAGTACGTGCAGCAGATGTTTTCGGACATCGCGCCGCGCTATGACCTGCTCAATCACGTGCTTTCGATGAACATCGATAAGGGCTGGCGGCGGAAGGCCCTGCGCGCGCTCCAGTGGTTCGAGCGACCGGGAGGGAGCTACCTCGATCTCTGCGCCGGCACGCTCGATGTCGGCGCCGCGCTCGTGAAACAGCCCGGGTTCACCGGCTTCGTCGCCGGCGCCGACTTCGCCGTTCCCATGCTGCGTTACGGACACGGCAAGGCCTCACGGGACGTGCTGGCCCCCGTTGGTGCCGACGCGCTGGCGCTGCCATTTTCCGGTACATCGCTCGATGGTGCGATCGTCGCCTTCGGTATCCGCAATGTGGCCGATCTCGACGCCGGGCTGCGCGAAGTGCACCGTGTGCTCAAACCGGGTGCGCGCTTCGTCATTCTCGAATTCTCCACGCCGCCGTTGGCGATCGTGCGCAGCTTCTATCATCTGTATTTCCATCACGTCCTGCCATTCGTAGGGCGACTCGTGAGCGGTCACCGCAGTGCGTACACGTATCTGCCGATGTCCGTCTCGCATTTTCCCACCGAAGAGACGCTTGCCGGTCACATGCGCCGCGCCGGCTTCACGACGGTCACGTGGGAACGACTCACCCTCGGCATCGCCGCGATTCACGTCGGTACGGCGTGAGGAACGACATGCCGTCCCGACCGGTCGCATTCTGATGTCTCTTGATACGCTTTCCGACTTCATCGCCGCCATCGATCGCGCCGGCGAACTGCATCGCATCACCGAACCGGTGAAAGTGCATCTCGAGATCACCGAGATCGCCGATCGCGTGTCGAAGATGGCGGGCGGCGGCAAGGCGCTGCTATTCGAGCATCCGATCCTGCGTGACGGCACGCGCTCGCACTATCCGGTGGCCATCAACCTGTTCGGGTCCATGCGACGCATGGCGATGGCGCTCGGGGTAGACGATCTCGATGCCATCGGCGATCGCATCACGGCACTGATGGACCTCAAGGTGCCCGACGGATTTCTGGGCAAGCTCTCGTTGCTGCCCCGCCTGCTCGAAGTGTCGAAGTTTCCGCCGCGCACCAGGAGTGGCACGCCGTCGTGTCAGGACATCGTATGGCGGGGTGACGAGATCGATCTCGACAAGATCCCCGTGCTGCACTGCTGGCCGGAAGACGGTGGCCCGTTCGTGACGCTGACCGCCGTCATCAGCAAGGATCCGGTGCGGGGCATCCGGAACGTCGGCATGTATCGCGTGCAGCAGCTCGACAAGAAGTCGGTGGCGATGCACTGGCAGCGTCACAAGACGGGCGCTGAACACATGCGACTCATGGCGGAACGCGGCGAGAAGATGCCCGTGTGCATCGTAGTCGGCGCCGATCCCGCAAGTATGTTTTCGGCCAGCGCTCCGCTGCCGCCGAATATCGACGAGTTCCTCTTCGCGGGATTCCTGCGTCGCGATCCGGTCAAGCTCACGAAGGCGGTGTCGTGTGATCTCGAAGTGCCGGCCGACGCCGAGTTCGTGATCGAGGGCTATATCGACCCGGCCGAAGCACTGGTGGTGGAAGGCCCGTTCGGTGATCACACGGGTTTCTATTCCGAAGCCGACCTGTATCCGAAGGTGCATGTCACGGCGGTCACGATGCGCAAGAACGCCGTGTACTCCACCACGATCGTGGGCCGTCCACCGATGGAAGACTTTTATCTCGGTCACGCCACCGAACGCATCTTCCTGCCGTTGCTCAAGCTCACGACGCCGGAGATCGTGGATTACCACATGCCGGCCGAGGGTGGCTTTCACAACCTCGTGTTCGTGAGCATCGACAAGAAGTATCCGGGGCACGCCGACAAGGTGATGCATGCCTTGTGGGGGCAGGGGCTGATGTCGCTCGCCAAGGTGCTGGTGGTGGTGGACAAGGAAGTGAACGTGCGCAACCCGGTCGAAGCGTGGTGGGTAGCGCTCAACAACATGGATCCGCAGCGCGACGTGCGATTCACCATGGGGCCGGTCGACGTGCTCGATCATGCCAGTCGTGCCTTCACCTACGGCAGCAAGATGGGTATCGACGCCACGCGGAAGTGGCCGGAAGAAGGCTTTACGCGCGCGTGGCCCAAGGTGATCAGCATGGATGCGGCCACGCAGCGCGCCGTCGATGCGAAGTGGTCGAAGCTCGGTCTGCCACCGATGGCCAAGCCATGAACACCGTTGTGCCGCCGAGGGGCGCGCGCGACGGTCAGCTGATGACGGGCGAGTCGCTGCTGGTGCGTCTGGCCAACTTCGTGAAGCTGCCGCACACCGTGTTCGCGATGCCGTTCGCGTTGGTCGGCGTGCTGTGTGCGAGCGTCGTGGCGCCGGTGACGATCGCGATGGTCGGCTGGGTGCTGCTGGCCTTCACGGCGGCGCGTTTTGCAGGCATGGGTTTCAACCGGATTGTCGATCGTGATGTCGATGCGATCAATCCGCGCACGGCCAAGCGGGAGCTGCCGGCCGGTACGCTGTCGCTGGCGCAGGCCAAAGGCTCGGTGGTCGTGGCCAGTGTGTTGTTCGTGATGGCGGCCTGGCAGTTGAATACGCTCTGTCTCGTGCTGTCACCCGTGGCGTTGCTCTGGGTGCTGGGCTACAGCTACACCAAACGCTTCACGCGATATTCGCACCTCTGGCTTGGATGCGGGCTGTCCATGGCGCCCGTAGGTGGTTACCTGGCCGTCACAGGCGCATGGAGTGACCCGTGGTGGTTCTTGTGCGTGCTCGCACTGGTCGTGGTGTGCTGGAGCGGCGGTTTCGATATGCTGTACGCGTTGCAGGACGCCGACTTCGATCGCGCCAACGGCTTGCACAGCATGCCGTCGGCGATCGGTGTGCGGAAGGCAATTCTCTTCTCGCGCGCACTGCACGTGATCGCCGTGGCGAGCCTGTCGGTGGTGGTGTTCACGCATCCGCTGGGTACAGCCGTGCCACTGGTGCAGACGGTGCTGTGGGGAGGCGTCGCGTTCGTGGCTGCGATGCTGGTGTGGGAGCATCGTATGGTACAAGCCGATGATCTCACCAAGCTCGACGCGGCCTTCTTCACCATGAACGGCATTATTTCGCTAGGCTTCCTTACGGTGTTCGCGGTTGGCCGCTTCCTCGCATCTGGTATAATCGCATGATGCACGTGGCGACTCGACATCCCATTGTGCTGGCGATCACGGGCGCATCAGGCGCTCCGTATGCGGTGCGTCTGCTGCAACAGCTCGTCGCACTGCAAGTGCCGACCTGGCTCATCGTGTCGAGCCACGGATTTCGCCTGCTCGCCACCGAAAGCGAGATCCCCGACTTGCCCACGCTGCGGGCGCAGGTCGGTGCTGATGCCTTCGACGCCCGTGTCACGGTGTTCGATGACAACGACCGCGGGGCCGCCCCCGCGTCCGGGTCGGCGCGGTCGAGCGGGATGGTGGTGTGCCCCTGCAGCATGGGCACCGTGAGCGCAATCGCCCATGGGACGTCACGCTCACTGGTGGAGCGCGCCGCGGACGTGGCCCTCAAGGAACGGCGAACCCTGATTCTGGTGCCACGTGAAACGCCACTCTCACTGATTCACCTCGAGAATCTCACGCAGGTCACGCGCGCCGGTGCCACGGTCATTCCGGCGGCACCGGGGTTTTACCACAAGCCGGCCAGTATCGACGATCTTGTGGATTTTGTCGTAGCGCGCGTGCTCGATCATCTCGACCTCGAGCACACGCTCGGCAAGCGCTGGGGCTGAATGCCGCCAATCAAAATCGAGCCGCTCACGCTCACGCCAGACAAGTACCGCCACGTCTTCAAGACGAGGGCGACGGTCTTTGCGCTTACGTATTTGTGCTTCTTGCCGTTCGGTCATCTGCTGGGACGACTGCTGGGCTACTCCGCGGAGAAGGGCTGGCTGATAATGCCGGTGTTGGCGCTGCCGATGGTGCTGGCGCTCTTCGCGGCGATCTTTGCCGCACAGTGGATGGCCGCCGAGGCCTTTCAGGCATTTCTAAATCCGAGTGGATCCCGCGCGCCGGCGGTGATCACCAGCCGTGCGGAGTCGCTGGTGGCGCGCGGGCAGTACGATGAGGCGGCGGCCGAGTTCGTGGCGTTACGGACGAAGTATCCGCGTGACATCCCGCTGTTGCGCGTGGAGGCCGAGTTCCATGCCGGCGTGGGCGGCAACCCGCAGCTGGCCGTGCAGCTGCTCAATCAGCTCCGCCGGGTGCCGAACGTGCCAAAGGCCGTGGAGCGGTATGCCACACATCGTCTCCTGGACCTGTATCTTGGAGTGTTGGCCGACCCGGGCCGCGCTATGGTGGAACTCCGGCGCATGGCCGATCGCTTTCCCGACAGACCCGATGGACAGGGCGCGCTCGCCGAACTCCGGCGCCGACGCGACCATCTCGCACAGGACCAGACGCAGACATGAAGGAAGCCACGATCATCGGCCTGATTTCCGATACGCACGGACTCGTGCGCCCCGAGGTGTTTGCGGCGCTCGACGGCGTCTCGCGCATTTTTCACGCGGGTGATGTCGGTCCGCCCGAAGTGCTCATCGAATTGGCCACGCTGGCGCCGATTCAGGCCGTGTGGGGCAACACCGATGCTCCGGGACGTCCGGACCTCGTGGAGCGGATCGAGGAAGTGATTGACGGCGTGCGCATCGTGGTCACGCACGGCCACGAGCTCGGCAGCCCGAACCCGCCGCGACTCGTGAGTGCGTATATGAACGCCGACGTGATCGTGTACGGGCATACCCACCAACAGCTGATTACCAAGGCCGCGCGCCGTATCGTGGTGAATCCCGGCGCGGCCGGACCGCGTCGGTTCAAGCTGCAGCCGAGCGTGGCGAAGCTGTACATCCTGAACGGGAAAGCGGATGTGGAGTTGATTTCGCTTGGCATTCCGGAGGACGTCGTGGTGGTGGAGGATGAGTTTGGTGAGGGCTGACGGACTCACGTGAGCTCTGAGTATTGAGTTGAAGTTCGGAGTTGTGGGTGGCGCAACTCAAATCTCGAAACCTGAACTCACCACTCCAAGCTCACGTGAGTGCATCGGCATTGCACCGAACTCCCAAGCCGCCCGCTCGCGTAGGTTGCGCGCCAGTGCCTCGAGCGCGCCGACCACCGTGTCGGCCTTGAGCACCGCATCGTTCGGGCGGGTACGGAACCACGATTCGATCAGCAGCAGTTCATCAAGCTGATCGACGACGGCGCCGGTGGGCACTTGCACCCCGCGCTGCTCCAGCGCCTGCAGCGCTGTCACCGATTCCCCTACGGTGCAGCGCGCCTCGGCCACCACGCGTCCATGCCGTACCAGGTACAGCCGATCGTCGCCATCGCGCCCCGGCATCGCGTATACGAAGCTGGGCTTGGTGATCGCCTCGCGTACCCGGGCCAACTGCGTATCGAGTTCCTGCAGCGCCGTGAGTCGATTGCGCAGCCAGCCGGCACGCTCGTACGACAGCGCGGCGCTGGCGGCGGACATCTCGCGAACAAGCTGCTGATGCGGCGAGTCGTCACGTCCTTCGAGCACGGCGCGCGCGCGGGAGAGCTGCGCGCGATACGCGTACTCCGTGGTGGCTCCCACGCACGGCCCCAGACAGCGTCGTGTTTCGTACCGGTGACAGCCGGGTGTGCGCGTGAGCGACGGATGTACGATGTCGTCGAACAGGTCGACGCCATCGTGCAGCACCATGGGCACGCGGTCGGTGCAGTCGCGAAGCCCCAGCGCGTCGTTGAGCACCCGCAGCGCCTCGACCAGCGGACGGCGCGAGGCAAACGGGCCGATCACCTGCGCTGACTGCTTGGCGCGTGCCGCGGCACTCGCGCGCTGAATGCGAAGCCGCGGAGCAGGGCCGCCCGCGACGGTGATCACCCACCACTTATCGAGCGGACGCGCGGCTTTGATGTTGTACTTCGGGAGATGCGCCCGAATGAGTCGCACTTCGCGTAGCAGCGCTGCGAACTCGCTGGGCATTGGCTCCCACTCGATACGCGCCGTTTCACGCAGCAACCGCGCGTGCCGGTGTTCGGGCCAGGGTAGTCGGAAGTACGACAGCAGCCTCGTGCGAACCTGGGTGCTCTTTCCCACGTACAGCACTTCCCCGTGAATTCCGCGCATGAAGTACACGCCGGGCACGTTGCGCATCTGCTCGCGCACCTGGGCGCGCAGTCGCTGGACGTCGGCGTCGGGAGAGCCGACCGCCAAGTCGAGCTGAGTGGCCAGCTTGGTATTCGACTTGGCGCGCGACTTACCGCTGGCAGTGCGAGCAGAAGACCGTGCTGCGCCCGTCGATCGCATGCGTGCCGACCAGACGGCGGCCGCAGGCGCGACAGGGCTCACCGGCGCGGCCGTAGGCGGCCAGTTGCTCGACAAAAGATCCGCGTTCACCGCGCGCATCCCGGTAGTCGCGGAAGCTGGTGCCCCGCGCCGCGATGGACGCGGTCAACACCGCACACAGCTGCTCGCGCAGTGTACCGCTTTCCTGCTCGGAGAGAGTGCGCGCTTCGCGCGACGGATCGATCCCGGCCAGCCACAGAGCCTCGTTCGCGTAGATGTTGCCGACGCCGGCGAGTCGCTTCTGGTCCATCAGGAACACTTTGATGGCTTGGCGTGACCCCCGAACAAGTCCCGAAAACTCGGCGTCGCCGAGCCGGGGGTCAAGAGGTTCGGCACCTAATGCGGTCGAATATTTTGTGAAACGTTCGGGGGACATGAGCGCCACGGTGCCCAGCCGGCGCACGTCGCGGTAATGAACGGCTCGCCCGTCGTGCAGATGCAGCGTGACAGCCACGTAGGCCCGGTCGGCCTCCGATAGCGAGCCATCATCGACCACCATCCCTCCGGTGAAGCGAGGCTGCACCACCACGCGCCACGGTGGTTCTGTTGCGGGGGGGGCCGTAGCGACCGCCGCCGTCGGGCGCATGTCGAGCACGATCAGCTTGGCGCGCCGCCAGACGTGGGCAATGGTGAGTCCGTGCAGTGCGGCCGCAAAGCCCGATGCGTCGGCTTCTCGCAACACGTCTGCTTTGCGCACCTCCACACCCACTATGACGGCGCCACACACCATCGCATCGAGATCGCGCGCGATGGTTTCCGTTTCGGGTAGCTCAGGCAAGTCGCGCTGCTTCCCGCCATCCGATGTCGCGACGATAGATCGCGCCCTCGAACTCGATGCGCGCGGCTGCTTCACGGCTAGCCGCCTGCGCATCAGTAAAAGTATCGGCCATCGCGGTGACCGCGAACACCCGACCGCCGCTCGTGCGCAGCGAGCCATCATCGGCGCGCGCGGTGCCCGCGTGGTACACGCGCAAGTCGTCGCTGAACGACGGCAACGTGATGTGCTGGCCGGTGAGCGGCACGTCGGGATAGCCCCGCGACGCCACAACGGTGGTGACCGATGCGCCCTCGCGCCACGTAAACGGCGACAGACTGCCGATGCGTCCACCGTGGGCGACGGTCATCAAGGGATCGAGCAGACTACTGGTGAGCATGGGCAGAATCGCCTGCGTTTCGGGATCGCCAAAACGGCAGTTGAACTCGACGACCTTGGGGCCGTCTTCCGTCAGCATCAGCCCGGCGTACAACAGTCCTGTGAACGGAGTGCCGCGCTTGCGCAGCGCATGCAACGTGGGCAAAAGAATGCGCTCGGTGACATCGTCGACGAGTGCGGGCGTGGAAAACGACACCGGTGTATAGGCGCCCATGCCGCCGGTGTTCGGGCCCTCGTCGCCATCGAGTAGACGCTTGTGATCCTGCGCGCCGATCATCGGCATCACGTTGTACCCATCGGTTACGGCGAACAGCGACAGCTCGTCGCCGCTCATGAACGACTCCACGAGACACTCGCTGCCGGCTTCGCCGAAGGCTTTGTCGTCGAGAATCCGCTCGATCGCCGCGTCGGCTTCCTTGAGCGTGTGACAGATGATCACACCCTTGCCGGCGGCCAGTCCGCTTGCCTTGATCACGACAGGCACGCCGAAGCGCGCACGCACCGCGTCCTTCGCGTCGGTCGACTTCTTGTGCGTCTCGGCGCGGGCGGTCGGAATACCGGCCGCCATCATCAACGCTTTCGTGTCAGCCTTCGAGGTCTCGACCTTCGCCGCACCCATCGTGGGCCCGAACACCGGCACGCCGATGTGCTGCAGATGATCCACGAGTCCGATGGCCAACGGCGCTTCCGGTCCCACGATCACGAGCTTCACCTGTTCACGATCAGCCAGCTCGGCGACCTCGATCGGGTCCGAGGCATTCACCGACACCTCACGGGCCAACTGCGCAATGCCGGGGTTCCCCGGGCCGGCCACGATATCGACGGTGGTATTTTCGCGCGCGAGTGCGTCAGCGAGTGCGTGTTCACGGCCGCCAGAGCCGAGGAGCAAGATCTTCATGGTGCGAAATCTAGCCCACGAAGGAAGGAAGCAGTCCCCCGTACACGTAGTACACCAAGCATGGAACTGATCACGCAGAGGCGCAGAGAGCGCAGAGTTCGCAGAGTTGCAGAATTGTTTTCCTCTGCGTCCCCTGCGCTCTCTGCGCCTCTGCGTCATCGGTTCATCCCAGACAGTGAATCACATCCCCGCTGGCGGCTCCGGAGACGCCGGAGTCGGCGGTGGCGGCGGAGAAGCCGGCGGTGGCGGCATGTCGTCGCCCATGCTGGCCGCACTGGCCGCGGTCTTGAACGCATCGCGGAAGGCGTCGGCCGCACGGGTGATCACGTCGCCAACGGTTTCGGCGGCGGCTTTCGCTTTGTCGGCGTAATAATCCTTCGCGTCGCGTAGATCATCGCGCAGCGGACGCTCGGCCTCGCTGCCGCGGCGGATGTAGTCGCCCACTACGATCCGCGTGTAGTCCCCCGACTGCTGCCAACGCTGCAGCTCACCGGCTCGCACCGTGTGGAACGGATGTTCGCGCAGCGCCGTGTTGAGCGCCTTGATCACGTTGTCCCACGCCGAACCGCCGACTTCATACTCGGCCGCTTGGGCGAGATACGCGTCGAGGTCGATCGTGTCACCATAGGCACGGCCACCGGCCAGCTTCAGGAACGTCATCAGGCTGGCGCGCGGGTCCTGCGTGCCGAGCATACCGGCGCGGTCGGCCGACAGCTCCGACTTGCGATACCACTCGAGGAGCGCGAGCTGGAAGGGGAGCAGGGCGATCGAGGCCAGCAGCGGCAGCGCGCTCATGCCGAAAAAGAGCACGATGAGGGCGATTGTACGATACGTGGTGCGCCCCGTCATGATGTGGCCGAGCTGCTGCGCCAGCATGAAGCGCTGCTCCTCGGGCTCCAGGAGTTCGAGCACGCCGGAGTTGATCACAATGAAGGGCTGAGCGAAGCCGACGGCGCCCGCGTTGGCGATCGGATTCTGCGCCACATACAGCTGAGGGACCGGGTGGCCGGCGTTGGGCCAGTCGAGCGCCTGGAGCACGTCCGAATACAACGCGTGCAGCATGGGGCGCTGCGTGGGGCCGACCAGAACGGCGTCGCCGAGGAAAAGATTGCGGACGCCGCGTTCGCCGAAGATGCTGGCGATCTTGCGTACGACCTCGTCGAATCCCGGGAGGGCGCGAAGTGTCTGCAAGGCGGCTCGGTCGGCCGGATGTTCCCAGGTGACCGACGAGATCTGCGTGAGCGGTGTGGCGGGCATAATCAGGGGGCTGGAGACACCCTTCCTACGGAGAAAGGGTGCCTCCAGTTCCAGCCGGCCTCAGATCCCTTCGAGGGCGCCGTCGAGATCGGCGATCAGGTCCTCGGCATCTTCGATACCGCAGGAGAGTCGAACCATACCGTCGTTGAGACCCATGGCGATCTTGATGTCGGCCGGAACCGACCCATGGGTCAT
Organism: Gemmatimonas sp.; assembly: GCF_041689975.1. Classification (GTDB taxonomy): domain Bacteria; phylum Gemmatimonadota; class Gemmatimonadetes; order Gemmatimonadales; family Gemmatimonadaceae; genus Gemmatimonas. Next base: position 14,248 of record NZ_JBDNFF010000253.1, read on the forward strand.
GCTGAATGGGTGGTTGGTGAGGCTTTCCACGCCGCCCAGCGACTCGGCCAGCGAGAACACCCGCACGCGTTCGAGGAATTGCCGGGCGTTGTCGATGGTCTTGAGGTCGAGCGTCATCATGCCGCCGAAGCCGCTCATCTGCCGCTTGGCGAGCTCGTGATGCGGGTGGTGCGCCAGGCCGGGGTAAATGACCCGGTCTTCGCCCAGGCGCTCCAGCAGCCAGGCACCCACGGCGCGGCCGTTCAGATCGTGCTGCTTCATGCGGAGCGGGAGAGTCTTCGTGCCTCGCAGGGCGAGCCAGGCATCGAATGGCCCGGGGACCGCACCGGCCGCATTCAGGATGAATTGGAGCCGATCGGCCAGCTCATCCTCAAGTACGACCGCGAGTCCGCCGATCATATCAGAGTGACCGTTGATGTACTTCGTGGTTGAATGCCAGACGATGTCGGCGCCCAGTTCCAACGGACGCTGGAAGATGGGCGTCGCGAAGGTGTTGTCCACGATCAGTAGCGCCTGGTGTCGCTTGGCGATGTCGCTCATAGCGGCCAGGTCGGTGAGTCGCATGAGGGGGTTGGTCGGCGTCTCCACGAGCAGGGCTCGCGTGGACGTCGTCATCGCATCAGCCACCCGCTGCGGATCATCCGTATCCACGTACGTGAACGACAGGCCGAAATGACGCAGGATTCGATCGAACAGACGGAACGTGCCACCGTACACGTTCTCCCCGCACACGATGTGATCACCGGCGCGGAACAGCTTCATGATCGAGTCGAGGCAGCCCATGCCGCTGCTGAACGCGAAACCGTGCCGGCCGCCCTCGAGCGTCGCGACGTTCCGTTCGAGCGCCTGACGGGTAGGATTCTTCCCCCTGGCGTATTCGTATCCCTTGTTGACGCCGATGCTTTCCTGCACGTAAGTGGACGTGAGGTAGAGCGGCGTCATGATGGCGCCCGACACCGGGTCGGGGCGCTGGCCGGCATGGATGGCGCGAGTGGCCATGCCACCCGCGAGGTCTTCGTCGTAAATGCGCGTCATGGGCTCCGTGTGGTCCGAGGCGAACTCAAGTCGGAAGCTACTGCCGTCAGCGAGCGCCGGCGAGTTGCGCCGCTCGGATTCCGTCGCGACCCGGGTGCCCAAAGCCCCGTGTCGCAGCCAATGGCCGTAGTGTGGCCCACGCTCCCGCTCGATCCGAAGCCGGCGGCCTGATGCGTTTTGCTGCAGCGTTAGCCGGCGCACCGCGCCGTTGCCTGATCGTGGACGACGAAACGTCGATGCGATCGGTGGTCCGCCGCCTCATGCAGGCCGAAGGGTTCGAGTGCCTCGAAGCGAGCTGCGGGGCGGACGCGCTCGAGGTTCAGGCCGTGACGCCGTCGCCACTTGTGCTCTCGGACTTTCGCATGCCGGGGATGGATGGTGCGCAGCTGCTCACGGCGATCCGTGCGCGTTGGCCCGAGACCGCCGTCGTGATGCTCACTGCCGTGTCCGATGTCGACCTGGCTGTTCGCTGCCTCGATGCCGGTGCGCTCGACTATCTCACCAAGCCGTTCGCCATCGAAGAGCTGCGGGCCCGCGTCGTGCAGGCGCTCGAGAAGCGCCGGCTGCTGATCGAGAACGCGGCGTATCGCTCCGATCTCGAGGCCAGAGTTGCACTTCAGGCGCGTAAGTACGAGGAGCTGTTCCTGGCCGCTTTGCAGTCATTGGCCGAAGCCCTCGAAGTGAAAGACTCGTACACGTGGGGACACTCCACGCGCGTGAGCCGCTACTCGACGGCGATTGCCCATGAGTTGCATGTCACGCCGTCGCTGCTGTACGAGCTCGAACTGGGCAGCCGCTTGCACGACATCGGCAAGATCGGCGTACGGGAGTCTGTGCTGAACAAGGCAGGTCCGCTCACGGATGCCGAGTATGCCCACGTCATGGAGCATCCGGTCATCGGCTGGCGTCTGTTGGCACCACTGCTGCGGGATATGCCGCACGCGCTGGCGGTCGTGCGTTCACACCACGAGCGATTCGACGGTCACGGTTCGCCCGACACCCTGCGCGGTCGCGAAATTCCGCTCGAAGCGCGCATCACGGCGGTGGCCGACTCGTTCGATGCGATGACGAGTGGCCGTCCCTATCGCGACGGCATGCAGGTCGACGATGCGGTGGCCGAACTCCGCCGTTGCGCGGGATCGCAGTTCGATCCCGCCTGCGTGTCCGCGTTCGAGCGGGCGCTGGCCAGTGGCGTCATCGTGCGTCCCGATCGCAGCGTGCAGCGGCAGACTCGCATGCAGATCGTCGCGTAGCGCGTCTACTCGTTTTCGTGGAGCAGCGTCCCATCGCGCAGTCGTTCGACGGCGTTCGCGACGCTGAATCCGGACACGCGAATGCCGGTCTCGGTGCGCCAGCGCGCGGCAATCAACGTGACATCGTCCCGTTGAGCCGCAACCACCAGCTCGTCCACGTTCGTGGGCGACAACGTCGACACGCGGGCGCCGGCGAACAGGGGCGCGGCCAGGCAGACGGCTACCGACTCCGGATCGCTGCACGGCAGGATCGACAACACGTGATCCATGGGCGTGAGCAGCAACTCGGCCACGGCGGCACGACCGGCAGCAATCAGGTTGCGGTGCGTACTCGTCAGGCGGACGCCCGACGGCGTGTAGGCGACGACGCACTCTTCATCGCGTCCCTCCGTCGCCATATCGCCCTCCAGCAACAGCCCGTGGTGCGATCCCAGGTCGACGTCCATGCGGCGCCCCGGCACGAACACCTGTGCGACGCGTGGCGCGTCATCGAGCAGCACGACCGGCGTGCCATCCGGGAGCATCGGCGCCAGCGCCTCGAGGGTGAACACGGCCCCCACGTCGGCATCGGCTATTTGCCAGGCGATCGTCGTCGGCGACGCCTTGCCATCGAGCAGGAGCGCGCCGCGTCCGTCTGAGGCGGCGAGTGCCACGAGAAAGGCGGGGCCGCCAGGCAGCAGGATCGCGGAACGCTTGCCAGCCAGCGCGCGAACCAGCGGCGCGGACCGTCGCAGCAGCGTCAGCCCGGCGGCGGTGAGTTGCGACGCGTGGAAGGCCCCCAGACGGCCCCCTCCGGCGGCGATGGCGAGCGGCAGTAGTGCAAGCGGATCGGACATGATTGAAGAGACTAGTCCACTGTCGGCATGCGTGCCACCGCCGTAACGGCAGGACGTGCTGGATCGTCTACTGCGGAGAGTCTGTGATGCGCGGCGGAAACCACGTGCATACGCGAGTTGGCCGAATGGGCCTCGCCGCCTAGCTTGTAGAAGTATCCGAAAAAACGCCGATGTACCGAGGAGTGAGATGGCATTCGATGGGCTGATGGTGAGCGTGTCCGGCGTGCGCGGACGTGTCGGTTATGGACTGACCCCTGAAGTCGTGGCGACTTTCGGCGCCGCTTTCGGCGCCTGGGCCGCACGACATGGCGGACGGACGATCGTCGTGGGACGTGACAGTCGGGTTTCCGGACCAATGTTCACGCGCATCGTGCACGGCGCACTGGAGTCGGTTGGCTGCACCGTGATCGACATCGGCATGGCCCCCACCCCTACAATCCAGCTGGCCGTCGAACACCATCACGCGGCAGGCGGTCTCGGTATCACGGCCAGTCACAATCCGATCGAATGGAACGCGCTCAAGTTCATCGGTCCGTCTGGACTCTTCCTGTCGGCCGACGAAGGCGCCGAAATGCGTGCGCTGATGGATAGCGGCATTCCGCGCGCGACTTGGGACGCGCTTGGCGAAATCGTGCACGACACGAACGCGGTGCAGCGCCACATCGATCAGGTGCTGGCGCTCCCCTACCTCAACGTGAAAGGCATTCGCGCCCGTCGCTTCCGCATAGCGCTCGACTGTTGCCGCGGTGCCGGCGGCGTGATCATGCCGCAGCTGCTGACCGAGCTGGGCTGTGAGGTGTATGCCATCAACATGGAAGCCGACGGTCAGTTTCATCGCCCACCGGAGCCGGTCGCGGAGAACCTCGGGGAGTTGGCGGCACTGGTGAAGGCGACCGAAGCCGATATCGGTTTTGCGACGGATCCCGATGTGGATCGACTGGCACTCGTACTCGATAACGGCATCGCACCGGGCGAGGATTACACGCTCGCGCTAGCCGCCCGTACAGTACTCCGTCATCGGCCGGGTCCGGTGGTGACGAATCTGTCCACGAGCAAGGTGGTCGCTGACGTGGCTCGCGACGCCGGCGTGCCCTTCCACTTCGCCAAGGTGGGCGAGGTGAACGTGGCGATGGCCATGCGCGACCTGGGCGCCACTATCGGCGGCGAGGGGAACGGCGGGGTCATCCTTCCGGAGCTGCACTTTGGGCGAGACGCGCCGGTGGGCGCGGCGCTCTTGTTGCAATTGATGCTGGAGGAAGCTCGACCGCTATCGGAGCTGATCGCTGAACGGCCGCGGTATGTGATCGTGAAGGACAAGCTGGATCGTCCAGAGGCACCGCTCGATGCCGTGTATGTGGCGCTGCGCGCTGCCTTTCCGGACGCGGTGGCCGATACTCAGGATGGACTCCGCTTGGATTGGCCCGACCGCTGGGTGCACCTGCGCCCGTCGGGTACTGAACCGATCGTGCGCGTGATTGCCGAAGGACCGTCTGAGCAGGACGCGCGCACCTTGATCAAGCAGGCCCGGGAGCCGCTGTCGGCTCTCGGATCACTCTAGACCTCGAACGACCATGTGCGGAATCGTCGGCTACGTTGGCAATCGAATCGCGACTCCCATGCTGCTCGAAGGGCTGAAGCGCCTCGAGTATCGTGGGTACGACTCGGCGGGTGTCGCTATTATGAATGGCAAAGGCGTGGAAACGCGCCGCGCGGCGGGTAAGATCGCTCGGCTCGAAGCAGTGATCGCCAACGATCCGCCGCAGGGCACGATGGGCATCGCGCATACCCGTTGGGCGACGCACGGTCCGCCGACGGAAGTCAACGCGCACCCGCACGCGAGCCAGAACGGCAAGATCGCGGTGGTACACAACGGCATTATCGAGAACGCAACGGCGCTCAAGGCGGGCCTGGAAGCGCGCGGCTACGTGTTCAAGTCGGACACCGATACCGAAGTGCTCGCCCACCTCATCGAAGTGGCGTACGCCGGCAATCTCGAAGCAGCCGTGATTGAAGCACTTCGTCAGTGTGATGGCACCTACGGCCTGGCGGCGATCACGAGCGACGAGAAGGACAAGATCGTGGCCGCCCGCAAAGGCAGCCCGCTGCTGATCGGTGTGGGCGAAGACGAGTACTTCGTGGCCTCCGACGCGTCGGCGATTCTCGCGCACACGCGCAACGTGGTGTATCTGGATGACGGTGATATCGCCGTCATCACACGCGATGGCTACAAGGTGCTCGACCTCGACTCGGCGATCCGCGACAAGCCGGTCACGCGTATCGACTGGGATCTGCAGCAGATCGAGCGCGGCGGCTATCCGCACTTCATGCTGAAGGAAATCTTCGAGCAGCCGACGACGGTGGAAAACACCATGCGCGGCCGTCTCATTCTCGAGGAAGGCTTCTCGAAGCTCGGTGGTCTCAATATCTCGAAGGAAGACCTGCTCAAGGTCGACAACATCATCATCACCGCCTGCGGCACGAGCTGGCACTCGGCGCTCATCGGCGAAATGATGATCGAGGAATTGTGCCGTATTCCTGTCGAAGTCGAGTACGCCTCGGAGTTCCGGTATCGCAATCCGATCGTGACGCCGACGACGCTCTGCATCGTGATCTCGCAGTCGGGCGAAACGGCGGATACGCTGGCCGCGATGCGCGAAGCCAAGCGTCGTGGCGCACGTACGCTCGGACTGGTGAACGTGGTCGGTTCCACGATTGCGCGCGAGGACGACGGCGGCATTTATCTGCATGCCGGTCCGGAAATCGGTGTCGCGTCGACCAAGGCGTTCACGAGCCAGGTGGTCGCCTTGGCGCTGTTCACGCTCAAGCTCGCGCGGCTGAAGAATCTGAGTGTGGCGCGCGGTCGTGAAATCGCGCAGGCGCTGGCCGACCTGCCCGGCCAGATCCAGTCCATCCTCGATCGTGCCGAGGAGATCGAGAACCTCGCCGAAGAGTTCAAGCGCGCGACCAATTTCCTGTATCTCGGTCGTGGCTACAACTTTCCCGCGGCGCTCGAAGGCGCGCTCAAGCTCAAGGAGATCTCGTACATCCACGCTGAAGGGTATCCGGCGGCCGAGATGAAGCACGGCCCCATCGCTCTCATCGACGAAATGATGCCGGTGGTGTGCATCGCCCCGCACGACGCGGTGTTCGACAAGATCACGTCGAACATTCAGGAGGTGAAGGCACGCAAGGGCAAGATCATCGCGATCACCACGCGCGAAGAGCCAGCGCTGGCCGGCAAGCTCGATTACGAGTTCCGGATTCCCGAAACGGTGGACCTGCTCACGCCCATCCTGGCGAGCGTACCGCTGCAGTTGCTGGCCTATTACATCGCGGTGAAGCGCGGCTGCAACGTGGACCAGCCGCGGAACTTGGCAAAGTCGGTGACGGTGGAGTAACCGTCCGCGTTGCTGTTTCGGATACCCGCCAAGGGCGCTTAGCTTTCGGGATGACTGACGCTGTTTCTTCTGACGTCGCGGCTGGCCGCCTCGCGCACGAAATCTCCCGTCGCCGGACCTTTGCGATTATTTCGCACCCCGACGCCGGCAAGACCACGCTCACCGAAAAGCTGCTCCTGTACGGTGGCGCGATCCACCTGGCCGGCTCGGTCAAGGCACGCCGTGCCACGCGGCATGCCACCTCCGACTGGATGAAGCTGGAGCAGGAGCGCGGTATCTCGGTGACCAGCTCGGTCCTGCAGTTCGAGTATCTGGGTTATCAGCTCAACCTGCTGGACACGCCGGGTCACGAAGACTTCTCGGAAGACACGTATCGCACTCTGGTCGCGGCCGACTGTGCCATCATGCTGCTCGACAACCGTCGCGGTGTGGAAGAGCGTACTCGTCAGCTGTTCGAGGTGTGCAAGCGTCGCCGCACGCCGATCTTCACGCTCGTGAACAAGTGCGACCGCCACGGCGAGGATCCGCTCAAGCTCATTCAGGACGTCGAGGCGGATCTCGGTATCGACTGCTTCGCCGCCACGTGGCCCGTGTTCGACAACGACATTTTTGTCGGCGTGTACGATCGTCTCAAGCGCGAAGTGCACCTGTTCGAGCGCAGCGGTGATCGCGGCGCCACCCGGGCCGACGACACGATGGTAAGCATCGACGACGTGGCGCTCATCGAGGCGATGGGCGAAAGCGCGTTCGATCGGCTCATGACCGATATCGATCTGCTCGATGCCGCCGGTCACACGTACGATCACGACCGCGTGATCGACGGGTCGCTTACGCCGGTCTTCTTCGCGTCCGCGCTCACGAACTTCGGTATCGAACCGTTTTTACGCGAATTTCTCGAGTTGGCGCCATCGCCGGGACCGCGCGAAACGAACATCGGCAACGTCGATCCGGAGAGCACCGATTTCACGGGCTTCGTGTTCAAGATTCAGGCGAACATGGATCCGAAGCACCGCGACCGCGTGGCGTTCGTGCGCATCGTGTCCGGACATTTCCAAGCGAACATGCAGGTGCTGCATCAGCGCAGTGGAAAGCCGATCCGGCTGGCCGCTCCGCAGCAGTTCATGGCGCGCGATCGCGTCAGCATCGATGAAGCGTTCCCCGGTGATGTGATCGGCATCATGGACCGCGGAAACCTGCGCATCGGCGACACGTTGGGAGGCGACGGGAAGCTCGAGTTCCAGGGCATTCCGCGTTTCCCACCCGAGCACTTCGCCCGCGCCGTTCCGGCCGATCCGCTCAAGCGCAAGCAGTTCGACAGCGGCCTGCGTCAGCTCACGGAGGAGGGAGCGGCGCAGGTGTTCTTCGCCGAGACCTCCGCGGGCTCACAGCCCATCGTGGGTGCCGTGGGTCAACTGCAGTTCGACGTGATGGCGTTCCGTCTCGAGCACGAGTATGCCGCACCGTGCAAGTTCGAGAAGATGACGTATCGGTGGCCGCGCTGGATCACGGGACCGAAGGCCGACGTGGAGCGCGTGGCCACGGGGCAGGGGCGCCTCAAGCTGTTCGACCACAAGGGACATGTGGTCGTGCTCTTCTCCGACGCGTGGGCACTCCGTCGCGCCCTGCAGCACGAGACGAATGTGGTGTTCCACGAGACGTCCCCCTGACCACTGTTCGGCGCGGTGTGATTTCCGGGCGTAAAGGGATTGGTGGCGAGCGTGTGAACGACAAACGGAAGCACTGCTTCGGATCTGTCAGCGAAAGTGGCTCCCATCGCTGCAGGCATCGACGCGGTACTTCCGTTTGTCGACTACACGTTCGCCACCAATCAACTTCAGGTCGGAATTGACTCCGTGGCCACCGTGGCCACCGTGGTCGCCGCGATTTCGATCTGGCGTCCCACGTGGCCGATCACGAACCCGCCGTCTTCCGATGACGTGAAGTAGATCCGCAGGCACGTGAGGGGATTGGCACCCTTGCGTAGCTGATCGGCGCATTCGATTTCGCGCTCGCTATCACGGAAAATGTACGGCGTCTTGCGACTACCGTCGGATGGTCCCGGCGAAAAATCCACGCCGAGGTCGGTGAAGACGTCACCCAACGGGCGACCCAGTGCGCGGTCCTGACGACGACGGCCCACTTCGCCGAGGGCCTTCAAGTACGACCAGGCGGTATCGGGGTCGGGGAACGACGACTCGCGTGCCGCGGTGTAGGCCGACGGCAGCAGGCGGAGCGCATCGGAATACAGCGCCTGTGCACGCTCGACCGCTTCGAGCACCGACTGCGGTGCATCACTGGCCGGCTTGGATATCGGTTGGCGTTCCTTGTGGGCCGCCAGCGTTGTACGGAGCGCCCGGGCCGACGCGCGCTCGGCCTCCAGCAGCTCACGAGACTCAACTAGGCGTTCGCGGGTGCGGGAGAGCTCACCCTCGGCGGCACGGACTGCGTCTTCGTACTGACGGACCAGCGAGATCAGCTGACCCTTGTCCATTTCCACACCCGACTCGGCGGCGGCAAGCGCCTCCGCGGCATCCGGGCGCTTGCCGTACGTGGAGGCCCGCTGGTCGCGAAGCGTGTCCACGATGGCCGGGTCGGAAAACGGACGCTGCACCGACACTTCGGCCAGGCGCTGAACCAGTCGGCGACGTTCGCCCGGGAGGGCGAGGGCGCGAGCCAGAACGAGCGGGTGCTGGAACGGATCTGACTCGAGTGTGAAGCCGGGCAGGTACGCACGCGCCGAACCGAGGAAAACACTTCGCGCGTGTCCGCCCACGGCATCGGAGAGGGCAAAGGTGTCGGAGTGGCGCAGCATGAAGCAGAGGCCCAGCCCGAACATCTCCGCGGCGAACTGCTCGGGTGGCAACACGTAGCCGCCGTCGGGCAATTCAGTAAGGAGTAACACCGGCATTGTGCGGGCCGGATCGCAAAGTACGAAGCGCACGAACGCATCGAGCGTACCGGCCTCGAGCTGCGTCGGAACCCGCTGCAGTGGACCATCGTTCGACACGAGCGTGAACTGCGCGTCGAGTTCGGAGAGCAAGCGAGGCGGCCGCACCGGCGGAGGCGCGCCATTGCTGAGGCCTCCATCGGTACCGACGCGAATGTTCACCTGCCGGTGCACAGCGCCGCTCGAGTTGGTAGTCACCACGTACGTGACGTGCGTGGACCACTGCAGCGAACGATCGAGAGGATCTGGTGCGTGCACCACGATGTCGGCCAGCGCCGATCCGCCTTCGCGGTATGGTGCCCACCGGAGGATCCGTCCACCATCGAGCGTGTGATTGGATGGCGTGTCCCAGTTCAACTGCTGGCCCTGATCGAGTCCGAGCCACGCAACGCACGCGGCCAGGAATGCAGAGTCGGAGTCTGTCGCCGCAGAACGCGGCGTTAGATCGAAGTGTAGCGCAAGTCGTGGTTGCACGGTCGTCATGATTGACATTGTTCCGTTGCACTTCCGTGAATCGGAAGGCAATGCCAGACTTTTGCGCTATGCGAATTTTACTTCAGCGTGTCAGCCGGGCCGAAGTCCGTATCCGTTCGGACGATCTCGAAACCGAATCGAGAGTCTCCGGGCGCATTCAGTCTGGTTATCTGCTCTTAGTGGGGTTCACGCACACGGACACCGAGGCGGAACTCCGATGGATGGCCGACAAGATCGTCGGTCTCCGCCTGTTTGCAGACACCCACGGGAAACTTAATCACGATATCGCCGAGTGCGCAGGTGCGCTCCTCGTCGTTTCGCAGTTCACGCTGTACGCTGATGTCAAAAAGGGAAAGCGTCCAAGCTTTATCGAGGCGGCCCGACCAGAAACCGCTCTCCCACTATATAACCAACTCGTGATGCTTTTGCGCTATCACCAATTGGTTGTCGAAACAGGGGAGTTCGGCGCCTCGATGGACGTGGAACTGGTGAACGATGGTCCCGTCAC
>NZ_JBDNFF010000254.1:0-3523 GCF_041689975.1 Gemmatimonas sp.
CTGCCGCGCTCCAGTCGCAGAAAGTCGGCCAGCAACTCGCGTGGCAAGAGGCCCAGCGCGCGGGCACATTGGACGGCGTTGAGGTGGTCCGCCGCTGGGTCGCGACTATCGACGGGCGCGAACGCGACGAACACCGCGAGATGGACGGCGCGGAAGCTCCGCTCGATGGCGTGTACCGCAACGGCCAGACCTACCCAGGCGAGGGCGAGTACAATTGCCGCTGCACGGAAATCATCCGAGTGGCCCGTCCCGCCTTTGCGCTCTCGGCGTAAAGTGAGAGTACCCCGCACCGCCCCACTCGCCGCCCGTCCCCCTCTTGCATCGCGCGCCGCCCTGCCATACTCCACGCAGACGGGCGCACGCCCCAGCACCAGACGAGGATGCAATGCCGCTCCCTGTATTTGACACACTCGATGAGATTCCCGACGCCTTCCGCGAGGACTACGCGGAGCGCGATGGCAAGTGGCACCCGAATGTTGTCAGCAAGTCCGCGCTCGAGGATGAGCGAGAGAAGCGCGACGCCGCCGAGAAGCTGACGAAGAAGCTGGTGAAGGAGCGCGATGCGCTCGAGACGAAGGCGAAGGCCGACAAGGCCGGACTCACGGACGAGCAGATCGCCGCAGTGCGCGAGGATCTCCGCAAGGAGCTGCTCGAGGAATATGCGCCGCGGCTCGACGCCTCCGATCGCTACGCCGCCGAGAACCGCGAACTCAAGCTCGACCATCAGGTCAAGGGCCTGCTCGCGGGCGCCAAGATCATCCCCGAGCGACTCGGGCAGATGTGGCAACTGCACCGCGCAGAGTTCGACCTCACGGAGGACGGGAAGCCGATGGTGAAGGGCAAGCCGGGGCTTTCGGTCGAGAAGTACATCACGGAGACACTGGCGAAACAGTACCCCGAGTGGGTGCAGGGCACGCAGGCGGGCGGCAGTGGCGCACCGGGCACGCGCCCAGGTGTGCTCGCGGCTCCAGTCGTGGGAAACGGCAATCCCGTGGAGGCCATCGCGGCCGCACGAGAAGCGGGACTGCTCGCGTAACGCCGGTCCGGTCAGAGCGCAGGGCACCACGCGACACCGTAGGACACAGCCGTAGGGGCCGAGGGATTCGGCGTGAAGCATCACCACCGAATCCCCGAGCCAATGCCTCGGGGTCCACCTGTACCCGAGGATGCCTCTATGGCTCTCACACTGATGGAAGCGGCGAAAGTCGCCATCAACGAAGGCAAGACGATTCGCGCCGGCGTCATCGAGATGTTCGCCCGCGCGTCCGCGTTGCTCGCCGCGATTCCTTTCAAGGATATTCAGGGCAACGCGTACCAGTACAACCGCGAAAGCAACCTCTCCGGCGTGGCGTTCCGTAACGTCAACGGCACCTATCCCGAGTCGACGGGCGTCGTGAATCAGCTCGTCGAAGCGCTCCGCATCTGCGGCGGCGACCTCGACGTCGATACGTTCATCGTCAAGACGCAGGGCCAGGTCGCGCGCGCGGTGCAGGAGCAGATGAAGGTGAAGGCGCTCGCCGCGGAGATGACCCGCGTCATCATCAAGGGCGACAGCACGAGCACGCCTGCCGAAATCGACGGCCTGCAGAATCGCATCGTCGGCGGACAGTTGATCGAGAACTCCGGCGTGAATGGCGGCGGCGCGCTGTCGCTCATCATGCTGGACGAGCTGCTCGATACGGTCCCCGAGGAAGCGGGCCGTGGTCGCGTGCTCGTGATGAACAAGGCGCTTCGTCGCCGCCTGACGGTTGCGGCCCGCACCGCTGGCGTTGGCGGGAACATCGACTATGCGCTCGATGATTTCGGGCGTCAGGTCACGCGCTACAACGGCGTGCCGATCGTCAACACCTACCCGGACAATGGCGGGACTGACCCGCTCGCGTTCGACGAGGTGGGTTCGGGCGGCGCCACCGCCACGGCCACGTCGATCTACTGCCTCGCGCTCGGCGACGGCCTCGTGACCGGCATCCAGTCCGGCGGCATGGATGTGCGTGATCTCGGCGAGCTGGACACGGCGCCGAAGTTCCGCACGCGCGTCGAGTGGTTCGCGGGCATGGCCATCGAGCATGGCCGCGCCGCGGCCCGCCTCCGTGGCATCAGCAACGTCGCTGCGGTCGCGTAGTACCACCCCCTCACACACAGCGGGGCGGGAACTCGCCCCGTAGGAGATGTCAGATATGCCGCGCAACCAGAAGGACGAAACTCCGGATACCGACACGATTCTCAAGGCCGCGGGCCTGATTGCGTCGTCTGCCGCTGTCGCCACCATCCTCGACCTCGGCACGGGCCGCGTCGACGGCCGCGTGATCGTGAACGTCACGGCCATCGAAGTGGCAACCGGCGACGAGCGCTACTTGATCAAGACGCAGTTCAGCGCCGTGCCCGCGATGGGCTCGGTCGTGTTCGGCGGCACTGCCCTCGACTTGGGCGACTCGTCCGTCACGAACTCGAGCGCCGACAGCATCGTCGGCACGTATGAACTGCCGTTCTGCAACGAGATCAACGGCACGTTGCATCGCTATATGCGCCTCTACACCTCGGTGCAGGGCACGATCGCAACCGGCATCAATTATTCGGCGTATGCCGTGAAGAAGGCCTGAGAGTGACCACGCCTGCGCACGCAGGGAAGTGGGTGCTGTATGACCGCACCACGGGCGCCGCGTTCTGGCGGTGGCCCGTGGATGCGCGGGAGATGCTCGCCACTGGCGCGTACACGGTTGACCCTCCGTCCCTCGATGCAACGCCAGTGGACCCAGTGGTCGAGCAACTCCCTTCCGCTCCCGACGTGGCGCCCGACGTGGCGCCTGTGACCGACCCCTCTGCCCCGCGCGTGGCGCGGAGGCGACGCTAGATGCCCACCGTGATTACCACGAGCGGCGACGCGACCGCGAACAGCTACGCCAGCGTCGCGACCGCCACGACGTATCTGGATGCGCGCCTGAATAGCAGCGCGTGGACCCTGGCCGCGGTTGGCGACCAAGAACGCGCGGTCATTGAGGCCTCGCGCACACTGGACCGCCTCGACTATACCGGGTGGCGTGTGAACGCGACGCAGGCCCTGTCGTGGCCGCGCGAGGACGCCGAGAATCCCGACGCGCCGTATCTCGCCGCCACGGACACGCTCCTACATTTCGGCATCACGATCATCCCGACGCGTCTCGTGGACGCGACGTGCGAACTGGCGCTCGAGTTCCTGCGCGCGGGCACGTCCGACGTGGCCGGCGCGCTCCCGAACGCGGGGATCATCACCAAGACCGTCGATGTCCTCTCCACGACCTACGCCGAGCCGTATCTGCGCGCGCAGGGGCTGGCGCGATACCCGCGGGTGGCTGCGCTGATTGCGCCCCTGCTGGATGGCGCGAAAACGGGCGGGCTGTCCGTGGTGCGCGTCTGATGGGGATGCGCCGCGTGCCCCATCGTCCGATCCGGCGATTCCGCTCCCCTGTAGAGGTGACGCAAGCGGACCGTATGGTGACCGTGCTGGCGAACCGTGTGACGACGCTGGTGGCGAGCCCAACGTCGC
>NZ_JBDNFF010000255.1:0-15178 GCF_041689975.1 Gemmatimonas sp.
GACCGTATGAATACTTGCTTAATTAATCTGGCAATCGACCGGGGCATCTCTGTATTGGGGAATGCCACGACCTCCTCTGCCGTTTCGACTGAAGCCGTCCGATGTTGCGACGTTGGACACCTTGATGCACGGCGGTGTCCAGCCGGTCCGGGTGGTCCTTCGGGCCTTATCCCTCGTCGCGTTGCATCGCGGCGAGCGCGCACCGGTCGTCGCTGAGATGGTCCGCCTCTCGCCCCAGGCGGTGCGCAATATCGCCGCGCGGTATCGGGCCACGGGCTTGGACCACGCGTTGTACGAGCGGCCCCGACCCGGCGCGGCGGAAGTGCTGGGGACCGCCGACAAGCAACGCATTATTGCGATGGTGTGTACCGATCTGCCAACGGGCGCCGCGCGATGGACCGTGCGGTTGATTGCGGAACAGGTCGTCAAACGCCAACTGGTGCCGCACGTGGGCCGGGAGACGATTCGGGTGCTGTTGCGAAGCCACGACCTCAAGCCGTGGCGGGAAAAACATGTGGTGCCTCGTTGACCTCGACGCGGCGTACCTGACGAACAGGGAGGATGTCCTGGCGCTGTATGAGCGTGCGTACTGGGAAAAGGAGCCGGTGGTCTGCCTCGACGAGAAACCGGTGTCGTTGCATGCCGAGGTGCGGACGCCGCGCCCCGCGCGCCCGGGGCATGTGGCGAAGCGCGACACCGACTATCGCTGCTGTGGGACGGCCAACATCTTCGGCGTCGTCGAGCCGAAAGTCGGCCGTCACTCTACGTGCGCGACGCCTGACCGGACGTCGGCGGCGTTTGTGCGCATGATCGGCACCATCATGGCCGCCTATCCCGCAGCGCGCACGATTTACTGGGTGATGGTCAACCTTAACACCCATCGGGAGAAGGCCCTCACCGACCACTTTGGGCTCGCGGAGGGCCACCGTCTGTGGCAACGCTTGGCCGTCCACTACCCGCCCAAACACGGGAGCTGGCTGAATCAGGCGGAGATTGAACGCAGCCTGGTGTCGCGCCAGTGCCTTGGCACGCGCCGTATCGACGCGCTCGGACGCTGCGCACCGAAGTGCGCGCGTGGACCCGTCGTGCCAACCGGCGAAAGACCACGATCAACTGGCGCTTCACACGCAAGGACGCCCGACGCACGTTCGGATATACAAAGCCAATTTCTAAACGGTCAAAGACCTAGGTGCAACTCAAACTTCGGGTCAACGCCGCGAAGAGTGCGGTGGCACCGGCGACGGATCGTGAATTTCGCGGCTACAGTTTTTGGTATACCGCGAAAGGGATGGTCAAACGCCGAGTGGAGCCGAAAGCCATGACCAAGCTGAAAGAGCGCATCCGGGAGATCACGTCCCGAAATGGCGGACGCAGTCTCGCCTGCGTGGCGGCGGAGCTGCGGAGTCATTTCACAGGGTGGAAAGCCTATTTCCGTCTGGCGGACACCCCTGGCGTTTGGCCGACGTGGACAAATGGCTCTCCTTCGCCTGCGTATGTCGATCGTCAAACAGAGTACGACGCTGTGTCCTGCGCTACGCGAAAGGAGACTTTCCGAGCGTCTGGCCACGGCCGCGGCGGCGCACAGCAGGCAATGGTGGGAGACGTCAACGCATGGTGCGCTTCTCACGGGATTTCCGACGCGGTACTTCACTACACTGGGTGTCTCGCGACTCGGTCCATCATAACCTCAACACTTTGAACCGCCGGATGCGGACCCGCATGTCTGGTGGTGTAGGAGGGAAGCAGGGGATTTTCTCCCCTGCTTCCCTCTCCCGATTACGCCGTCCGCATCACGGTCGTGAGTCTTGCTTCTTGATCGCGCCCTTCGTGATGAGGCTTTCGGACGGAGCCGCTCCGCTTGGAGCACCGAAAAAGTAGGCAAAACCGGACGTCGTGCTGCTACTGGCAACGAACGTGCACTTTAATCCGCTGCTTATTTCCTGACATGGCCCCACCCAGGTAAAGAAGGTGCTAAAGGGTGGGGTGGGCACTGCCACCATGCGCACCGTGTCGCCAACGGCGAACTTAATATTGCAGTTCTTCATAAACGCCAGAGAATCGGTGACGGTGCAGTTGGTGTTCTGCGTGGTGGACGTGATGCTGACTCGGGAGCCCATCGGCCCATACACGGTGAACGACATGGTCACCACCGGCACGAAGCGCGCGGTCACCGCGACATTACCGCTTGGCGTGAACGTGCACGTTGGGCTGAAATTGAACGCGGCGCAGGCGCCGCCCCAAGCAAGCAGCGTCGCGTTGCTGTTGCTGACCGCGTTGAGAATCAGCGAGGTACCATTGGGCACGGTCGTGGTGCACGCACCAGTGGCCGTTTGTCCGTCAAGCGCGCAGGAAAGCGACCGATCTGGCGTCGAGATGGTCCCCGCCCCCGTGGAGTTCTCACCGGGGCCGACTGTGACCATGCTGCCGAGGGGTCCGAAGGCGAGGCCGACCGCCGCGTTCCCCGTGAGCGTGAATGTGCAGGCGAGCGACAAGCCGGAGCAGAGCGATCCCGAATATCCGACCAACCCAGTGTTTGACCCCGGCTGGGCGAGTAGTGAGACCGAAGATCCGAGATTGAGCGAAGCCGTGCACACCAACACCGACTGCGCGACGGTCTTGATGCAGAGCGTCGCGCCGTTTAGCGAGACGCCGCCGGTACCCGTTCCGGTGAGCGCGATCGTGATGACGCCGATTTGCCGCGTGAAGATGGCGCCGACACTGCTCGCCTGTTCCACGGAGACCTGACAGGTTGGGGCGATACCGCTGCAGGCGCCCGTCCAGCCGGTGAAAGTCGAGAACGGTCCGGCGCCCGCAGTGAGGGTGACGACGGTGCCAAAATTTACGGTGTTGCTGCACGTACCGGTGTTCACAAGGTCGCTGCGCGTGCACGCGATAAGGCCTGGTGCGACGATCGAGCCGTTCCCGGTGCCGAACGGCGTCACGGTAAGCAGTGTCGGCATGTCGAATCGGGCACTAAGTGCGCGGTTGGTGTTCATCGTAAGTGTGCACGTGTTGCCAATACTGAACGCGCAGTCTCCACCCCACGTTCGGAAGACGTTGGGCGCCGTAGCGTTCGCGGTCAGCGTGACGGAGGTACCGTCGATGATATTCATCGAGCAGTTGCCGCTCGCGAGGCGGACCGTGATTAAGCAGTTCAGCCCGACCGGACTCGTGACGGAGCCGGTGCCGTTTCCGGTGCCGATCATGGTGAGCGTTCGGAAGGCACGCAGGGTCACGCCCACCGTGCGCGCCTGCGACGTCGCGATCGTACAGGTGGCGCCAATGGCTGCGCTGCAATCGTTTGTCCACGACAACAGTTCGGAAAGTGTCGCAGGCGTCGTGGTGAGTGCGACCGACGCATCGCCGGGAAAGGTGAAGGAGCACGTGCCGGTGAGCACCGAGCCGTTCACGGTGCAGTCGACGCCGGCCGGCACCGAGCGCACGGTGGCCTGCCCCGATGAGCTGGTGGACACAATGGTGAGCGCCGCGGGCAGCGGCACAGAGCGCACCGACACGGTACTAACGCGTCCAGCGGTGGCGGCGGTGATCGTCGCCGTACCGGTCGAGACGGCGGTGACCAACCCGTTGGCGTTTACCGACATCACGCCTAAAGCGCTGCTGCTCCAGTTGACGGTCCGCGTGGTGATGATGCGCTGCGCGCCGTCGAGCACAGCGGCGGAGAGCTGCATCGTGCGCGTGATTTCCAAGCGCAACGGATCCCCCGTGACCACGGCGTTGGCGGTGGGTGCGTCGATGCGGACCAACGAGACTTCGTTCAAGGCGATCGGCGTCGATACAATTTTCTGTACGCCGGGGCTTAGCGAAATCGGACCGACGGTTTGGCGATCTACGGCAGCGCTGTCGAGCACGAGTTCAATAAGCACGCGAACGACGCATTCGTCGGCCGCCGGGGCCGCCACGACTCCGGCGGCGCCGGTCGGGCCGGCGCGTGACGCGTCGGCGAGGCAGGCAGAAAGATCGATGCTGATCGGGACCTTCTGCGTCGGCACATCGGATAACGTGATGGTCTGCGTACTGATGTCGACGGTGGCGCCACCCTGTCTCAGATAGGCCGACTGCACCTTGAGTTGTACCACGGAGGCCTGCGAGGCCATGACGGAGGTCGTCAGCGCGATGCTGGCGGGGGCGTTCTGATCTGGGTTGGTGACATCGGCGGGGTCACTGCAGGACGCCAGCGCCAGCAGGGCGGCGGCGGCAGTCACACCAGCGGCGAGTCCGCGAGGCACCGATCGGAGCGTACGGATGGAAAGCTTCATGATGGTCATGGGCGGCTCAGAAGCGGGTTACTACGAAGATGCCCACCGAACCACCAACAAATGATGTGGAGGGGGCGGTGGAGTTGCGTACGGACAGGCTCCCGGCTTGGGCCCGCAGGTACGGCTGCAGCGAGAGTTTGCCGATGCGGGCGATTAGGCCGAGGGTGCCACTGCCGCCGATTACGCCGGACGTGGCGAGCCCCTGATTGATCGCAAGGCCAGAATGGTACCGGCCGTCGGCCGTGACCAGGAGGTCGAGCGACCGGCGGAGCGGCAAGCTGGTACGCAGTCCTCCGTCGATGTAGTTCGCAGACGAACCATTAATTTGGACCCCATCGCTCTTGAACTGTGAGCGAAAACGGTGGGCGGTCCACAGCACGAATTCATTCACGCGCGCGACGGCGAGCTGGAGCTGAATATCGGTCGTCACGAACGGTCCGAGTCGGACCGTGGCCAGCGGTTTGGCGCGCTTGACGGTCGGATCGCGCAGTTCGTCGGTCTGGTAAAGATCGGCGGCACTGGAGATGCTGAGACGGTGCTTGCCGACCAAGCGATCGAAGCCGATGGAGCCGCGCATTACGTTGCCCGGCTGATAGTCGCCCGACGGCGCGCCTGCGGTCAGGGCAGCGACCGGCTGATAGGTGCCACGCATTTCGAACGAGCCACCCACCGCGACGGCCCAGGCCCCGAGCTTTCGGGCGGCCACGAGCCCGACGGTGCCGGCCGGGCCACCGCCGACGGGCGGCGCACTGAGGCCGAGCGCGGGTGCGGCGCTGGCCCGGATGACGGTAAGATCGTTGGCCTGGAGTTCGGTTTGCCCCGTCGGCGCGTTGATGCCCGCGGTGAACACTAGGCCGTCATTCAGCAGGCGACCGGTAGCACGAACGCGCACGTCGCTGACGCCGGATAGGGTCAGGTTCCGTCGGGCACCGGTGCTTGGGTCGAAGCCGAGGCGCACGGTGGAGTAGACCGACTGAAGATCGACCGTCCACATACTGCCCAGCGGTACGGCCAACGAGATCGGGACGGAGATCTGCGAGATACTGCGCAGCTGGATGGAATCCCGTCCGGCCCCACCGGGCTGCCAGTAGCCATTCCCGCCGAACCGCAGCACGTCGGACGTGACGCCGGCACCAAGGGCGCTGGTCCCGATAAGTCGATCCTGCGCGTGGGCGGCGGCTGGCAGCAGCGTGGTGACAGCGGTTAGTGACGCGGCCAGCGCGATCCGACGGCGCGTGGTCGCGAGGGCGGCGCTCATGGACGCACCACCGTGATCACGATGATGCCTTGGGTAATTGGGAACGACGGATCGGTTGGGGTAGATACGGCGCGGGTAACGTTGGTGACGAGATCGAGCGGACGATTGATTCGATCGACGGCCATGGAAGTGGCGCGATCGAGCGACCGCACGCCGGGGATGGCGATGGGATTCGTGGTGCCGACGGCGCCCATCTCTTTGGCTTCGATCTCACGGGTGCGCGCACCCTCGAACGTCTTGTCGATGCGGTGCGCTTCGCGAAACGCCTCGGCAGCGCCCCTCGAGTCGCCCTGATACGTGCGCTGCACGCCGCGCCCGTAGGCGAGGAGTGCGCTCACGCTCTTCGTCGGCCGTTGCTCGATTTCGGCGCGTTCGGCTGGCGAGAGCACAATGCCGAGCGACTGGAAGAGACGGAAAACGAGCTCCTTCTCGGCCTCGAAGATTTCGGCGAGCGGTGCGCGGGCATCGACGATGCTGGTCACGGTGGACCGTTCAACGTCACCGATGCGCGCACCGAGCCGAATCGTACGACCGTCGGGGAGCGGTTCTACGGAGCCGAAGATGAGTCGTTCGGCGCTGACGAGACGTCCGACGCGCGGCGCGGTCGCGGAATCGACGCGTCCCGACTCCGCGAGATCGAGTTCGCGCAGCACTTCACCCAGTCGAGCCCGTTCGACGACGGTCAGGCCTTTGCTGCGTGACAGGTCGGTCGCCACCAGGTCAGCCAAGGCGTAGGCGAGCGGGACCAGCGTGGAGTCGCTTCCAAGGGACGCAAACGGTAGCACACCGATGACGCCGCGGCGCGCTCGGCTGGTACCCACCTGCTCCGCCGCCAGTGCCCGCGCACGAGCGCTGTCGGCGCTGGTAACGGGGCGTGCCGCGGTGATTGGTGCGAGGCGCGCGCCGGCGCAGCCGGCCGCGAAGAAAAGCGACAGCACCGGGGTCACTATCCACCGCGACGGGCGAGCGCCCGTAGAAGGATGTGACAGCGGCCGAGAACACGGAGGGGTGGGGAGCATGACCGGGAAGAAAAGAGACTCGAGCTAGAAAAAAGAAGCGCTAAACGAGTAAGAATGCTGTCGACCCCAGTGACCGTCAAGCGAAATTCTGATTGAGGCACGCAGATTGCAGGGTCGATCAGAAATGTGTGAGGCGGAACATGTCGCCATACGAAGACGGAGGACGATCGTGAGGACAGGACTGCGCGGTGCCGCAGCGCTCGGACTGCTGCTCGGAGCGGGCGCGTGCGCGACGAATCCCGTAACGGGACGGCGCGAGCTGTCACTCATTTCGGAATCGCAGGAAATCCAGATGGGTAAACAGGCGTCGGCGGGCGATCTGCAGCGCGTGGGCGAATACCCGAGTTCGGAGGCGCAGGCTCTCGTGAAGCGCATCGGGTCGCAGATTGCGGCGAAGTCGGAGCGGCCGAATCTGCCGTGGGAATTCCACTTGCTCGACGATGCAGCGGTAAACGCCTTCGCGTATCCCGGTGGCTTCATTTTCGTGACGCGAGGCCTGATGACACACCTGAACAGCGAAGCGGAACTCGCCGAGGTCATCGGTCACGAGATCGGGCACGTCACAGCGAAGCACACGGTGGCGGCGATGAGCAAACAACAAGTCGCGCAGATCGGTCTGGTAGGTGCCAGCATTCTCTCGCCGACGGTCGCCAAATACGGCGATGTGCTGGGTTCGGGCGCGGGCCTGCTCTTCCTCAAGTTCGGTCGTGACGACGAACTGCAGGCCGATGCACTCGGCTTCCAATACTCGCTCGCGCAGGGCTACGATGTCCGTGAAGCCGCGAAGGTGTTCACGACGCTGGGCCGACTGGGAGGCGGTAGTGGTCGCGTGCCGGAGTGGCAGAGCACGCACCCGGATCCAGGCAATCGCGTGCAGCGTGCGGAGCAACGTGTGGCGCAACTGCCCGCCGGCGCGCTCGCCAACGCGAAGGTAAATCGTGATTCATACATGCGTCTGGTGAACGGCATGGTGTTCGGTGAGAATCCGCGTCAGGGCTTTTTCCGCGGCACGCGTTTTCTGCATCCGGATCTTCGCTTCGAGCTCTCGTTCCCGACGGGCTGGAAGACGGCGAACATGCCCGACGCCGTCGTAGCGGGAAGTCCGGACAACGGCGCTCAGATTCAGCTTGTGCCAGGTCAGGGCACACCAGCGCAGACGCTCCAGGGCTTCCTCGGCCAACAGGGCATCGTGGTCGGCCAGAGTGGCCAGACGACGATCAATGGTCTGCCCGCAGTGATCGCGTCGTTCACCGCGCAGACACAGCAGGGCGCCGTGACCGGGCTCGCGGCGTCGTTGTCGCATCAGAACACGACGTACCTGCTGTTCGGCATCATGGCGTCGCAGGTGGCGTCGCAGCGAGGCGGTGAAGTCGACGCGGCGATCCGTTCGTTCAGGCCGCTGAACGATCCGGCGGTGATCAACGTGCAGCCAGCGCGCGTGGAGATCGTGACGTTGCCGTCGGCGATGACGGGCGCGCAGTTTCTCCAGCGGTATCCGAGCACGGTACCGGAAGCCCAGGTGCTTGTCATCAACGGCATTCAGGCGGCATCGACCTTGCCTCGTGGCACCCTCATGAAGCGCGTGGTGGGCGGGACTGGTTCGTAACGCTAGTTTCGTACGGCTGGTGGATCACAACGGAAATATTTACGACATGGCTCTGCGTCTCTGCGTTCTCTGCGCCTCTGCGTGATCAGTTTCACCGCGTTTGTTCGAACCATCCGTCGCGTACGGCTCGAGTGTCGCGGCGACGGACAGGCCGCTGAACCGATCACGCAGAGGACGCAGAGCGATCATCGAAGAACCTGTTCCCGTACGTATCCTCCGGCCAAGACTATTGAGGTGGCTTGGCTTTGGGTCGCGTGTGGATCAGCAGTGCGCCGCCCAGTGAAACGACGGCGCCGACCAGGAACGGGATCGACAACGAGCTGGCGCTGGCCACGCCGCTGGCGGCAAATGGGCCGATGACGCGGCCCAATGATGCGGCGCCTTGGTACGCGCCCAGCACACTGCCGCGTTCGTGCGGTTCGGCGGCGGTGGCGACGAGGCCGCTCATGCTGGGGTTGAAGAGCGCCGAACCCACGCCGAAGATGCCGAGGGCAACGAGCAGCCAGCCGATCGAATACGAGAACGGTATGCCGGCCATGCCGACCCCAACGAGCAGGGCGCCCGTCCGCGTGAGCGACTGGGCACCGAAGCGCTTGGTGAGCGGACCGATGACACCGGCCTGCACGATCACGGACACGACGCCGACGAAGCCGTAGATCCAGCCCAGCGTGCGCGGTCCCACGCCCAAACGATCGGCGGTAAACAGCGCCAGCGTGCTCTGAAAGAGCGCGACCGCCGCCACCACGATGACGGTGGAGAAGAGCAGATCGCGCAGCACCGGGCGCTTGAAGTACGTGCGCATGCCCGTGCGCTTGGTGGTCGAGGGGCGCCGCTTCTCCGGCGGCAGCGACTCGGGCAGACGGAAGAGCGTGAGCACGAAGGCGACGAGTGACAGCACGGCCGCACCATAGGCCACGTGGGCAAAGGCCGAACCGTCCTCGGGGTTACTGCCGGCCAGCAGGCCACCCAGCGCGGGACCGAGAATGAAGCCCATACCGAACGCAGACCCGAGAAGCCCAAGCGCCTTCGGACGGGTCGCGTCGGTCGTGATGTCCGTGGTGTAGGCGTAGGCGGCCGAAATGTTGCCGGCCGCGAGCCCGGCCACGATGCGCGAGATCGCCAGCATCGTACCCGTGGTACTGAACGCCAGCATCGCCGACGCCCCGGCGTTCAGCAACAACGTGATCAGCAGCACCGGACGCCGACCGATGCGATCGGAGAGGCTGCCCCAGATCGGCGCGCCCACCAGCTGCCCGAGAGAGTAAAGCCCCAGGAAGAAGATGACCGACGCCGGAGCGACACCGACATGCTCGGCGTAGAACGGAAAGACCGGGATGATCATCCCGAATCCGATCAGGTCGAGAAAGACAACGAGAAAAAGTGTAAACACGGGGTCGATTGGGGTGGCTGCGCCGCGGACGGGAGGGAAGATTGGGGGATGGCCGATGATTCTGGCAATTCACCCCCCGAAATGGCGCCCGATCGCGAGGCGCGCATTCTCGATGATCTGCAGGATGCTGTCCAACGCATGCACGTGCTGGCGCGTTCGCCGCGCATCGTGTTGGCCACTGGAAAGCGTGCCCACGGCGCCCGTCCGATGGCCTGGCAGGCCCTCTTCGAGCGCAGCTTCGGCGGCGAACTGCCTACGGTAAGCTATCGGGGAGCGCCGGCCTCGGCGTTTACGACCGTGCTGGCCAAGGGCTTCGACAGCGAGCCGACGCTCGGCAGCGGATGGTCGCATCCTCGGTTGCGCGACGCGATGCTGATGGGACCGGTCATTCAGGTATTCCGGACCGATCGACTTCCCGACGATGTCAGTCGCGCGTTGCTGGGTATCATCGTTTTTGAAGAGGACGGACTGCAATTGGCTGGAGTTCGCGCGATTGTGCGCGAGTTCGGTCTCTCGTAAACGCTACCTTCTGCCGCGTGTCTCTCCTCGGATTATACGATCGCTCGCTGCTCGGGCGCACGGCGACGCCAGCGCTCGATGTCATCAGCTCGAGCGGCGAGTCCCTTTCGCTGACGTTCGGCGCGCTCGAGCAGCGGAGCAACCGCATGGCCCATGCGCTGCGTGCACGTGGCGTGCAGACCGGCGATCGCCTGGGGTTTTACCTCACCAACCGGGTCGAGATCATCGATCTCTGGCTGGCGTGCATCAAAATCGGCATCATCGTGGTGCCGGTGAACGTGCTGTATCGTGAACGCGAGATCGCGCACATCGTGAGCGATGCGGCGCCAATTGCCGTGATCACTACCACGGCGCAGCAGGCCGATCTGCCGATTGCCGTGACGTCGTGGAGTCTCGAAGCGCTGGTCGCCGACGCGGTGCAGCAGTCGTCGGAGCGCATTGTCGTGCCATGCGCAGCCGATACGCCCGCCGCGCTCGTGTACACGTCGGGAACCACCGGTGCCTCGAAAGGTGCGGTCCTTACGCACGGCAACTTCGCGGCGAACGCGCTGGCACTTACCAGCGGCTGGGAGTTCACGAGCCACGATCGCTACCTCGCCGTGTTGCCGCTCTTTCACGTGCACGGTCTGGGCAATGGTCTGCACGTGTGGCTGCTGAGCGGCTGTCATATGCGACTTGCTGAGCGTTTCGAACATGAACGCGCGGCCGATTGGTTCGAGTCGTATCGGCCCACGGTATTCTTCGGCGTCCCGACCATGTTCGTACGGCTCCTCGACGTCGCGCCCGAACGCGCGGCCGCCATCGGTGCGCGTACGCGGCTGTTCGTGTCCGGCTCCGCGCCGTTGCCAGCACCGGTAATGGAGGCATTCCGCGAGCGCTTCGGTCATGTGATTCTCGAGCGCTACGGCATGACCGAGACGCTCATGAACGTGAGCAATCCGTACTACGGTGAGCGTCGTGCCGGCACCGTGGGGTTTCCGATGCCGTTGACCGCGGTGCGCATCGTGAGCGAAGCTGGTGTGGATGTGCCCGACGGCACGAGCGGCGAGCTGTGGGTGCGCGGGCCGAATGTATGCGACGGCTACTGGCGCCGCCCTGATGCCACGGCTACTGCCTTTGCCGATGGTTGGTTTCGCACCGGGGACGTGGGCGTGCGGGCGGCGGATGGCTATATCACGCTGGAAGGACGGCGCAGTGACCTGATCATCTCGGGTGGCTTCAACATTTATCCGCGTGAGATCGAAGAGTTGCTGGCCGAGCAGGACGGGGTGCGCGAGGCGGCCGTGGTAGGCGTGAAGGACGCGGTGCGCGGTGAAGTCCCGGTGGCGTATCTGGTCTGTGACGAGACGGTCGATCTGGCGGAGCTCGCGAGCCAAGTCCGCCGGCAGCTGGCTTCGTTCAAAGTGCCGCGCGGCTTCGTGCGCGTGGAGGCGCTGCCGCGTACCGCGCTGGGCAAAGTACAGCGGCATCTGCTGCCACCGTGGCGTAGCACGTGAGCCCTGCCCTGCTGTCGCTGCTGGCGCTGTTGCTGGTGGTGGCGGCCAGTCTCACGTCTCGGGTCAATGTCGGCGTGCTGGCGGTCGCCCTGGCGTGGGGCATTGCCACCTTCGCCGCCGACTGGAAAGTCGAGCAGCTGATGGCGGTGTTTCCGTCGTCGTTGTTTCTTACGCTGCTGGGCGTCACGCTGCTGTTCGGGATCGCGCAGGCGAATGGCACGATGCAGGCAGTCACGAACCATGGTGTCCGCCTGCTGCGTGGACGGTCGGCGTTGCTGCCACCCTTCGTGTTCCTACTGGCCTGTCTGATTTCCACCAGCGGACCGGGGGCGATCGCGACCACGGCGCTGCTGGCGCCACTGGCGATGGGCATCGCGCAGCGCGCCAAGGCACCGATGCTGCTGATGGCCTTGATGGTCGGCAACGGGGCGAACGCCGGCAACCTGTCACCGATCAGCGCGATCGGTGCCTTGGTGCAGACGCTCATGGAGAAGGCCGGCATGGGCGGTCACGCCACCGAAGTGCTGGTGATGAACTTCACGGCGCACGCCATCGTGGCGATCGCGGCCTGGGCGATGTTCGGCGGACCCGCCATGCTGCGCAATCGGGGGGTCGTGCTCGACGAAGCGCGTTCTGCGTTCGCGCGCGCGCACTGGACCACGCTGGCGGTCGGCCTGCTGTGGGTGAGTGCCGTGCTCTTCCTCAAGTTCAACCCCGGCCTCACCGCCTTCGCCGCCGCGGCGGTGCTGGTATTGATTGGTATCGGCGAGGACAGCGCAATGCTGAAGCAAGTGCCCTGGCCGGTGATCGTGATGGTATGCGGCGTGAGTGTCTTGATCGGCGTGCTGGAGAAAACGGGTGGTATGGATCTCTTCACCACGATGCTGGCCAAGCTGGCCACGCCCACCTCGGTGAACGGAGTGATCGCCGGCGTGACCGGGCTGATTTCGACCTACAGTTCCACGTCGGGCGTAGTGTATCCCGCCTTCATTCCCGCGGTGCCGGGGCTGGTCACCAAGCTCGGTGGCGGTAACCTTCTGCAGATCGCCATCAGCATCAACGTGGGAGCCGCGCTGGTCGATGTGTCGCCGCTGTCCACGATCGGTGCGCTGTGCATTGCCGCGGTGCCGGACGGCCACGACACGAAGCAGCTGTTCCGGCAGCTGCTGCTGTGGGGTTTTGCGATGACGATCGTGGGCGCGCTGTTCTGTCAGTTCGTGGTGCCAATCTTCATTCACTGACGATCCCTTGAATTCGTCCGGGGTGCCATGAGAGACCCGAGCGGCAGCCTCGCATCATTCAGCACGAGGGTGAACACGCCTGGCAGAATGAGGGTCATGCTGAAACATGGGTGACGCACCGTCACCACGGGAAGTGCGCAGCTATCGCGCGTGGGGCGCCGCACGGCGTTTCACCAATGGCGTGCGCGACCCGGCGTTTCGCGAACTCCTGCAACTGATCGATGGCGGACCGATGCATCAGTGTCCGCCGCCCGTGCTCCTTCCTGATGGCGCTGCCGCGTTCCGCGCGATGATCGAGGCGATCGATGCCGCGTTGGAAGAAGTGTTGCTGGAGACGTACATCCTGCGGGACGACAAACTTGGCGAATCGGTACAACAGGCGTTGGTGCGGGCTGCCGCGCGCGGCGTGCGCACGTACGTGCTGGTCGATGCCGTGGGGTCGATGGGCACGCACGATCGCTTCTGGGACTCGCTCACCGAACAGGGCGTGGTCGTACGCCACTTTCATCGGTTCTGGCATCATCCGCTCGAAGCCTTGCGTCGCGATCATCGCAAACTGTTGGTGTGCGATCGGCGTGTATCCTTCACCGGCGGTATGAATATCGGTGAAGAGTACGGCTCGTCGATCCGTGCGCGTCATGATGTGTGGCGTGATACGTTCGTGCAGATCGAAGGGTCGGTGGCGCGTGAACTGGCGGCGGTGTTCGCCGAAGGCTGGGATCGTGCCCGCGGTCCGACGTTGCCCGGACTCGAGTACGTGAGCTGGAGCGATGACGCTCATGCGTCGCCGCAGCAGAACGTCGCGGCGGTCGGCACGCTCGCCTTGCAGCATCGCTTACAAAGCGCGCTGCAGCGCCAGATGCAGCGACGACTCGGTCGGCAACGCGATCGTCGTCGCGGTCGTCGCGTGCGTCGTGACGTCGACGTCGCCAGCCCGGATGACCGCGCGATCCTCGTGCTCGATCCGCGACCGGGACGTGGACAACGCGAAATGCTCGGCGTGTTGGCGGCGCTGCTGGGTGGCGCGCGCGCGCGCCTGTGGATCACGACGCCGTATTTCGCCCCACCCACCCGCGCCCTCTCGTTGCTGCTTGCCGCGGCGCGCCGTGGTGTAGACGTGCGCTTGTTGTTGCCCAGTGAGCGCACCGATGTGCCGCTCATCCGGCACGCCGCGCATGGGGTTTATCGCACGTTGCTGGAGAGCGGCGTGCGCATATTCGAATATGAACGCGCTACGCTACACGCGAAGACGATGGTGGTCGATGGACACGCGAGTTTGATCGGTTCGTCGAATCTGGACTTCCGGTCGTTCTGGTTGAATGCCGAATGCAACGTGCTGGTTTTCGACGACGCGTGCGCAGCCGCGCTCGAGAGCAGCTTTCACGAGGATCTTGCCAACAGCCACGAGATCACGATGGACGAATGGCGACAGTGGACGTGGGCACACCGCGTGCTCGATCGCACGGCCCGCGCGTTGCGCTGGGCGTTGTAGCGCTGGGCGTAGTTGCGCTCGCCTCGGGTCACGTGTGCGGGATTTCCTGACGCAGCGCACAGGACTCCCCGATAGAGCGCGCGTGTGTGAAGTGCGACCCTCTTCCATGCCTTATGCGTCGGTACCACCCCACATCGATGGACCCGTGCTTGTCGCCTGCGACGGGGCACCGGTCTCGAGTGAGGCGCTCTTCAATGCCGGGCGGCTGGCCACCAGGGCATTTGGTGGCGCGCTTCATGTGCTCGGCGTCTGTGAGCCGACGCCCGGTGTGGCGGCGGGGACGGACGTGCTGCTAGTGCCGGCGGAATTGGATGAGGCGCGGCGCGCATCGATGGTCGGGGACGTGCGTCGCGCAATCTCGATCTCGGTCGCCGGCGATCCGTCATGGCACGTGGACGTGCAGCTGGGTTCTCCGTCGCGGTTGCTGGCCACGGAAGCACTGCGTCGCCATGCGTCAGTGATCGTGATGGGAATCGGGCGCCACAATCCGCTCGATCGGTTGTTCGGCACAGAGACGACACTGGCCACACTCAGGGAATCGCGCGTGCCTGTGCTGGCCGTAGGTCCGAGTTTTCCGACGCATCCGATGCATGCCGTGGTTGGCCTCGACTTCAGCGCCGCCAGTGTGCAGGCGGCTCGCCTTGCGGCCCGTCTGCTGGCCCCTAACGGGCGACTCACGCTGGTGCATGTACAACCACGCTTCGAGCATCCGTCGGCCGAATGGCAAGCGTGGGATGCCGACTACGGACGTACGCTGCCGCCGCTATTCGAGCAGGTCCGCGCGCAGCTCGCTCTGCGCGACGGCGCGATCGTGGAAACGGTGACCGTGCGCGGCGATCCGGCGTCGTCACTGCTGTCCGTAGCGCAGCAGGCGCACTGC
>NZ_JBDNFF010000256.1:0-1612 GCF_041689975.1 Gemmatimonas sp.
GAACAAGGCGGACGTTCGCGTGATGCGGTGGCCGAGATGATGGCTCCCGTGCGCCGACATCTCGTCCGCTGCCAGAGGCACCCGCAGATCATGCAGAATCTGTTCCACGAGAAGCACGTGCAGTACGCCGTATGACGGCACTACGCAGTAATTAGCGGCCTTGTCAGTAAGTACTGAGCAGGGCGGTCAGGAACAAGAAGGCGTTGGGTCTGATCAAGGACAGCACAGCCGCCGTGATCACGATGCTGGACATACCGATCACAAACGCCAAACCACTGACGACATGGGTCCGGTGCGGCAGATCCAGCCACCTGGACACGAACGAAACCACCGCAGCCGCCAGTACCAGCACTCCTGAGGCGACGTGAAAAGCCAGCAACGTGAAACGAGTTGATTCATCGCGTTCAGGGAGTGAGATCCAATGGAAAGGACACACTGTTCACGCCGCTGGCGCCGTACGCGGACGTGACCGACCAATGGTACCCTCGCGCGCACGATCTTCAGAATCGCGTGACGGCGTAAGCGTTCACGCGCCAGGTACCACCGGCACCGAGCGGTCGAGCGGCGTCGGGGCTGAACGGACTACCAACGAAGGCGAAACCGGCAGCTGCCGAGCGAAGCTGAGACGTCTTGGTGACGAGATCGCTCCGCGCACCGGCCCAGCCTTGGTCGACAACGACCGACGGATGGAAGCGTCGCAAGCCTTCGTAGAGGAGCTCACCGCGGCCGCTCCAGAACGCGTCACCCCGCTGCGTGCCCGACACTTCTCCGCGCACGGTCTGCCACCCGCCAGAATTCCAGAATCGTTGCACGCGCATTGCACCGAGCGAGGCGCCGATGACGGGGGAAACACGGCTCTGATGTTGTGCGGCAGACGCCTCTCGACAGCGAGATCGACCGCGCCACGGCCGGAAGTGTCGATGCCGTCGGCAACCTCGGTCTGCGAGTTTGACAAGAGTCGCCAAGCGGATGCCTCATCACCGCGCGACTCGCGCCAGCGAGCCGATGCACCGGCGAAGAGGCCGCGCGTGTTGCCGCTGAGTATCGGTGACGTTTGCCGTAAAACCGGCACGCGCGATACAAGAACGACGCGACGGGGGCGCCGGCGTATCCACCGAAGACGTGGTTGCAGGTGGTCCTTTTCGCCTGCTGGCGCGGGATCGTCAGTAGCCGCGCCATCGCGCGCGCCTGCAAGCAACACGTCACGTTTATCTACCGCTGCGGCGACACGCGTCCGCACTTCACGACGATCGCGCACTTCGTGAGCACGCCAGGCTCCGACATCGCGCCGATCTTCGCGGCGGTCCTCGCGGTGTGCGACAGCCAAGGCCTGATCGGGCGCGAGATGTTCGCGAACGACGGCGTGAAGCTGCCGAGTAACGCGTCGAAGCAGCGAAGCGGCACACGCGCCGACTTCGAGCGCTAGGCCACGAAGTTGGAGGCCGCCGCAACGACCATGCTGGAGCGCCACCGCGCCAACGACACGGCCGACGTGGAGCCCACGCTCGCCGCGAAGACGCCACAGCGCCACGAGCGGCTCATGCGCGACGCCGAGCAATTGTGCGAATGGCTCGCCACGCATCCGGAGGATCGACGGGGCGCGACGGGCGCC
>NZ_JBDNFF010000257.1:0-2643 GCF_041689975.1 Gemmatimonas sp.
AACGACGACGGCAGTGGTACGGCGCTCACGATGGAGCTGGCGCGGGTGTTCGCCGAAAGTGGTATTGATTTCGACGCCACGCTGGTGTTCGTGACCTGGGCCGGTGAAGAGCAGGGGCTGTTCGGCTCCATGGCGCACGCATCGGCCCTGCGCAACGCGAAGGGCGTGGTCGAAGCGAACTTCAACAACGACATCGTGGGCAGCAGCCTCGGCGGCAATGGCATCGTGGACGGCGAGAGCGTGAAGATCTATTCGCTCGGCCCGGAAGACTCGCCGCATCGTGCGCTGGCGCGGTACGTTCAGCGCGTGGCCGGCACGTACGTCCCGTCGCATACGATTCGCCTGATGGCGCGCGAAGACCGCTTCGGACGCGGCAGCGATCACTCGTCGTTCACGGCCAACGATTTCCCGGCCATCGTGTTCCGCGAAGCCAACGAGAACTACGAGCGACAGCATTCGCCCGACGACAAGCTGGAAGGGATGGACTTCCGCTATCTCGCGCAGAACGCGCGCGTGAACGCGGCGTCGGCCGCCTCGGTAGCGCTGGCACCGCCGGCGCCGCGTGTCACCACCGGCGGTGGGTCGGCCACGCTCGGGCGCGGCCGTTCGGGTTACGACGCCAGCCTGCAGTGGCAGCCCTCGCCGGGCGCGGTGGCGTACCGCATCTACTCGCGCGACGGGTGGACCAACGACTGGCAGAAGTCGCAGGTCGTAGGGAACGTGACGCAGCTGCTCATGCCGAACGTGTCGATCGACGACTACGTATTCGGGGTGGCGGCGATCGGTGCCGATGGCAACGAGAGTGTGATCAGCGCGTATGTGTCTCCGGTGCGCAAGATGACCGACGTGCTGCTCAAGAAGTGACGTGTACTCAGTGATTTACCACAACGGCGGAGCCGGACATGATTCGACGGGAGTTTTTCGTGACCTCAGCGTTGGGAACAGCAGGTGCGATCGCCAATTCGATGGGCGGCGCAGAGCGACTTGTGGCGGAGCGACTCATGAGTGAGTCGAATGGCGCAACCGAGCACACGGAAGCACTGATGGCGCCCATGCGCACCGAGCGCGCGACGCGCAAGATCCTGATCGCGGGCGGCGGGTTCCGCACGGGCTTCATCAAGTACATGGCGGAGCTCACCGGGAAAGCGCGTCCGCGCATCTGCTTCCTGCCGTCGGCGTCGGCCGACAGCGCAGAGTCGGCGCTCGGCTTTTACGCGTCGTGCGCGCCGCTGAACGTGCAACCGTTCGTGCAGAACGTGTTCATCGAGAGCTTGTCGCAGAAGCAGGGATGGGACGAGGTCCTGTTGTCGATGGACGCCATCGTGGCCTCGGGCGGCAACACGTTGAATCAGCAGGCCATCTGGAAGGCGCAGGGGATCGACGCGGTGCTGCGGACGGCGTGGGATCGCGGCATCGTGCTGGGCGGGGCGAGTGCCGGGTCGCTGTGCTGGTTCGAAGAGGGCACCACCGATTCGCGGCCCAAGGCGTTGTCGATCGTGAAGTGCCTGGGCTTCCTGCCGGGGAGCCATTCGCCGCACTACGACGCCGAAGCGGGGCGGCGTCCGCTGTATCAGCGGCTGATCGGGTCGGGCGAAATGAAGCCCGGCTACGCCTGCGACAACGACGCCGGTATCTACTTCGAGGAAACGGCGGTCAAGCGTGTGGTCTCCACCCGGAAGGAGGCCAAGGTGTACTACGTGAGCGTGGTGAACGGAAAGGTGTCGGAACGCACTCTGGAACCCGACGCGATTTAGCTAGATTTCAAGGTTCGCTTGTTCTTATATCCCGCTTTTCGACTTCCGCTTTTCGGATTCGGCACAACATATGGCTCCGCAGTTCATTTACGTCATGAAGGCGCTGCGCAAAGTGGTTCCGCCTTCGCGCATCATCCTCGATGATATCTGGTTGTCGTTCTATCCCGGCGCGAAGATCGGTGTGCTCGGTCCGAACGGCGCCGGTAAGTCGTCGCTGCTGCGTATCATGGCCGGTGTCGATACCGAGTATCAGGGCGAAGCGTGGGCGCACAAGGGCACGCGCATCGGCTATCTGGCGCAGGAGCCGGAGCTCGACATCACGCTCGACGTACGCGGCAACGTGGAACTGGCCGTCAAGGCGCAGCGCGATGCCCTCAACGAGTTCAACGACATCTCGCTCAAGTTCGCCGAGCCTGATGCCGATTTCGACGCGCTGATCGACCGGCAGGGGAAGCTGCAGGAGTACATCGACCAGCACGATCTGTGGAATCTCGACAACAAGATCGACGTGGCCATGGACGCCCTGCGCTTGCCGCCAGGCGACGCCGACGTGACCAAGCTGTCGGGTGGTGAAAAGCGTCGCGTGGCGCTATGCAAGATTCTGCTGGAAGAGCCGGACATGCTGCTCCTCGACGAGCCCACCAACCACCTCGACGCTGAAAGCGTGGCGTGGCTGGAGCATCATCTCGAGCGCTACACGGGTACCGTGGTCGCCATCACCCACGATCGATACTTTCTCGACAACGTGGCGAAGTGGATCCTCGAGCTCGATCGCGGCAAAGGCGTGCCGTACGAGGGCAATTACTCCGGCTGGCTGGAGCAGAAGCAGGCGCGCATGGCGGTCGAAGAAAAGCATGCGAGCACGCGTCAGAAAACGTTGCAGCGCGAG
>NZ_JBDNFF010000258.1:0-4091 GCF_041689975.1 Gemmatimonas sp.
TCGTCAAAGGTCCGCCGCGGGTGCCCCAGCTCCCGACCGAAGTGTGGATCAACAAAGCGGAGGACCAGACGGCGGTCATCGGCTAGCACTACTCACTAAACTCTCAATCCGTCCGTCTCATTTTCCTTGACAGGTTCCGGATCGAGTTGTCATCATGCCGGGGAAAGCTGCGTCCCTGGGCGCTTTTTGTTGTCGCTGTGATCACGCCACGGCTGAGGCTCAAGGCATTCCCGATGGTGTCTGTCACGCCAGCCGCACAACCGCGCCACCAGCAAGCGTATACCGCGCCCCAGTGACCGGATCGGCGGTTTCTGCGTTGCCGGTCAGCGGCAGCGCCAGCCGCTCGCCATGCTCGCTCATCCATCCAACCTGCCGTGCCGGTACCCCGACCATCAGCGCGTACGGCTTCGCGTCAGCGTTCGCCACTGCGCCCGCACCAACAAAAGCAAACTCGCCGATCGTCACCCCACACACGATCGTGCAATTCGCACCCAGCGTCGCCCTACGCTTCACCACCGCGTCGCGATACTCGTCCTTCCGTGTCACCGCAGACCGCGGATTGTAGACGTTCGTAAACACCATGCTCGGCCCGCAGAACACGTCATCCTCGAAGGTGACCATGTCGTAGATCGAGACGTTGTGCTGCACATTGCAGTTGTCACCGAAGACCACCCTGTTGCCAACGAACACGCCCTGCCCAAACGAGCAGCGTTTGCCAATGCGCGCGCCGCCGCTGATGTGCACCCAGTACCACAATCGGCTGCCATCACGAATCACCGCGCCATCGTCCACGATAGCCGTGGGATGAATCGTCACGCCCATCTCAGTATTCCAATGGCAGCGCAATGCGTTTGCCGTCGCGCGCACCGAGATAGGTGGCAATCAGCAGCTCCAGCGAGTGCAGCCCCTCGCGGTCATCGGTGTCCGGCGCGGCCTCGCCACGCAATGCGCTGATCACGTTGTCGTAGTAGAGCGGATGTCCAAAACCGTAGACCGAGGTGGTGTCGTAGCTCGCCTGCTCCACCAGCGCGTCGTCGGGATCGCTGTCGGCAAACTCCCAGTGCTCGATCTTGTTCACGGCCACGCCACCCAGTCGCACCGTACCCTTTTTGCCGACGATCGTGATCGAGCCCTCGAGGTTCCTGGGGTAAGTGAGCATCGTGACGTTTATCGAACCCAGGACGGCGGTACGCCAGCGGATCGAGAGCACGCCGGTGTCCTCCACCTGGATGTTGCGCTCGAGAGTGGAGGTGTACGCCTTCAGGCTTTCCACGGGGCCGATCAGCCAGTCGAGCAGGTCCACGTATTGACTCGCCTGATTCATGAACGCCCCGTGTCCTGCCTCAGTTGAAATGTGACTTCCACCCGCTCCATTTTTGGAGCACGGAGGAGTTTATGTCCCGAGCCGTGCGCCGAAGCTTTACCGCAGAAGAGCGAGCCCCGATTCTACGCCGGCACCTTGCCGACAAGATCGCCGTCTCAGACCTTTGCGACGAGTACAAGATCCAGCCCAGCCTGTTGTACGTCTGGAAGCGGTAGCTCAAGGAGAACACGGCAGCCGCCTTGGACTACCGTCGGACACGCGCGGTGGACACCCGCCAGGCAACGGCCCAGCAGCGGACCATCGACACGCTCCAAGCCCATCTCCAGAAAAAGGACTCGATCATGGCCTTCGTCTCGGAAGAACACCTGGCGCTGAAAAAAACTTTCGGAGAGCTGAGGTCGCGATGGGTGCCACCGGACGTGCGGGACGCCGTGTTCGACTTCGTGCAGGGCTTCACCACCGTGACCGCACTCCCGACGTGGTGGGTCGCGCTCAAGCTAGCGATTCCGCCGCAGCATTGCTCTCGCTGGGTGAAGCGCTACGGCACGGCCAACCACCACAACGGCCGGATCCCGCGGGATCATTGGCTGGAAGACTGGGAGGGCGACGCCATCCTCGCCTTCCACGACGCGCATCCGCTCGAGGGGTATCGGCGCCTCTCGTTCATGATGCTGGACGCGCGCACGGTGGCGGTGAGCCCGTCGACCGTGTACCGGGTACTCAAGAAAGCGGGGCGTCTCGACCGCTTCCGCGGGAAGCCCTCGAAGAAAGGCACCGGGTTTCAGCAACCGTTGCAGCCGCACGAGCACTGGCATGTCGATGTCACCTACCTCAACATTGCCGGGACGTTTTACCATCTCTGCGCGCTGCTCGATGGATACCGTCGGGTGCTGGTGCACTGGGAGATCCGCGCGCGGATGACCGAGCGCGATGTGGAAACCATTTTGCAACGGGCGCGGGAGCAGTATCCGGAGGCGACGCCGAGGATCATCTCGGACAACGGTCCGCAGTGCATCGCCAAGGATTTCAAAGAGGACATCCGGATCGCGGGCATGACGCACGTGAGCACCTCGCCCTACTACCCGCCGTCGAATGGGAAGATCGAACGCTGGAATCAAACCGTGAAGGTCACCACGGTTCGGCCCAACGCGCCAGGCTCGCTCGACGAAGCGCGGCGGCTCGTCGCCGCCTTCGTCGAGCATTACAATACGAAGCGGCTGCACAGCGCCATCGGTTACGTCACACCGGCTGACAAGCTGGCGGGTTGGGAAACCGAGATCTGGGCCGCACGAGACCACCAGCTCGAAACAGCGCGGGAACGGCGCCGCCAACGCCGAGAAGGAACCGACGCACTGGCAGCCGTCATCTAAAGTGTCACCACAACCGAGTCACATTTCCGCTGAACCAGGACAACTCCATCGTGACATCATTCACGACTAGGCGTTAGCGCCGTCGTGGAAGAGCAAACGGGTGCCCTTTGTGTGATCGTCAGTTCAAGATGGCTCCAACCGCGGACTAAGGCATGAGTGAAGCTCAGACCACTGAAACCCTTAAAAACCGGACAGCTGACGAGCTGGTAGCCACGTCTCAAGTGTCCGTTGTCATGGCGACGTTAAACGGCGCACGTTTTCTGGAACGGGCTTTGTCATCTGTCCGAGAGCAAACCGTACCGCCGCTCGAAATTATCGTCGTGGACGATGGGTCCAGCGATGATTCCGTCGCCATTGCCGCGCGGATGGGCGCGGTGGTCATCGCGATGGCACACGGTGGCGTGTGCTCTGCGCGAAACGCTGGTATCATCCGGGCGAATGGAACGTACGTGGCGCTGATGGATCAAGATGACGAGTGGCACCCTGAAAAACTTGAACGTCAGATCGAGGCGGTGAGACGCTTCCCGGATGCGGTGCTCGTTGCCACAGACGCCGAGCTGATTGACGATCGAGGTACGGTTACCAGCGCATCCTTCATGCATGCGCCCACGCGAGGGTTCGATGCGCTGCGCCCGGCCAGTACGGAGGACGGATTTCTGTACTTTCCGGATTTGGATGCCCAGATCCATGAAACCGGTTGGTTTATCCTACCAAGTGCCACCCTCATTCGGCGAGACGCCTTGCTACGAGTCGGGATGTTTAGCGAGGCTATCACACTGAATGAGGACGTCGCCTGCTTTCTCAAGCTGATGGTCCAGACATCGAGCGTTATTGTCGATCGGCCGCTCACGCGCTGGCGCATTCA
This sequence comes from Gemmatimonas sp., assembly GCF_041689975.1. Classification (GTDB taxonomy): domain Bacteria; phylum Gemmatimonadota; class Gemmatimonadetes; order Gemmatimonadales; family Gemmatimonadaceae; genus Gemmatimonas. Next base: position 3,560 of record NZ_JBDNFF010000258.1, read on the forward strand.
TGAGACAAACACACACCGGGACCACGTGGGAATGTTGCGGGGGCGGCTTGCGCTGACTCGTGATGCACTGGGTACGCCAGAGATCTACCCACAAGCGTTTGTGCGTCGTTTGCAAGCAGAGCTTGGGCAGCTGTTAGTCTCGCTGGCGCGCGAGGAGGCCCGTCTGGGCAAGATGAAGACTGCAAGGTCATACCTGCTCGAGGCGTATCGTCTCCAACCCGACCTTAAGATTTTAATGATGCTTGCTTCGTCATTCGCAGGTCGTGCGGCTTTCGAACTATTAGCGAAGCTTCGCCGGGCGGTTGGCCGACCTTTCGCAAGCGACAGTGGTTCCGGACATCATAGAGTGTAAATCAAGGTGCGGCTTAGATGACACTAGTGTAGCGCCAGCGCAACATGGCCGGGATTACGCAACGGACCGGCGTAGTGCAGTGTTGAGGATGACAACACTGTACCGACCAACGCAACCGAAGCCAGTTGCAACGGCCGGTTCTTCTGGTGGCAAGCGAGGGCAGCTATACGAACGAAAAAA
>NZ_JBDNFF010000259.1:0-25352 GCF_041689975.1 Gemmatimonas sp.
GGTCGCGATGCCGTTCAGCGCGATATCGTCCTTCGTTGACAGATACGATGCGTACGCCTGCAACGAGCCCATTCCGACCGACAGCGTAAAGAAGATCTGTCCGGCCGCCGCCAGCCAGATACCCGGAGAGCCCAGTCGCGAGAAGTCCGGCGCGTAGATGAACTCGAGACCTTGCGCCGGCGTGGCACCGACTCCGGGCTGCGCTGGCAGCGTCAGCACGACACCGGCCAAGACGATCGCGAACAGGAACAGCACCGGCATGCCGATCTTCGCCAGCTTCTCGATACCGCCGGAGATGCCCTTCGACAGGACATAGATGTTGATCAGCATCGTGACCGAGAAGAACGCATACGGCGTGTACGACGCGTGCACTGGAGTGCTACCTGCAGGCGTGAGCCCTTGGAAGGAGCGCAGATAGCCGATCATCCCTTCCTGCGTCGTCTGTCCCCAGTAGTCCTTCGTCGCCGAGAAGATGGCGAAGGCCAGCGTCCAGCTTTCGATGTACGTGTAGTAGATCATCACGCCGAGCGGTACGACCATACCCACCACACCCACGTACTTCGCCGCTGGGTGCTTCCACAGGGCGGCGAACATGCCCGGCAGGTGACCCTTGCGATACCGTCCACCGTTGCGGCCGACGCCCCACTCGATCCACATGAGCGGAATACCGAGAAGTAGCAGGGCAATGAAGTACGCGATCATATACGAGCCGCCACCATTGGCGGCAGCCTGACGCGGAAAGCGTAGGAAGTTGCCGAGACCGACCGCATTACCCGCCATGGCGAGTATGAGACCGATACGACTACCCCAGGCTTCGTTCGAGCCCGAGTTGGACGAGGACAATCGTGCTCCGATTGGTGGGAAAGGGAGTCGGACAGCGGGAAGGCGGTTCGGACCGCCCTACGCAGCCCACAAGATTTCTTTCCGGAGGGTCGGATGTCCAGTGCTGCTACGCGATTGACCCGCAGGTCGCGGAGTTCCCTATGCCTGGGTTCGTCCGGCTCAGCGACGAATCACGTCCCCGTTTTTCATGACGAAGCGGACGGCGCGGAGCGCGCGGATGTTCTGACTGGGGTCGCCGGTGACCGCGACCAGGTCGGCCAGGAGCCCGGGGGCCACACGGCCAAACTCGTTCTCACGGTGCATGATGCGGGCGTTCACACTCGTCGCGGCCTTGAGAGCGGCGAGCGGTGACATACCGTATTCGACCATCAGCTCGAGCTCGAGGGCGTTCGCGCCGTGCGTGAACACACCCACGTCGCTACCGTTGCAGATCGTCACACCCGACGCCAGCGCGGCCTTGAACATCACCTTCTTCTGCGCGATGCCGACCGGATCAGGGTCGACACCCTTCTGCCATCCGCGATAGCGGGTCGTGCTCTCCGTGGCCGAGAGCGTCGGGCAGAACGCCACGTTGCGTTGCTTCATCAACGCGAACACGTCCGGCGTCGCCATGTCGCCATGCTCGATGGTTTCCACGCCGGCCATGATCGCGCGCGTCATGCCTTCCACGGTACTCGCGTGCGCTACGACCGGACGTCCGCTCGACATCGACGTACGCACGATCGCCGCCCACTCTTCCGGCGTGAAAGTCGGGCGGGCCTCACCACGCGGCCCCCATCGATAGTCGGCGTAGATCTTGATCCAATCCGCGCCATGCCCGATTTGATCGCGCACTACACGCGTCACGCCGTCGATGCCATCGGCTTGTTCCGCACCCTGCGGCACGCCGATCTCCGCGCCGAATCCTTTGGGACCGTACGAGCCGGTCGCCACGATCGCCTTCGTCGTCACGAACAGGCGCGGCCCGGGGATGATCCCTTGGTCTACCGCTTCCTTCAGGCCGACGTCAGCGTACCCGGCGCCTTCCGTGCCGAGATCGCGCAACACGGTAAAGCCCGCGTCGAGCGTTGCTTTCAGATGATTCACCGCGCGCGCCGTGCGCAGTGCCAGCGATTCACGCAGCACCTGATCGTTCCAGGGCGTTTCGTCGTACGGATGCAGCAAGACGTGACTGTGCAGGTCGCTCATCCCCGGCATCAGGGTAGTGCCTGGCAAAGCGATACGTTCGGCATCTGCCGGTACGCTGATGCTCGCCGCCGGTCCCACGGCCGAGATCCGCGCGCCGCGCACCAGCACCACCCACCCGCGCTGCGGCGCGTCGCTGACGCCATCGAACACGGCATCGGGCACCAGCAACGTCGGCTTTGAACCGGGCGCTACGGTAGCGGTCGTTTGTGCCGAAGCCCGCTGGCCCAGCAGCATGGTCGCGCCGAGTAAGAGCACCAGCGAGCCGCCTGTAGCGCGAATCGTATACAACATCAGGAGGCCCGGACGGTGGCGTATTCGCCAGTGGAGAGCGCAGCAGGGACGAGTCCGGAGACACCACCGGAAACCACGAACGCCATCGCATCCGCACTCGCCACATCGAGCGCGCGCACGCGAGTGGCCAACACGAGATGCAACTGGCCCGAGAAATTGTACGAGTGTGGGCAATACACGGCCACGTACTCGGACATGCCGAGGTGGGCCAGCGACTCCTGGGTCACGAACCCCACCAGGCGCACGCCGCCGTCCGGCGAGAGATCGAGCGACACCGGCTTGTCGAAGCGGCGCTTCTCGCCGACGAAGGCATTCAAGAGGTCTTTGGTGGACCCGTATAGCAGGCGGACAAACGGGAGGCGCCCCATCAGCCCCTCCAGCAGGTTCACCGCCGATCGCGTAAGGAGGTTGGATCCGAGGAAGCCGACTACGGTGATCAGCACGAGTGTCGCTACGAATCCAGCGCCTGGAATGGGCAAGCCCAACCAGCCGTCGACATTCTTGAACACCAGCCAGCACACCCACACCGTCACGACCAGTGGGGCCAGCAGTACGAGTCCGCGCACAAAGTAGCCGAGCAAGCGTCTCATCGAATTCCTCACGCGGTCGAAGCCGCGCCGTTAAGCTTGTGCGCAACAGGATCCAGCCCAAGTTGGGGCTTCGTGCCCCGAACGACCAGCCCGTCTCACGTCTCGCACCCCCTCAGATGATGCGATCGCCAGTGAATCGTTCGTCCTACGTTACGCGGAATCGCGCCGTGCGGAACCGCGCCATTCCGAGCCGCGTTACGCGCGCGGCCTCGGCTTCCGCACTTCTCGTCGCCCTCGTCGGCGCGTCCATGCTCGAAGCGCAGTCGGCAACGTCGGGTCAGGCGCCGGTGCCGGCTAACCCTTACACGAGTGTGTCCCGCTGGACGCCACCACCCCTCCCCGGCGGCAAGAAGCCCATCACGCAGGACACCTACGACGAGTGGCGCACGATTTCAGGCTCCTCGCTGTCGAATGATGGCAAGTGGGCCGCGTACACGCTGAGCCCTGTCGTGGGCGAAGGTGAACTCGTCGTGCGCGCCACCGCGGCCGCCACCGAGTATCGGGCACCGCGCGGCTTCACGGGCCGACCGCAGCTGCAGCCCGCCGCCGACTCGGCCGCGCAATTTTCCGCTCAGCCGGCCCAGTTCAGCGCCAACGGTCAGTTTGTCGCGTTCACGATGTACGCGTCGCGCGCCGATGTCGAGCGCGCCCGGTCCCGTCGCGGAACGCCGACGCCACGAAACGGCCTCGGCATCATGAATCTGGCGGACGGCACCCTCACACGCGTGGCCGGCGTGCGTTCCTATCGCTTCGCCCGCACTGGCGGTCGGTTCCTGGCGTACCTGCTGGAAGACACTACGGCGGCGCCCCGCAATGGCGCTGGCGCGGCGCCGGCGGTGCCCGTCGCGCCACGTCGCGAAAACGGCGTCACACTCGTGCTCCGCGATCTCACTGCCAGTACGGAGCAGCGTATCGAGGGCGTCACGGCGTTTGCCTTCGACGATGATGAAAAGTGGCTCGGCTACACGGTTTCCACACGCGACGGGGCTGGCAACGGCGCTTTCGTGCGTGCCCTCGCCTCGGGCGCGGTCACGCCGCTCCTGACTGGTCAGGCCACGTATCGCGGCCTGACCTTCGATCGGAAGGGCACGCAGGTGGCGCTCGTCGCCGACCTCGGTGACTCCACGCCGAAACCGAAAATGGCCGTCTATCACGCGTCGCTGGTGCCGACCAAGGGCAAGCCGATCACGGCGCGCAAGATCGTGGCCGCGACCGAAGCACCGGCCGGCCTGCTGATTGCGGAACGCGGCGCGCTCAACTTCACCCGTGAAGGCAATGGCGTGATCTTCGCGCTCGGCAATGTGCCGATGGACTCGATCCCCGCCGATTCGCTGGCGGACAAAGCCGGCTACGACTTGTGGCACTGGAAGGACACACAGATCCAGCCGCAGCAGCGCGTCAGCGCCAACCGCGACCGCAATCGCACCTACACCGCGCTCTACACCATTGCCAGCGGGAAGTGGACCCAGCTCGCCAACGACAGTCTCCGTGTCACGGTCAGCAACGACGGACGACGTGTGCTTGGCATCAACGCCGTGGAATACGCGATTCCACAGTTCTGGGGAGAAGGAGCCAGCGACGCGTATCTCATCGACCCAATCACCGGCGCGCGGACGCTGATCGCCAAGGGTCTCGACGGCAATGCGCAGCTCTCGCCCGGTGGCAACTACGTCACGTGGTTCGAGAAAGGACAATGGGTTTCTTACGCCACTGCCACGGGCACGAAATCGGTGCTTACCGACAAACTGCCCGTGAAATTTCAGGATGAAGAGTTCGATTCGCCTGACGTGCCGCCGCCGTACGGCCTTGGTGGCTGGAGCACCGCCGATAAGCGAGTGCTCGTGTACGATCGGTTCGACATCTGGGAAGTCGATCCCGCCGGTGTGGTTGCACCGAAGAATCTCACCGACGGTGACGGACGTCGCGCCGGCATGACGTTCCGCGTGGTCAGTCTGGACCGCGAGGATCCATTCCTCGATGCCGCGACGCCGCTGCTGCTGCGCGCGGTCGACTCGCTCACGAAGGCGTCCGGTTTCTGGCGTGATCGAATGGGTGTCGATGTGAAGCCTGAGAAGATCGTCATGGCCGACCGCAACCTGAACGGATTGCAGAAGGCGCGCAACGCCGAACAGTATCTGCTCACGCAGAGTACCTACCGCGACTTCCCCGATCTGTACACGGGCACGACGATCGCGAGCACTACCAGGATTTCCGACGCCAATCCGCAGGACGCCCAATATCCGCGCGGCACCGTCGAACTGGTGTCGTGGTTGAACGGCGATGGTATTCCGTTGCGCGGCCTGCTGCACAAACCGGAGAACTTCGATCCGTCGAAGCAGTACCCGATGGTCGTGTACTTCTACGAGAAGCTCACCGACGGCTTGCACAACTATGTCGCGCCGTCGGGACGCAATACGGTCAATCCGCTGGTCTACAACAGCCTCGGCTACCTCGTGTTTCAGCCGGACATCGTGTATACCGATGGACAGCCGGGCCCGAGCGCGGCCAAGTCGATCATTCCCGGTGTGCAGGCCCTGATCGCCAAGGGCTTCGTCGATCCCAGGCGGGTCGGCATCACGGGACAGTCTTGGGGCGGCTACCAGTCGGCGTATCTGATCACGGTCACGAACATGTTCGCCGCCGCAGTGCCGAATGCGACGGTCGTCAATATGACGAGCGCCTACGGCGGTATCCGCTGGCAGTCGGGACTCGCCCGCGCCTTCCAGTACGAGCACACACAAAGCCGCATTGGTGGTTCACTGTGGGAGTATCCGGAACGCTTCGTGGAAAACTCGCCGCTGTTCAAGCTCGACCGCGTCACGACGCCGGTGCTCTTCATGGCCAACGACAACGACGGCTCCGTCCCGTGGTATCAGGGCATCGAGTTGTACGTGGCTATGCGCCGGCTGCAGAAGGAAGCGTACATGGTGGTCTACAACGGCGATGAGCATAATCCGACCAAGCGTGCCAACCAGAAGGACATCGACAAGAAGATGATCGAGTTCTTCGCGGTGAAACTTCAAGGGGCCGAGGCCCCGTCATGGATGGTGCGCGGTATTCCGTTCCTCGAGAAGGGACGCGATCAGGTGAAGATGTCCGATACGACGGCGGGCGGCACAGCGCCGGTTCGCCCCAACGGAGGCAAGTGATGGCGGCTGACGAAATCGACTATGAGATTATCGGCGACGACCTGCAGGCGGTGATCATCACGCTCGACCCCGGCGAAGCGGTCTACGCCGAGGCGGGAGGCATGATGTTCATGCGTGAGGGCATCACGATGGCGACCACCCTCGATCCGAACTCCAAGGGTGGCGGGTTGTTCGACAAGCTGGTCGGCGCCGGCAAGCGCGTGCTCTCCGGCGATTCGTTTTTCGTGACGCTCTTCGGCAATGACAGCGCACGGCGCGCTGACGTGGCATTTGCTGCGCCATTCCCGGGCAAGATCGTACCGCTCAATCTTCGGGACTGGGGCGGCACAGTGTTGGCGCAGAAGGACAGCTTTCTCTGTGCGGCGCGCGGCATCGATATCTCCGTCGCCTTCACCCGCAAGATCGGCGCGGGATTCTTCGGCGGGGAGGGGTTCATACTTCAGAAGCTGCAGGGCGATGGCCTCGCCTTCCTCCACGCCTCCGGCACGCTACACGCCATCGATCTCGCACCGGGTGAAAAGCTCCGCGTGGACACGGGCTGCCTCGTGGCCTTCCAACCCACGGTGGAGTATGACATCCAACGCGTGCCCGGCATCAAGACGGCACTGTTCGGTGGCGAAGGATTGTTCTTCCTTCAGCTCACCGGGCCCGGTCGGGTGATTCTGCAGACGTTGCCGTTCTCCCGTCTGGCCGATCGCATCATCGCGTCGTCTCCGCGAGCCGGCGGCAAGCGCGTAGGAGAAGGATCGATTCTCGGCGGCCTGGGCGGTCTGCTCGACGGCGATAGGTAAGACGTCTTACCGGGTTGTCGCCGTGGTCGGCGTGGAGGATTTCGTGGCGGCCGCTCCCTCCGCCGCCGAGAACCCTCTAACTTTAAAGGCTTATGGCCACTCGCAATCAGCCCAATACCGAGGCGCCGACTCCGGCTGCCTGGTCCATCGAATCCGCGCGCGCCCTTTACAACGTAGAGGGATGGGGCGCCGGCTATTTCGATATCAACGAGCGCGGACGTGTCATCGTCCGTCCGAATCCGGACCGACCGGATCTCACCGCCGATCTGCGTGATCTCGCGCATGATCTCGAAGGCCAGGGCATCGCCCTCCCGGTGTTGTTGCGCTTCTCCGACATCCTCAAATCACGCATTGAAACGCTCAGTGAGCGCTTCGGTGCGGCGATGAAGGAGTTCGAGTATTCCGGTGGCTACACCACCGTGTATCCGATCAAGGTCAATCAGCAGCGGCATGTGGTCGAGGAGATCGTGAAGTTCGGCAAGACGCACGGCGTCGGTCTCGAGTGCGGATCCAAGCCGGAACTACAGGCCGTTCTCGGCCTCTCGGAAAGCACCGAACATCTCATCGTCTGCAACGGCTACAAGGACCACGAGTTCATGCGGCTCGCCCTCATGGGGCAGAAGCTGGGACATCGGGTCTTCATCGTGATCGAGCAGGTCAGTGAGCTCGACGTGCTGCTTGAAGTGGCCGAAGAGCTGGGCGTGACACCCATCTGCGGCGTGCGCATCAAGCTGGCCAGCGAGGGCGCCGGTCGCTGGGCGCAGAGCGGGGGCGAGAAAAGCAAGTTCGGGCTGAGCTCGGCCGAGCTGATCAAGCTCATCGACCGGTTACAGGGGTTGAACATGCTTGGCATTCTCAAGCTGATTCATTTCCATCTCGGCAGTCAGATTACCGACATTCGCTTCATCAAGTCGGGGCTGCAGGAAGTCGCGCGTTTCTATCTCGAGCTACGTGCCATCGGTGTCGACATCACGCACGTGGACGTGGGCGGCGGACTGGGCATCGATTACGACGGAACCAACTCCACGAACAACGCGAGTGTCAACTACTCGCTGCAGGAATACGCCAACGACGTGATCTACACGATCGCCGAGGCCTGCCGCGATGCCGAACTGTCGATGCCGCACATCATCAGCGAGTCCGGGCGCGCTTTGACGGCGCATCATGCGCTCCTGCTGGTGAAGGTGATCGACGTCGAATCACAGGCCGAGCAGCCCATCCCCGTGCTCGACGACGAAGAACATTCGTTGCTGCACGAGATGTACGAGGACTGGCGTACACTCACCGAGCGCGCCGCGAAGCCCCGCAAGGTACTCGAGGTGTTCCATGACGCGTCGTTCGACAAGGAGCGCGCCCGCAACTACTTCAACAGCGGCGTCCTGAGTCTGCGTGGACTGGCCAAGGCCGAGGTGATCTGGCTCGGCACCATGAATGCGATTTATCGCATTGCCAAGGCCGACGAGGATACGTACGCGGATATCCTCCCCGAGCTCGAGTCGGCGCTGGTCGATCGGTATTTCTGCAACTTCTCGCTCTTCCAGTCGCTGCCGGATAGCTGGGCCATCGATCAGCTCTTTCCCATCATGCCAATTCACCGGCTCGACGAGGAGCCGGTCCGTCGTGGTACGCTGCAGGACGTCACTTGCGACTCCGACGGCAAGATCGATCGTTTCGTGGGCGACAAGAAGGGGCGTCCCAGCCTCGAACTGCACGAATTCCGTGACGGCGAGGACTACATCCTCGGGATCTTCCTCACGGGTGCGTATCAGGAGATTCTCGGCGATCTGCACAACCTGTTCGGCGACACGAACGCCGTGCACGTGCGCTTGAACGATCAGGGTGCTTACGAGATCACGGACCTGGTGGAAGGCGACACGGTCACCGAAGTGCTCAATTACGTACAGTTCGGTGCGTCGCAACTTCTCGCCACGTTCCGTCGTAAGGTGAATTCTGCAACATCCCTGACGCGCGAGGAGGCGAACGCCTTCATCGCGGACTACGTCGCTGGACTTGAGGGATACACCTACCTCGAAGGAGAGGCCGCGAGATGACGGAAGTTTCGGCCGGATCGCCGAAGGGCAGTGTGTTCGAAGACGTGCTCGAAGTGCTCTGGGCTCCTGCGAAGGTATTCGATCGATCGCGGGCAAAAGGAGTGGGGATGTATATCGTCGTGCTCACAGCGATCACGCTGGTCATCGTGCTTGCGACGAAGGGACTGATCCAGCCGTACATCGACGCGAATTTCGACCTGCAAATGCAGCAGATGGCCGCAAAGGGTAAGCCGATGCCGGCGGAAGCGGTGGCTGCCGCACAAAATTTCGCTGGCTACGGGTTTATCGCGGCTGGCGTGTTGCTCATTCCTCTGGGCGCGGTGCTTACTGGTCTTCTCGTCTGGATCGGTGGCAAGGTGGCGTCGGCGCGTTTCACATATGGGCAAGCTATGCTGATTGCCACACTCGCGTCGGTGCCGCGTGTGCTCGGCTTTGTCGCGACTGCGGTGCAGGGCGCGATCGCAGACCCGCAGTCCATTCGCTCGTTCTCCGATGCCGCGCTCGGCGCCGCGCGATTCGTCGATCCCACCAGCGCGTCCCCCGCGCTGATGGCGCTGCTGGCCAATCTCGATGTGTTCAATATCTGGCAGCTGGTGATCATGGCAGTCGGTATCAGCGTGATTGGCCGTGTCGAGCGCAGTGCCGGCTTCGTCGGCGCGCTCGTCGCGTGGGGCGTCGGCGTCGCCTTGACCGTTGTTCCGGCGCTGCTGGCCTGATCGCGCGGGTGTCGAGTACCACTGCAGAAGGGGCGCCGTGAGTTCACGGCGCCCCTTCGTACTTCGTGTTTGCAGCCGAATCAGGCGGCGAAACGCTTCGCGACTTCGGCCCAGTTCACCACGTTCCAGTACGCGCCGAGATAGTCTGCGCGACGGTTCTGGTACTTCAGGTAGTACGCATGTTCCCAGACGTCGCAGCCGAGGAGCGCGTGCTTGCCATCCATAAGTGGGTTGTCTTGGTTCGGCGTGCTCATGATCGAGAGCGCACCGTTCGTGGACACCAGCCACGCCCAGCCTGAACCGAAGCGACCGATACCGGCGGCCTGAAACTGTTCCTTGAAGGCGGCGAAGGAGCCGAACGCCTTCGTGATGGATTCGGCCAGCGCGCCCGTGGGCTCGCCACCGGCATCCGGCGCCATCGTCTGCCAGAGCAGCGAGTGATTCCAGTGGCCACCGCCGTTGTTGCGCACTGCGGTGCGAACCGCCTCCGGCACCTCGTTGATCTTGCTGCACAACTCGTCGATCGACCACGACGCCAGCTCGGGCGCCTTCTCTATCGCGGCGTTCAGGTTCGTGACGTATGCCTGATGATGCTTGCCATGATGAATGTTCATGGTCTGCGCATCGATATGCGGCTCGAGCGCCTCGGGCGCGTACGGCAGGGGCGGAAGAACGTGGGCCATGACAACGACTCCTCAGTATGACGTGAGTACGACACGAATTCAAAGGACACAGTGCGGCAGCCGGGGACTTCCCTAGCTCTTCGCTTGTACGCTGCGATTGCGCCACCAGGCAATGATGCCCGGCAGAATCGACAGGAACACCACCACCAGAATCACTTTCTCGACATGCTTGGCCACGCCGGGCACCGTCTTTGCGAGCACGTATCCTGTGATGAGCATGCTCCAGATCCACAGCATGCCACCGACCACATTATATGCAAGAAACGATGCGTATCGCATCTGGCCGACGCCGGCCACCACCGGAGCGAACGTCCGAACGATCGGCATGAAGCGCGCAATGATGATCGTCTTGCCACCATGCTTTTCGTAGAACGCCTGCGCTTTCAGCAGGTGGTCCTTGTTGAACAGGAGCGAGTTCTCGCGTGTAAAGATACGTGGACCCGTAGCCTTGCCCACGTGATAGCCCACCGTGTCACCCACAATGGCCGCCACGGTCAGAATGGAGCCCAGCAACCACACGTTGAGGCCAAAGGCCGGGTCTGCCGCAAGCAGGCCAGCGGTCACCAGGAGTGAATCGCCGGGGAGAAAAAAGCCGACCAGCAGCCCCGTCTCCGCGAAGATGATAATCGTCAGCCCGACATACCCGGCCCACTGAACAAGGGCGGGGAGGTCGCGAAGCTTATGATAGAACTCGGTCAGAAAATCCAAGCAGACATCCGGATACAGTCGAGAACGGGAACGGCGCGAGTCAGGCAGCGAGGCGAAAGGTCGATGGACGTGACGTTGCGGTCAACTGCAGGAGCGCATATCAGCACGGCGTCCGTCGCGAACTGGCCTCCGACACGGTCAGCGAAGTAGCTTCCGCTCGTGCACGCCAACGCCCACGAGTCCCGCACCGCAGCCCGGATCCCGCTTCGAGTGTGCGTGGTGTCCCATACCCATTGGGACCGGGAGTGGTACCACCCGGCGGCCCGGTTTCGGCAACGGCTTGTGGCGCTCTTGGACGCCGTGCTGGAGCGCGAACCAGTCGGCGAGACGTTCCTGCTCGATGGGCAAGCGATCACACTGCTCGACTACTTGGCGGTACGCCCCGAGAAGGAGACGGAGCTGAGCGCACGGCTGCAGGCAGGAGCGCTCGAGGCCGGACCGTGGTTCGTACTCGCCGACAACCTCATCCCGTCCGGCGAAGCAATCCTGCGGAATCTTGAAGCGGGCAATCGTTTGCTGCGCCGCCTTGGCGCGGCACCGCCGCCCGTCATCTATTGTCCCGATACCTTTGGGCATCCGGCCGCGTTGCCGGCAGTCGCGGCCGGATACGGATTTCCCGTAGCCATCGTGTGGCGCGGTGCCGGAGGTGCGGCCCATCCCCCCGCTGATGCTTTTCGGTGGGCGGCGGCCGATGGATCGTCGGTCGTGGTGCACCATCTGCCACCCGACGGCTATGAATACGGCAGCGCGTTGCCCGCGACTCCAGACGCCGCTGGCGAACGCTGGTTGCGGCTGCGCCCAGTGTTGGCGGCGCGGAATCGTACTGGGGTGGTCTTGCTGCTCAACGGCGCAGACCACCACGCGTTGCAGCCCGATGTCATCGCCGCGATAAGCGCGCTCCGTGATGCGGCCGCTCCTGACGCCATCGTGCAGCGCTGCTCGCTGACCACATTCGTCGAGCTGTTCGATGCGGCCGCTCGCAGCTCGGAGCTTCCCGTTGTCCGCGGCGAACTGCGCGACTCGTACGGGTACACGTGGACGCTTGGCGGAGCGCTTGGTACACGCGCGCATCAGAAGCGCCGAAACGCCATGCTGGAGCGTGCGTTATTGCGTGATGTCGAACCGTGGCTCGTGCTCTCGTGGTTGCATCATCCCGCAGCGCGCTCACGTTCGACGGCGTCCAACGGCACACTCACGCTGTCCCAGTTGCCCGCGTTGCTGAATAGCGCATGGCAGGAGCTGCTGGAAACGCATCCACACGACACCCTCTGCGGCTGTGCTATCGACGAGGTCGCCCGCGGCATGGACGCGCGTCAGGAGAGCGTGCAGTCACAGGTGCGTGGACTGCGCGAGAGCGCGTTGCAGCTCGCCTTGCAGCATGACATCGTCGCGGCGCGCTCGCGAAGCATCGAACCGGGCACCGATTGCACCATCGTGGTACGCAATCGCGCGGCGACGCCGCGCGGCGGCGTGGCCGAGCTTCGTGTGCTCGAAACGCTCGCGGATGTGGCCGTTGGCCCCGGTGGCACCGATGCGCCGCCAATGTCCGCGAGAGAGCTGGTTCACCAGCCGCTCGTGCCGAGCTTCCTACAGCGCCTGCTGTGGCAGCCGCTCGATGCCCGGGTGGTGCATTGTCGACGTGAATCGCCGCAGCACTATCCCGACAACGACCTCGTGCGAGAGCATCGGATGCTGGCGTGGATTCCAGAGGTACCCGCATACGGCCTCCGCGTGTTGAGCACGGCATCCGACGATGCTCTCGAGCACGGGCACGCGAGCCACGCGACGCCCGTTGTTCGCGTCGTGGAGTCCGCGTCGGGCATCGTGCTCGACAACGACCGCGTCCGTGTCATCATCTGCGACGGTCAGGTCGCGATCGAGCAGCAGACGCGTCGCCTCGAAAACACACTCCAGCTCGAGAGCACGATCGACTTGGGCGACAGCTACACGCCGTCGCTGCGCGGTGCGCCCGAAGTATTGGCGTGCGTCGAGACCGTGGTACTGCAGCGTGGTCCGCTCAGAGCCGCCGTCCGTCTCTGCTTGGAGTCCGCCGCACGCGACATACGCGTGCACACGACGCTGATGCTCGACGCGGCTGGCGACGTGTTGCGGTGTGAGGTACGTGGCGTGAATCGCCGCCGCAACCACCGACTGCGGCTCACTTGGCGCACCGGATTCACTGACGCGATCACGGTGGTCGATGCCGCATTTGGCCCAGTCGAACGTCTCGTCGTCGTCGCGAACGACAGCACGACCGCGAATGCGCGTGAGACGGTCGTGCCCACCATGCCGATGCATCGCTGGGCCACGCAGTCGCAGCACGGTCAGTGCGTCACGCTGTTCGCCGATGGTCTCGCCGAAGCCGAGTCCACAACTGGCGCGCTGTCGCTGACGTTGGTGCGGGCGATCGGGGAGCTTTCGCGCGCCGACCTGCCCGAGCGTCCGGGACACGCCGGTTGGCCCGCGCCCACACCAGCAGCGCAGAGTCTCGGTCGATTCAGCGCGCGCGTCGGTCTGATGTTGCACGACAATGGAAGCGAGAGCGCGCAAACGGTCAGTCGGGCGGCTGACTCGCTGCTGCTTCCGCTGTGTGGCGAAACGTGGCGTGATCTCGACGTACGGAATACCTCGACGCTCACGGCGGGTCCCGCACTCCATGGGTCTGGACTCGAGGCCTCGGCCATCACGCTGGCGCAGCGTTCGACCGGTATTATTCTGCGCGCGGTGAACCTCACCTCCGATGTAGTGCCGGGGCACTGGCTCCTGCCTCACGACGGTCCGTGGCTCGTGACCCGTTGTCGGCTCGACGAAACGCCACTCGACTCTCCTGTATCGCACGCGTCTCGCATTGCGTTCACCGCCGGGCCACGGGAGATCGTGACGCTGCACGTCGCCACCGCCACCTGAGCTGTTCGCGGTCAATGGTGGTGCGGCGGCGTCAAAAGTTGCCGAATCGGCACGTGCGCGCACAGGGTCACACGCAGGACCGGTATAATTTCGGACAAGCGAGGACGCTCACGTCGCAGGCGTTTCTTCGCGATCTTCGCGGATGTCGCGCGAACCGCGGTGCTTACGACTGCAGCGGCGCTATCAGACAGGCAACTGGTTCACGCGAAGCTCGCGGATTACGCGAAGAGACGCGAAGAGACGCGACGAGAGGCGAAGCACGGCAGAAGGATGGAGGCGCTTCGGGATTTCGCGTGGGTGAATCTCGGCCGACTCGCCTGAGAACCGCGTCACCGCGACCGGTCGACGGCGTGTGGTTGTTCATGGTGTCGTCGATTGGCCGCGGCATGGTAGCGGCCAGCTTCGGTGAGGCAACCCAGCGGGCCTTTGGGCCGGGATTCACTCACACTCATCCGCGAAGCGCCATTAATTTTGGACTGTTCCTCTGCGTTCTCCGTGCCTCCGTGGCCTCTGCGTGATCAGTTCAGCAGACTGTCTGCCGACGAGTGATCCGTTCAGCGGCAGATCACTGACGGCGATGCTCGGGTAGATCGCTGGTGCCGAGTTCTCGCCCGCTGAAGTGCGGCATCACCCTGCCGTTCGTGCGCGTCGATCCACCGCTCGGTGAGCTGATCGAGTGCGTCGAGCGGTCGCGGAGAGGAGTACGGTGGAACGACTCCCATCTTGCCCCATGCGGTCAGATAGGTGCCGATTCCTGTTCTTCGCGTGTTGCTCGGCGTTCTCTGCGCCTCCGCGTCCTCTGCGTGATCGGTTCAGCGGCCTGCTCATCGCCGCCCCCCGGGCGTCGTGCGCGGCGTACGGTGCGCACGGGGCAGTGGACCTGATCACGCAGAGGCGCGGAGAACGCAGAGAACGCAGCGGCGCACCGCCAAACCCTGCCGGATTTTCTCGTGACAACGCGCGTAACCCATTCCCGCGTAAAATGCATCATCGAACGACAGGACCTGGACACCTTCGAGATGTTCCGCGCGGCTTCAGAGCGCAAAACTCAGCGCAGAACTCGGCACTCTTGAGTCGGGTAGATCGAGAATTTATCACGCAGAAAAACGGAGAACGCAGAGGCGCAGAGGTCTCCTACTCGTAGCACGGCAACACCTCGGCAGGCCGCTGCAACGCACGGACCATCCAATGGCGCGTAGGGAAGCGACCGACCGTTCAACGGCCATGTTCGGCGAGGTAACGCAGCAGCCCGTTGGGCCAGGAGTCACCCATACGAAACCCCGAAGAGCCAGGATCGATATCGAAATCGCGCCGACGCTCGGGGAATCGGCGAACCACCCGGGACCGTAATGCACTGCCTCGCCGTGTAAGTCGAAACCAGGCAGAACGACCACGCTTCCCATGCAGATCATCGACGGTCAGCGCTCAGACTTCGAAACGTTGGGACACACGTGGTCCGCGGTATCGTCGTGAAGCGCTTACCGAATCTCGCGCTGCGCGCGGCGGTCGCCCAACGCGTCCCCCAGCACGGTGCACGCTACTACGGTGATCACCAGCGCGACACCCGGCATCAGTGCAATCCAGGGAGCGACCAACAGCCACTCGCGACCACCCGCGATCATACTGCCCCAACTCGAAGCGGGCGGCTGAATTCCAAGGCCGAGAAACGATAGTCCGCTCTCCAGCAGAATGGCGTTGCCGACGCCAAGGGTAATCGCCACCATCGCGCTGCCCAGCGCATTCGGCAGCACATGCCGTCGCAGCACGCGCCACGACGGCACGCCCAGCGCCTGCGCCCCTTCCACAAAGGCCAGCGCGCGCACGCCCTGCACCTCCGCGCGCACCAGGCGCATCACCGACATCCAACCCGTGAGCCCGAGCACGATGATGACAACGCCCAACCCCGGCCCCCAGAGCGACGCGATCACCAGCAGCAAGACCAGCCGGGGTATAGCGAGCAGCGCGTCGCCAAGCGCCACGATCGCACGATCGATCACACCGCTGCGCCAGCCCGCGAGCGCACCAAGCAGAATGCCCAGGGCGCCGCTCAGTGCCGTTCCGGTAACGCCCACACCAAGCGAGATGCGCGCGCCTGTCCACAGGCGCACCAAGAGGTCGCGGCCGAAGGCATCGGTGCCCAACAGATGCCACACGCCGCGTCCGTCGCGCGAGAACGGAGGGACCAATCTGGTGGCGAGCACGTCCCCGATATCTCGCACACCGTCCGGCGCCAGCGCCGGCACCACCATCGCCGCCATCGTCATCCCGACCAGAACGCCCGCCGCCCAGCGCGGTGCGCGTTCCGTCATCGCGCCGGAGCTCGCCGCAGAGCGCAGGCGCGCCGTTACGAGTTTTGCCGTCACGAGTTTTGGCGTCACGACGCCCGCCGGCGAGGATCGAGCCGCAAGAGAATCACGTCGGCCAGCAAGTTGGCGGTGACCACCGCGCCGGCGTACACCAACGTCAGTCCAAGCACCACCGGATAGTCACGTGCAGCGATCGCCGAAAGCATCGTGCGCCCGAGGCCGGGCCAGGCGAACACCTGCTCGACGAACACCGAGCCGGCAATCACGCCGGGCAACGTCAGACCGAACAGAACCACCAGCGGGGTGAGTGCGTTCCGCAGCACGTGCGCGCGTTCCACACTGCCGCGTGACAAACCGCGTGCGTACGCCGCCTGCACATGCGGCGCATCGGCGGCCTCCAGCAGCGCTCGTCGCGCGAAGCGCGACATGCCGGCAGCACCGGGCAAGGAGAGCACCAGCAGCGGCAAGACGGCGTGGCGCCATCGATCGACCCAGCCAATCGATGCGGGGTCGGCGGCAGGGTCCTGCATCCCGAACGCCGGGAGTCGCAGAAAATCCGGCAGCCCGAGCCACACTACGCCCGACGTGAACACGGTCACCATTGCGAGCGCCAACCAAAAGCTGGGCGCGGCATAAATCGCTGTCGTTACCATTGTGATCACGTGGTCTGCGCGGCGCGACGCGCGGAGTGCCTGAATCATCCCCAGTATCGTGCCGATCACGAAGCTCGCCAGCAACGACACCCCACCGAGAAACAACGAAACCGGCAGGGCGTCCGCGATGACGCGCGTCACGGGTTCGGCGCGCACGAGACTCACGCCCAGATCCCCGCGCAGCACACCGCCGATCCAATGTACATATTGCAACGGTATCGGGGCATCGAGCCCCAATGAGGTCCGCTGTCGGGCCGCCTCCTCGGCGGACGCCGTCGGGGAGATCAGCAACGTCGCCGGATCACCCGGCGCCATATGGACCAGCGCGAAGGTGATGGTGGTAACGAGCCAGAGTAGCAGGAGCGCGTCGAGCACGCGCGACGAGAGACGATGCACGTGAGGATGATGCCTCGTAGCGCGACGACGTCAACCCGCGCGCGACGGTGGATTGCGTCCGGGTGGGTCGCCGGTCTCGCGGTGGCGAGCCTCGCCGCATGTGGTCGGCCCGATCGGCCCGTCGGCACGATCGTGATGGCGTCGGGAGCAGATCTCGAGTCCGGCAATCCGCTGGTTACGGTGCACCCGCTTTCACGGCAGCTGCAACGGCACGCCCTGTTCGTCACGCTCGTGAAGCTCGACAGCGCGCTGCAGCCAGTGCCGTATCTGGCGCGATCCTGGCAATGGGATCCAACGCGTCGGGCAGTCACGTTCAGGCTGTTCGTGGGTCTGAAATGGCACGACGGGACACCGACTACGGCGGTAGACGTCGCCTTCACCATCGCCGCGGCGCGAGACACGCTATTGGGCTCTCCGCGGGCCGGTGATGTGGCGGTTATGGACAGCGTCCTCACACTCGATGACAGCACCGTGCGTGTGGTTTTTCGCGAGCCGCGCAGCGCACTGCCGATCATACTCGCTGAACTGCCCCTCGTGCCGCAACATCTCCTTGACACCGTACCGCGTGCCCGCTGGCGCGCACACTCGTTTTCGACGGCGCCGGTCGGCAACGGGCCGTTTCGCTTCGTCTCGCGCACCGCGGGACGACAATGGCGCTTCGCCCGCAACGCCGACTTCCCGACTGCGCTCGGCGGGCCGCCCAACGCGGCGCAAATCGTGGTCGCGGTCGTCGACGAGGCGGCCACGAAGTTCGCCGGATTGGTGAGCGGAGAACTCGACGTCGCCGGCGTGTCGCCCACCATGGCGCACCTCGTGGCGAAAGACCCTTCGCTCATGTTGATGACGCCACCGACGCTCTTTTCAACGGTGCTTGCGTTCAACACGACGCGTGCGCCGTTCGACGACGGTCGCGTACGTCGGGCGTTGAGTCTGTCGATCGATCGTATACGCCTGGTGCGCGCTGCCGTGGCGGGTTACGCCACGCCGGCCAGTGGCGCCATTCCCCCGGGGTTGCCGTTCTCCACGGCGGACGCCCCGCAGCACGACACACGGCAAGCCGACTCGTTGCTCCACGCCGCCGGTTGGACCCGTACTCGCACGGGAGGCAGTCGAGCGCGCCGCGGCACGCCACTGGAAGTCACCCTGCTCACCGTCGGCGGCGGCGACCTGGCGGTCGAGCAACTGGTGCAGGCCGACCTCGCAGCACGCGGTGTCGCGCTCACAGTGCGCGTGGTGGAGCTTTCCACCTTTCTCGCAATAGTGCGCGCGCCGTCGAAGCAGTACGATGTCGCGCTCACCGGTATTCCCGGTGACATCGCTCTCGGTCACCTCTCCGCGCTCTTCGCTTCCGCGCAGCGCGGCGGTGCGCTCGATTACACCGGCTTCCACATGGCATCACTCGACGATCGGCTCGCCGCCGCTGGTGGTGCCGCCCCGGAGTCGGCGGTCAGCTCGTGGAGAGCCGTGGCGGCTGAACTCGACGAAGGCATGCCGGTAGCCTGGCTCTTTCACGCGCGCGGTGTGCAGGGACGCTCACGCAAACTTGATGGCGTGCAGATGGATTTGCGTGGAGAACTCGTCTCCATCGCACGGTGGACGCGCAAGGATACGCCGTGAAGCGCCTCAAACTGTTGCCACTCGATCTCGATGCACGCCGACTGGAGACTGCCGAGGGATCGTCGCTCGGCCCCACCATACAGGGACTCGCCGCTGAGCTCGAGCCGCTCTTTTTGCACGAACTGCCTATCCCGCATCAGAAGGCGCGTCTCACACGCGCTGGCGGACGCTGTCCGGTGCATGGGGTGCTGCTCGAGTTCGATCCGTGGTCACCGGGTGCGCACCGCTGCGAACGCTGTGATCGTGCCTACACGGGTGTCGAGCACGACGACTGGTGGGCGATGGGTGCCCAACTGTATACGGCCGAACGCGCCGTTCACGCCGCCGCGCTCTACGCGCTGCGCGGTGAACCGAGGCACGCGGCGCTTGCCGTTCGTATCCTCTCGGAGTTTGCCGATCGCTACGGCCAGTGGCCCAATCGCGACAACGTGCTCGGGCCCACACGGCCATTCTTCAGCACCTATCTCGAGTCCATCTGGCTGGTCAACATCTGTCACGCCCTCGATTTGCTCGAGACAGCGATGGCGCCGGGCGCCGACCAAGTGGGTGCACGCCTGCGCGCGCAGCTCATCGCGCCCAGCGCCGCACTCATCGCATCGTATCATGAGGGCACGTCCAACCGGCAAGTGTGGAACGAAGTTGCTGTGCTGTCGGCCTTCCGGATCCTTGATGACGAACGCGCGTTCCAACGTCGACTAAAGGCAGACCAACCGTTCCTCGCGCTTCTCGAGCACGGTCTATTGGCCGACGGCACATGGTACGAAGGCGAGAACTATCATCTCTTCGCGCACCGTGGACTTTGGTACGGCATGCAGCTGCTCGCGTCGGCTGGCGTGTCGCTGCCGGCCCCCGTCGTCGATCGCTACGCGGCGGGGTTCGTCACACCGTTTCTCGGATTGCTTCCCGACGAAACCATCCCGTCTCGGCGCGATTCCCAGTACGCGGTATCGATTCGTCAGTGGCGATTCGCCGAGTGGTGCGAACTTGGGCTTGCACATCGCGCCGATCCTCGGCTTGCTGGGCTGTTGTCGCGTTTGTACGACGGATCGCTGACGCATCACTCCGACGCGCGTGCCCGCTCCACCGCCGATGCCGAGCGGAACGAAACCCCGTCGGCGCTCTCGCGCGCCGATCTCTCGTGGAAGTCGGTGCTCATGGCGTCGGCCAGGCCGGTTCAGGCGGCGAACTGGGCCCCCGCCAGCGTGCTGCTCCCGTCTCAAGGACTGGCCGTGCTGCGGCGCGAACACGGACGGGTGTACGTCGCGCTCGAAGGTGGACATTCCGGCAGCGGTCACGGGCACCCGGATCGGCTCGCGCTCACGCTGCAAACCGGTCCGGAACGGTGGTTGCAGGATCCCGGCACGGGTAGCTACGTGGAACGCACGCTGCACTGGTATCGCAGCACGCTCGCGCATCACGCACCACTCGTGAACGGCGGGTCACAACCGCCAGCCACTGCCACGCTCCTGGCATTCGAAGATCGTGGTGGGATGGGATGGGTTCAGAAGTGTGCATCGATCGGTCAGGGCGTTCGCGCCACGCGAACGATCGTGGTGTGCGAGAGCTATTGCGTCGACCTGTTGGAATGGGACCGCGATGCGACCGAAGATACGACCACGAGCGAGCAGGAGATCACGATCACGATGCCCGTCTGCGGGGACGCGCTTCGCACCACGCCCTCGGCCTGCGCGCCGACGTGGCGATCGGGCGCCGGCGGACTCGAAGACGGTTTTGAGTTTTTGCATCACGTGGAGTCGGTCCCGATCGATGGAACGGCGGTCATCGACGCGATTGCGGTCAGTGCAAACGGCGCACCAAGCCATCGCACCAATGCGCGGCTCCTGTTTGCCGCCAACGTACCCGCCACGCTGATCCGGGCGCGTACGCCCGGTGCGCCCGGGTGCGCCGAAACTATCCGGCACGCCGTCGAGCTTCGTGGACCCACCGGTCGACTGGTGTCGGTCTGGCATTGGCAGCCGTCCGAGGAGTCGCCGTCGGTTCAAGGCGCGCTGCTCGACGCTGGTGGCGAGGCACCAGTGGCGCGCGTTACCACGACCGACGGGACCACCGCCGTGCACGGGGCGGCGCCGCATGGATGGCACATCGAATTGCTGGCCCGCCACGCTCGCAGCAGCGTCGACCTCGAAGGACTCATCGCCGATTCGGCCGCCGTCCACACGGGCGCGGTCGTCGCTACCGCCGCAACCCTATCGCTCCCGCTGAACAGCACGCTCGGCGAGGCGCACTATCTGCGTACCGAGCAGACGTGGAACGAAGCCGGTAGGCCGACCGCCGTCGTCCATGTCGCCGTCGACGAGGGAAGCCTCGTCGTCGAGGTCGAGGCCAGTACCGGCGTGGTCGTGCCGCCCGACGGTCTGGACAGCCCGCTCGACAATGAGCGGGCACAGGTGAACGCCGACGGTGTGCAATGGTACTGGGGCGCCACCGACGTTCGGTGGGGGCAGGCCGCGCTGTGCACGCCTTCGGGCGACACCGTACTCATGACGAAGTTGGTGCCCGGTGACTGGCCTCTCCCCGAAGCCGTGTGGACCGCGCTCGCGGAAGATCGCGGCTGGCGTGTGCGCTTCACGTGGAAGCTGGCCGATCTTCCGGTGGCAGCCGACGGCACTCTCACTTTCGACCTGGTCGTCAACGAGCGCCCGGCCAACCGGATACGCCGACGCGGCCAGCTGGTGCTCAGTGGTCGGCGGGCCGCGCACCCGTCCGCAGGTACCTACGCCTATCTGCGCGGCGATCGGCACTCGCCGGCGCACGCTGTTCGGCTTCGCATCAGGCCTCAACGTCCCGACCACTAAGCCGCTATCTTCGTCAAGGCGAGACAGTCGTCTCGCGCCTCTCCGTCATGCCCGCGTCGGGACGACGGTCCTCGAATTCCCGCCGGATGTCCGAATCTGTAATGACCGCCGTCACGGTGGTCCTGTACGAATCGCAAGATCCTATCAACATCGGCGCGGTTGTGCGCGCGATGAAGAACATGGGCGCGGTTGATCTGCGCCTGGTTCGTCCGTGTCCCTACGACCTCAATCGCATCGAGCAGATCGCGCACGACACGCGCGATATCGTCGCGCGGATTCGGCACTTCGATACGCTCGACGACGCCCTCATCGACTGCCGCTACGTGGTGGCGTATTCCGGACGTCGACGCGCAGCCAAGTGGGCACGACACACCCCGCGCACCGCCGCCGTCGAGCTGCTCGCCCATGCGCAGCACGGGCGGGTGGCGATCATGTTCGGACGGGAAGATCACGGCCTCCCCAACGACGCGCTCGATCGCGCGCAGGCGGTCGCGACGATCCCGACCACTGAACACTTCTCGTTGAACGTGGCGCAGGCCTCTCTGTTGGCGCTGTACGAATGCCATCTTCTGGCTGGCGACGCCACAAAGAAACTCGCCGGTCCGAAGCACGCCAAGGGCGCGCCGACCATGGCGGAATTCGAACTCACGTTCCGCGACGCGGAGAAGGCGCTCGAGGCGCTCGCGTATTTCAAGACGCGCAGTCCCGAGCTCATCATGCGCTCCATGCGTGGGCTCATGTTCCGCGCTGAGCCCGATGCCCGCGAGTTGCTGCTCGTACGCACGGCGAGCATCGAAGTGCTGCGCACGATCGAACGCGAGTCGCGACTCGCCGTCGAGCGCGCGTTGGCCAACCACGATGTCGCTCGCGAAGCATCCGAGCGCGACGATCCGTGAGTCGAGGCATTCCGTTCGCCGACGTGCCGGACGACGATTGGCGTTCACGTGCCGCCGACGTGATTCCCGGTGGGAGCTCGACCGGGAGCCGACGCCCCGATGTGCTGTATGGGTCGCGGGCGTTCGATGCCGCCGTGCCGACGCACTACGAACGGGCCGAAGGGTGCTATCTCTGGTCGCCCGACGGGCGGCGCTTCCTCGATTGTGGCATGGCGCTCGGTGCCGTCGGTATCGGCTACGCCGACGCCTCCGTGACACGCGCGGTGGTCGCCGCGGCCTCGAGCGGGAATGTGTCGGCGTTGCCGCATCGGCTCGAAGTGGAAGTTGCTGAAAGACTCGTTCAGGTGATCCCCTCGGCCGAGTACGTGCGCTTTCTACGCACGGGGGCCGAGGCCAATGCCGCTGCGATTCGCATCGCCCGCGCGCTCACGGGTCGCGAACATGTCATTGCCTGCGGGTACTTCGGATGGCTTGACTGGTGCAGCGACGCCGTCGGAGTGCCCACGTCGGTGCAGGCCGCCGTCACCGCGGTGCCCTTCAACGACCTTGATGCACTCGACGCGGCAATGTCACGAATGGCCGCCCCGCCGGCGGCCATCATCATCGAACCGTTGGTGCATGACATCGCGAGCGTGCCGTGGCTCGACGCTGCGCGCCGACACGCCGATCGTACGGGCGCGGTCCTCATCTTCGACGAGGTGAAGACTGCTTTTCGCGTGCGCACCGGAGGCGTGCAGGAACTCACGGGCGTGACACCCGACCTCACAACACTCGGCAAAGCGATGGCCAACGGCTATCCGCTCTCTGCCGTTGTTGGTCGCGCGGGTGTGATGGAGGCGGCAACGCACACGTGGATCTCGTCGACCGCCGCCACCGAAAGCACGGGGCTTGCCGCCGCCAAGGCGGTGCTCGAATGGCATGAGCGGACCGACGTCCCCGATCGTATGGCCGCTGCCGGTGGCATGCTGCTCGAGATCATCGGCACGGCGCTGTCCGAGTCACCGTGGGTGGGCGTACGAGCCGAGGGGCCACCCACCATGTGGCGGCTGCTCGCCGAGGCGCCCGATCAGCTGGACGCGCTCGTGGCGGTCGCGGCTCGCTACGGACTGCTGCTCAAGCGCGGTGCCTACCAGTTCGGTGCGGTCGCGCATGACGAGGCGGCGCTCGAGCACGTAGCTGATGTTATGCCCCGCATCATGCAATCGCTGCTGCCGGGTCCACGACGCGTCGAGGATTGAGACGATGACCAGCTTGATAGACGTACACGCCCACTTTCATACCCCATTGTCCAATCGCGGCGATTGGCAGCGGTACAACGCGTCACGCCTCGATGCCGGCGATCGCATGGGCGTCGTGTGCCACGTCGCGTCGGTGCTCGGGTCATGGGGCGCCACCTCACCCACGTACTTCTCGTCGCCGCTCGATCAGACGCGCGCCAACGATTGGATGCTCGACTTCGCCGAGGAACAATCGCCGCGCGTGAAAACGTGGGTCGCGGTCAATCCGAATTTTACGGCACACGCGCTCAGCGAAATCGAACGCGGTATCGCGCGTGGTGCGATCGGGATCAAGCTGGCGGCCGGCCGTCGCGCCGACGATGCGCTACTCGACGATATCGCCGCCGCCGCTGCGCATCACGGCGTACCGGTGTTGCAGCATATCTGGCAGCATCGCCGTCGCGACTGGCCGAATCAGGACGCGTCCGACGGCATCGAATTGGCTCGCTTGGCGGCGCGTCATCCGAACGTCATTTTCCAGTTGGCGCATATTGGCGGCGGCGGCGATTGGGCCCACACGTACCCTGCCGTGCGTGATTTCGAGAACATCGTGATGGACCTGTCGGGTAGCGGCATCGATCGTGGCATGATCGACGAGGCGCTGCGCTGGGTGGGAGCGCGTCGGCTGCTGTGGGGGGCGGATCTTACGCTCTGCACGGCACTCACGAAGCTGCGGGCTTTGCCGCACACCGGCGCGTCAGATGACGATCTGGCTGACATGTGCTGGCGAAATGCCGTACGCATTTTTCCGGCCGGCGCCTTTACTGCGGCCCTCACGGCAGCGAACCGCTCCGTGGTGTCCGGAACGCCGACATGACGACACCTTCGGCGCCCGATCCGCGTCCGATCGACGTCACCGCGTGGATCGGTAGCTATCCGTTCCGCGACGTGCCCCATCCGGATCCAGAGGTCCTGGTTCGCGTGCTCGACCGCGAAGGCTTTGCCGGTGCGTGGGTCGGCCATCTGCCCGGGGCCTTCCATCGGGATCCCGTGCCCTCGAACCGCGCGCTCTACGCGGCCGTGGAGCCGTTTGCCGGCGTCCTGCTCCCCACGCCGATCGTACGCCCCGATTGGCCGTGCTGGACCGAGATGCTGCGCGACGCGGTCAATGCGGGCGCGCCGGCGGTGCGGGTGTACCCGGCACAGTGGGGCCTCGGACCGGGGCATTCGGCGTTGGCTGAGCTCGCGCTTGCCTGCGGTGAGGTGGGAGTCGCCCTCCATGTCACGCTGCGTTTCGAAGACCTCCGGCAGCGACACCCCATGGATACCGTGGGCGATGTCCCGGCGGCCACACTGCGCGGATTGGCGAGACTGGCCGGCTCACGGTGTCATCTGGTCGTCGCCGGCGCCGGTCGCGAGATCATCGAGGAGACCCACTGGGGACTCACGCTCTCGGAACAACAGCGTGTCTTCTATGATTTTGGCTGGGTGTGGGGACCGCCCGACGATCATTTCGCGCATCTGGTCGGCACCA
>NZ_JBDNFF010000260.1:0-5845 GCF_041689975.1 Gemmatimonas sp.
CAAAAGCTTCGGAAACCATCACCGGCATCAAGGGCGCGTGGGTTCAGGATCAGAGTGTCGAGGTCGCCAACGGCAAAGCGACGATGTACAAGGTCACCCTCAAGCTCACGTTCGTGCTCAAGGGTGATTGATCGCTGTTGAGGTCCGCCGCAGTAATCGGGAGCCTGGAGTCGCGACGCGTTGGTAAAGATGCGGTGTGGTGCGCGGCGATTCCAGATCTCGAACGTTACACGAAGCCCGCGCCATGGCTACACGACCAGCGACACGGAGTTGCCGAAATTGTGGGCCAGGATCGGCAGGAGCACGCTGTCCGTGCGCAGACGCAACCAGACGCCCATGAACGCCGGCAGCGCCGTCAGCGCCATGGTGATCGCATCGAACGTGAACCGGCCACTGGAATAGCCAAAGGCGTGCGCCAAGCCGAACAGCAGGCATGACAACACGGCGCCCCATCTCCAATCAACGCCCAGGAACCGCGCCCGCCCCGTAAAGGCTCGGTCGAGTGCCAAGAGGAGCAAGCCGCGATAGAAGGGCTCTTCCTCGAATTCGGGCATGGTCAACTGGAACGCCGCTTCCTCCGCAGTAGGCGTGCCGGAAGGAAAGGCGAGGGCAATGGCCACGAAGAACGCACAGTACAGCGCGAGCACCGGTAGCGATGCCTCGAGACTGCCGACCGCCTGACGCACGGTGAAACCCGCCTTGCGCCATCCAAAGGCGGGATGCGCGGCTATCGCCAGCGTCGTCGCCAGCGCCAGCAATTTACCCTGCCAGTTTCGCGTGCTGCCGCAGCGAAAAATTCCGACGGTCGGCCAGGCCGAGTATAGCGCCGATGCCGAGTAGCAGTGCCAGGATTCCGGCCAGTCCGATCACGCCGTTCATGGATTTTTCCGCTGCGTCTCTCCGTACTTCCAGAGCGCATTGAAAATGTCACCGGTTGCTTTCCGATCCGTACCGCTGAGCGAGGTGTTGGAGAAGTAGATCACACCGACGCGTCGCGACTCGTCGGTGAGCATCTCCACCTCGACGCCGGGATCGTTACCCCCATGACCACGACGAAGACCATTGAACTTCGTGCGCCAGAACAGACCGGAGTTGCCGTCCTCGGCGGGGAAATTCGTCGGTCGGTTGCCATCCGTGAACTGAAACCGCCGCATCTCGGCGGCCGACGGCGCGTCGAGAATTCGTACACCGCCGAACGCGCCGTCATTCAGCATCGCGATGAAGAACTTCGACAGGTCTTCGACCGAAGTGCGCAGCCCACCGTCGGGATAGGTGGTGCCCCCGTAATGCAGGATGGGGACAGTCTGGCCATTCTGTGATACGAACAACGTGGAGTGGTTCATCATGTCGACCTCTCGCATGAACCATCCGGAATGGGTCATGCCTAGCGGTGTGAAGATGTTGCGCTTCGTGTACACGTTCACCGGCGCGCCCACCGCGCGTTCGACGATGTATCCCGCAAGCGCCGCACCGATGTTGGAATACTCTCGAAGCTCTCCCGGCCTAGCTTCGAGAAAGTTGTCCTTCGCATAATACTTGCCGCCGGGAGTGAAATACGCAGCGAGAAACTCGCCCAGTGGTTCCGTGGGATCCCCGCCGAACCGATACGTTTGGCGATAGACCTCCCACCGATCAGTGATGCTCGACGAATGCGTCGCGAGGTGGCGCAGCGTGATGCGCTCCGCCGGCCGATACGGATTTACGACGCGGAACGGGAGATACTGATTGACGTCCGAATCCAATGAAAGTTTGCCGGCGGCGACCGCGCGCATCATCGCCACGCCAACGAATGGCTTGGCGATCGACGCGACGTTCATCACGGTGCTCGGCATAAACGGGCGAGTACGCTGCCAATCAGCGTACCCAAAGCCCTTCATCCACACGACCTTCTTGTCGACGATGACTGCGGCTGCCAAGCCCATGACGTTCGCGTCCGTCATCTTTAGCGTGATGAGGCTGTCGAGCGCAGGGGTCTGGCTTTGGAGTGCAGAACTGCTGGCGAGCGCGAGGGCACTGGCTAGCCAGAAGATGGATCGACGCATGTTTGTCGGGATGCAGGAGAGACACACAGACTGCGCGGTCAAGTCATGTCATAGACTGGTGCGCCGGCCACACGACTGTACGGTTTCTGTTGTCGCGGAGATTCGTCCGCTGTGCCCAAATCTTAGATCCTGACGAAACGCGCCGTGCCCATGTTCCGTAGAGTGCGTATCTCGTTCAGCACTCCCCTTGATCGGTTCACTGATGGATCACGTATCGGGTGCCGTAAACGCGTCGCGTTCCGCCACACTGTTTCGCATACGTTCACTTCGCGTACGGGTCATCGTGCTGTCGTGCCTCGGCACCGCTGCCGCGCTCTTCGCGCTGGTGAACCTGCTGGCTCTGGCCACGCCGCCGGTTCCGACTGCCCCGCTGCGGCTGTCGCGACTGATCATTCACGATGTCGCGATCGTGAACCCCGACAGCGGCGGTCGCACCACCACCGGGCAGACCGTCGTGATCGAGCACGATCGCATCGTGTACGCCGGACCGGCGGACGCCACAGCGGTATCACTCCCGGGCAGGCGCATCGATGGCCGCGGCAAGTTCCTCATCCCCGGCCTGTGGGATGCGCATGTGCACACTCTCCGCCTGGCACCACAGCTGCAGCTGCCGCTGCTGATCGCCAATGGCGTGACGAGTGTGCGGGACCTGGGCGACACTTGTTCATGGAGCACGAGCCTGTCCTGTGTCTCGCCAGCCGGCGCATGGCAGCGCGCCATCGGCAACGGAACGATGGTCGGTCCGCGACTGCAGGAGGTCGTCACGTATCATCTCGAGGAACCACCGGCAGACGGTGCTGAATTGTGCACCCTCCTGCAAGCGCTCGCGACACGCGGCGAGCGCATGATCAAGCTGCAGCTCGACCCGACCATCGAGGCGCGCGATGCCACAGAACTGCTGCGCGTCGCCGACTCCATGGGTCTGCGCGTTGGTGGCCATTTGCCCTTCACCGTCGACCTGGCGTCCAGCCCGGTCGCGTTCGTCAGTGTGGAGCATGACTGGACACTGCTGCCACAGTGCTCACGGGCTCGCGCGTCGTTCGATGACCGTACGGCGTCGAAGCCGGCGCTGCTGCGTGTCTTCGACGGCGCGCATTGTGATTCGCTGTTGGCGACGATGCGAGCGCGTGGCACAGCGTATGTGCCGACCCACGTCGCATCGACCGGGCAGGATGCCCTCTTTGCGTCAGGGCCACCGGCGTCCATGAACTCGTCTCGCTTCATCCCGGCACCGCAGCGGATGGCGTGGCAGATCATCCGTGCAGCCGGCACTGTGCCCGAGCTCGAGGCGCGTGACCTGATAGCGTATCACGCGGCCGCGTTGCAGCTCACGAAGCGCGCACACGACGCCGGCGTGGTGGTCCTCGCTGGCAGCGACGCGATCGACCCTGAGGTGGTGCATGGTTTCGCATTGCACGAGGAGCTCGAGTATCTCGTGCGCGCCGGGCTCACTCCCGCACAAGTACTCGCTGCCGCGACCACGGTGCCGGCGCGGTTCATGCAGGTCGACAGTGTGGTTGGCTACATCGCGGCAGGCCAGCGCGCCGACCTGGTGTTGCTCGACGCCGATCCACTGGTCGACATCCGGAACAGCAGACGGATACACACGGTGGTGTTCGACGGCCGCGTGTTCGGCCCGGCGGAACGCACCGCCTTGTTCACTTTCGTTGAAGCACAGGCCCATCGCCTCACGATCGCTAGTCGGTTCCTGCGCTGCCTTTGGTACGGCGGCTGACCGCCGGCACCAGCGTACGCCTTCTTCAATGGGCAACGTCAGCGTGCACGAACGCGGGTCGATGGTCCACACCACCGCACCGGTTTGCGGTACGCGCTCGAAGGTTGGTGCATCTTCGCTCGCCAATGACATTCGGATACGCCAACCGATCGGCAACATGAACGCCACGGGGCGAATACGCACGGACACGACCGGCTCCGCGCTGCGTACCACGGTCAGCATTCCCTCCGTGAGCAGGCGCACGTGGCCTGCCGGGTCCACCGACTCGACGTACACATGCAGCGTGGCCGCCGGCTGATCGGCAGCCAACGTACAGCTAAACACGCCAGCACCAAATACTGAAAGCGTGTCGGTGAGTACTGGCAGCTGAAACGAGTGAATGCCGCGTGCCTTGGCGCGTTCGGTGATATCGACCGGTCGTGCAAGTCCTGTGGTCCATCGATTGTTCTTGCCGGTCGTCGCGCGGTCCGCCGTGCTCCATTGCTGCAGCGTGTCCGCGCCGGCCATCGCGCCAACCAGCAGAACAGACCACGCGCGCATGGTGGTGCGCGGCCAGCGTGATGCCGCACGCCATCGCTCCGCCCCCGCGACGTACCATTGCACCCTGCGTGAGCTATCAGATGGCGGCGAGTCTGTGCGCAGGTGCCGGTCGAAGAACGCGACCACAGCGTTCAGATCGACAGTGCCCGGCTCCGCGGTGCCATGTTTCAGCGGGCTGGCGTGCTGGTCGCCTTCATGGTTCCACGGTCCGATGCGCGCCTCTGCGATCGGCATCGCCTCCTGCGCACGAAACACGGCGTCGGCGGTCACGCCGTCCCATCAGCTTTCCCAAAGGCCGACCACTGTACGCGTGTTCGCCAGCGCCGCCATGTGTCCCGCTGGTCCGAGCGAGTCGGTCGCGGGCGCATCGACACCAAAAGGATCTGACCCCCGTGTCACTGCGTGCGCACGCTGCGCGACGTCGGACGACGGGCGCGCCTGCTCTCGCTCGCGCTGCGCAAGCCCTTCCAAATCGTCATCGCGGCGACCGACTCCCGTCACGAGCCAGCTCGCCATCCTGGGAAATATTGCTGGATATTTCCCATGATCGAGATCGTCCACCGCGCGTCCCCACGTATCGGCAAAGAGGGCGTTGCGCACGCCGCCCGGTGCGAGTGTTTCGTCGGCCAACTGCCATTCGATCTGACGTGCGAGCACGGCTTTCAGTGCCGGTCGGCCCGTAGCCGCCGCGAGTAACGCCGTCGTGCCTTCGTACGAGACGCCGGTTGCTCCGACCGCGCCGTTGGACCACGGTTGTGCGACGATCCAGTCGATCACGGGCCCCATATCGCGAACCTCATCGGCCGACCACGGCCATCGCCACACACCGTTGGACGCGCCCGTTCCGCGAACGTCGACGATCACCACCGCGTAGCCCGCTTCGACCAGTCGAGCCGCAATCGGCTCACGAGGTCCCTGCGGAATGCTCGGTCCGCCGCCGCCACGCATTCGAAAACTGCGCCAGTAGCGCGTTTGGATGAGGACCGTCGAAATGCGTCCCGCGGGACGCTCACCTGGCAGTATCACATCTGCGGCGAGTGCGACCCCGTCGTCGACCCTCATGGTCGGGCGCGTGACGTCGACGCGCGGGCCACGGCATGCGACTCCTGAAAGCAAAACAGCGCCAGACGCGGTCAGGACAAACCGCGAGGATTCGTGAGCATAGCGCAAATATATGATAACTCGCATATACTCACAATCCTGTATCGCATTTCGCTAGCACCAGATTCCGACCTTTACCTCGCCCCCCAGTCATGCCTCTTCGCCACGTTATCCGTGGCTTCCTGTCGATCCAACCCATGCGTGACTACAAAGTGACGCGCTACGTCGACGCCTTTGTGCGGCACGCGACCCGATCGCAGAATGCGCCGGTTGACGGGGCATGGCTTGTCTGCGCCAGACACGTTGCTCGCGATCCCCGCCCCGCCCGTACCATGGCGGGAGTCGCTGCTCGTCAAACTCTTCTTCGCCGTATTCGCGACACGGAATTGTCAGACGGCAACGCCGGGACGGTCGACACTTTTAAAAG
>NZ_JBDNFF010000261.1:0-2276 GCF_041689975.1 Gemmatimonas sp.
GCACTGGCGCTCGAGCTTGGTGACATCCCGCTGCATTCGACGAATGTGGCGCGCTATGCGGTCGGAATCGCGACGTCGATGGGGGCCGATGCCGACATGTACCGGGACATCCTCCGCGCCGGTCTGCTCCACGACATCGGCAAGCTCGGAGTCTCGAATCAAATTCTGGACAACCGGGCCAAACTCACCGACGAAGAGTTCGGCGAGTTCCGGAAGCATCCACGCTGGACGTGGGAGATCCTCGAGCGCGTGAACGCGTTCGACAGCCACGTGGCCGACGCGGCAGCGGCGCTCGTCGAGCGCGGCATGTTTATGGTGCTCGCCGAGGGACGCGACGATCCGTTCCCGCAGCTCCGTCAGGAGCTCGCGAAGTTCGTCCGGATCGCGAGCGTGGCGTAGCGCTGGTATGCGGTGACGGCGCGTGGGGTCGCGATTGCCCCGGAACGAGTGCCAATCAAGGGCTGGGGAACGTTCGCTGGGCGCGCTAGACTCTGTGTATGTCCGCACTCGTATTTGCTCATGAAACCGGCGCGTCCCCGCTGGCGCTACTGCTTGTGCTCGAAGCCTCGACGACGGCCGGCTCGGTCGCGCTGATCGCCGACGGGGTGATCGTGGCAGTACGAGCCGTGGCGATGGGCGCCGGGCGAGAGGATCAGCTGTTCCCGGCCGTGCAGGCGCTGCTGGCCGATGTCGGCGCGACGGCACGGCAGCTCAGCGGCGTCGTGTGTGGGGCAGGGCCGGGGAGTTTCACGTCGTTGCGGATTGCCGCGTCGTTGGCGAAAGGGCTGGCCTACGGGGCTTCGGTGCCACTGTTCGCCGTGTCGTCGCTCCTGCTGTCTGCGGCGGACGCCATCGAGGCACTCCCGGCCGGGCCCGCCGTTGTGCATGGGGACGCGCTGCGAGGGGAACGCTACGTGCTGGACGTCATGTTCGGTGCAGACGGCAGCGTGCAGGCGCAGTCTGCGCTCCAGCGCATGACGATCGAGCAGCTGGCTACGCATGCTTCGGGACGTCCTCGCCTGGCGGTGCTCGCCTCGCTGACGCCGGGCCTCGAGATGCGCGTCGTGACGCCGTCGGCGGCGCACCTTGTGCACGTTGCGCCGGCCGCGTGGTCCGACGCCGTTCCACTGGACAGTTGGGAACCGCAGTATGGGCGCTTGGCGGAGGCGCAAGTGAAGTGGGAAGCATCGCACGGAGCGCCGCTGCCCTCCCTCGGCGCGGTATGAGCACACCAGTCATCGCCATCCGGCCGACGTCTGCCGACGACGTGCCAGCGATGGCAACGATCGAAGCACTCGCGTTCAGCGACCCGTGGCCGGCAAGGTCATTCCACGAGCTGCTGCTGCACCCGTTCTCGCGGATGGCGACCGCCGTCGACGAGTCGGGGGGCATTGTCGGGTACTGCATCATGCTGCGCGCCGTTGACGAGGCCGAGATCGCGAATATCGCCACGGCGCCGGGGGTGCGCCGACAAGGCGTGGGCGCGCAGCTACTCGACGACGCGATCGCCGCCGGCACGGCGGACGGGGTTGTCGCCAT
Source organism: Gemmatimonas sp. (assembly GCF_041689975.1). GTDB lineage: Bacteria > Gemmatimonadota > Gemmatimonadetes > Gemmatimonadales > Gemmatimonadaceae > Gemmatimonas. Next base: position 1,540 of record NZ_JBDNFF010000261.1, read on the forward strand.
GTTTCTGGAGGTCCGCGAGTCGAACACTGCTGCTCGCGCCCTCTACTCGTCCCGTGGATTCGTGGCCGTGGGACGTCGCCGTGCGTACTACCGGCATCCCGTCGAGGATGCCCTTGTCCTGCGACGCGACGCGACGGCGTTCGAATAGCCCTGCGCGCAACGTTCGGGTTTGGTTTGGTCAGAGGACCCTCCTAGCTTATCCGACACCCATTACCACTGTACTTCGAGGAGGCACCATGAGTCGTAGCCTGAACAAGGCCGTTTTGATTGGCAACGTCGGATCAGATCCCGAAATCCGCGCGGTCGGCAGTGGAACGCGCGTCGCGCAGTTCTCGCTTGCCACGAGCCGCAACTGGACGGATCAGACCGGCGCGAAGCAGGAAAAGACGGAGTGGCATCGCTGCGTCGTCTGGAACAGCGCGCGTGGCTCGGGGCTGGCCGACGTCGTGGAGAAGTACGTGAAGAAAGGTGAGAAGATTTATGTCGAAGGAGAGATCGAGTATCGCCAGTGGCAGGACAAGGACGGTCAGACCCGCTACACCACCGAGATCAAGGTCAAGGAGCTGATGCTCCTCGGCGGTCGGGCCGGCGGCAGTGGCGAGGACATGGAGAGCGCGCCGCGTCGCGCGGCGCCTCCGTCGCGTCCGAAGACGGCAGCGGCACCGTCGGCTGGGAAGGAAGAGTTCGGAGACTTTCCGGGCGCGCTGGAAGACGAGGACGACGATCTGCCCTTCTGA
>NZ_JBDNFF010000262.1:0-26489 GCF_041689975.1 Gemmatimonas sp.
ACGCCGTCCACGAAGAAATCGGCGGTCGTGCTCTGTCCACGGATCGTGGGGGCGTCGCGGTGCCCTTCGCCTTGCCCCATGGTGACGCCCGGGACGTACTCCATGGCGCGGGCCATCGTTTGCAGGCCGAGGTCGCGCATGACTTGCGGACCGAGCACCGTGATCGACTGCGGCACGTCGCGAAGCGGGGTGAGCGTGCGGGTGGAGGACCGCGTCCGTGAAACCCGATACTGCGTACGAGAGGCACGCTCGGCGGAGACCCGGACTACCGACAGCGCCTGCGCGTTGGTGGAGTCTGTTAAGGCCGAGTCCGCTTTCGCACGCCGGGCGACGGAGGTGTCCTGCAGAAACGGAGCGGTGGCAACAACAGCGGCCAGCAGAAGAACGAGGGGCATGATATATTGGTTGAGAACGCTTCTCATGAAGTGTGAACTCAGCCTAACACATCAAACCCGATAAAGTCAATCGGGATTCTTTCTATCCGCTTTGTGCCGCAGTCTGTGCCTCGTGGGCGTCAATGACAGCTTGGGCGGCCTCGGCGGGATCGTCGGTGAGCAACAGCAGATCGAGGTCGCCGGGCGAGATTTTGCCTTCCCCGACCAAGCGCGACGTGATCCACCGGACGAGTCCGGCCCAATAGTGCCGACCGAACAGGATGACCGGAAACTGATAGATCTTGCCAGTCTGAATCAGCGTGAGCGCTTCGAACAGTTCATCCAGTGTGCCGAAGCCACCGGGGAAAATGATGAACGCGTTCGAATACTTGATGAACATCGTCTTCCGCACGAAGAAGTAACGAAAGTTCACCAGCGTATCGACATACGGATTGGCCCCCTGTTCGAAGGGCAATTCGATGTTGCACCCCACGGAGTGACCGCCGCCCTGTTTGGCGCCCTTGTTGGCGGCCTCCATGATACCGGGTCCGGCGCCCGTGATGATCGAGAACCCCTGCACGGCCAGCAATCGTGCGGTCTCCTGCGCTGCGACGTACTGCGGATCATCCGGCCCGGTCCGCGCCGATCCGAAAATGGTCACGCCTTTGTGAATCTCGGAGAGCGCATCGAACCCCTCCACGAACTCGGAGGTAATGCGCATGACGCGCCACGGATCCGAGCGCGTGAAGGCTCCCATGTCGTCTTTGGGACTTTGCAGCAACTTCTCATCTTCCGTGAGCATTGGTCGATCACGGATGTCTTGATCGATCAGCCGCCGCTCCTGGCGTCGTACCGCCCGCGCCCCACTGGACACCAGCGGGACTTCGCTACTTGGCTCGCGGCCAGCCTTTCGGTGGCCTTCCTCGGTACGTTCCATCAAGCCGTCGCGCGATTCCTGCTCGGCTTTTGCCCGTGTGACGGCAGAGGCCTTCTTGCCGGTTACTGTACGAGGTTGTGTTTGACGCGATTTTGCCATAAGGAGCACGTGGAAGTTGGCAGGACTGATGTCTGATGATACTACGGTGACGACGCGACTGCTTATTGTCGTAGCCGACGGTGTTCGGCCGGACGTGCTCGGCGAGGAATTGGAGCGTGGCAATCTCCCGGCGATGGCGCGTCTTCGCGAAAAGGGAGGGCTGCATATTATCAGCTCGTCCTTCCCGTCCGTGACCGGTCCCGCGTACGCGCCGTTCGTCATGGGAAGACATCCGGCGTCGGTCGGCATGCCCGGTCTTCGCTGGTTCGATCGAGCGCGCTCGCTACCGTATTCTTATGCGCAGGCACGCAGTTACTCCGGCATCGACATCTGGCACGTCGACGGCGATCTCGATCCGCGCTGCCCAACGCTGTACGATCTCGTACAGCCCTCCCTGGCTGGAATGATGATGATTGCGCGCGGCGCGACGCATGGTCATGTGGGACGCGGCATCGGTTGGTCGCTGCGCGCCGGATGGGCACACTTTCGCGGCGACGCGCGCGCCTGGCGACGGGTGGAGCAGGCCGCCGTCAACGAGTTTTTCCGTCGTTTCACGCGTGCGCGTCCGACGCTGTCCATGCTGGGCATCCTCAGTCCGGACAAACTGGCGCATGCGTTCGGTGGCGATTCCACGGTCGTGCGTACCGCCATCCAGGATGTCGATACGGCGATCGCGAGAGCGCAGGCTATTGCCGCCGCCGACGGCTGGGCTGACGGCTTCCGCACTTGGGTCGTGGGTGATCATGGCCATTCCCCCGTGACCGAGCACGAGGATCTGCACGGCTGGTTGTCCTCGCGTGGCCACAAGGTGCTGGCTCATCCGAAGCTTGGTACGCGCGGCGCCGATGTGGCGCTCATGGTGGGCGGTAACGCGATGGGGCATCTGTATCTCGATCCCGCGCGTACCTCACGTGCATGGTGGCCCTCGCTGAGCTCGCGTTGGCAATCGACACTCGAGGCGATGCTTCAGCGGCCATCCACCGGTCTGCTCGCGGTGGCAATGGCGGCGAGCACGGTGCGCGTTTTTCACCGAGACCACGGTGTGGCCGACATCGTGCGGTCGCACGAGGGGCACGACGCACGCTGGAGCTATGAGCCGCTGAACGGCGACCCGCTGCGGCTTGGCGGAGCGCTGTCTGATCTGGACGCCACAGACGCGTGGCTCGCCGGCAGCGACTCACCGTATGCGGATGCACTCGTGCAACTTTCCACGTTGGTGCCCTCCCCGAGAGCGGGTGACATCGTGGTCTCGGCGGCCAGCGGCTGGGACCTGCGGGCGCGATACGAACCCACGCCACACGTGTCCACACATGGGGCGCTGCTGCGCGAGCAGATGCTGGTCCCGCTGCTGCTCGACGGCCCCGTCACGTGTGCTCCGCAGCGCACCACCGACGTGGTGCCCAGCGCCCTGGATCTGCTGCGTGTGACATGCGACGTACCGTTCGACGGCCGGTCGTTCTTGCGCTGACTGACCGTCGCTGCACACGGTGCCTGCCGCGACTATTCAGTGCGGTTGCGACTGCGCTCGGTGTCGAAGCCTTCGGGATAACGCTGGCGTAACTTGTCGATGTTGCGCTGCGCGATGTCGTCCAGGCTGAGCCCCAGCACGGTGGCGAACGCGCCGATGTACCAGAGACAGTCACCCAACTCTTTCGCGAGCGCGTCCTGGTCGAGTGGCGTGGCGTGAAACAGATGCTTCTTGATGACTTCAGCCACTTCGCCGGCTTCACCGGTGAGGCCGAGGGCGGCGTTGGCCAGTTGCTGTTCGTGGGTGCGGTCGCGCCCGAGCGTGCGGGCGGCGAGTTCCTGATACTCGTCGAGGGTCATCGCGATCGTGGGTTGAGGACCGGCGAAAGCTAATGACCCGCGCCTATGCCGCGAGCAGTCCCAATGTCTGCTTCATATCGCTGCCCAGTTGTGCTTCGATCTCAGCGAGGTCAAACGCGCTCAACCCCAGCAGTTCACACACGCCGTCGCGTGGTACGTCACGCCCTACGCTGCGCGTGAAACCACCGCCCGCGCGTCCGGCCAGGACATCGGCCACGTGAATGATCGCTGGTAATCGCTGGTCCTCCGTCGCCAGCGCCAACGGATCGTGGTGATGTCCGCACGCCTTGGCGAGCGCGTCGGGGAAGCGCCATTGCTCGCACAGGGCCTTGCCGAACTCCTCGTGGGTGGCGCCCAGCCACTGCGTCTCGGCGTCGGCGAATGACAGCGACACGTTCTGCGACGTGGCCGCGATCAGCGAGGAGAACTCCGTGATCGAGGCCTGAATCTCCACCAGCAGGCCGATGTCGTGCAGCAATCCCGCCAGCATCGCTTCCTCGGGCGGGATGCCGCGACACCTTTCAGCGAGGCGACGCGCGGCCGAACCGACCGCCACCGAATGCGTCCACAGTTCGCCGGCGTTGAAACCGGGCACCGTGCGGCCACCGCGAAACAGACGATTCAGGCTCGCCGCCAGCGCGACGTTGCGGATCGCATTCACACCCAGCAGACGCATGGCAGCGGACGCGGAGGCGACATGGCGCGGCCGACCGTAAAACGCGGAGTTCACCACTTTCAACACGCGTGCGGCGAGCGGCGGGTCACTCTCGAGGACTGCGAGCAACTCGTCTTCGGTCGACGTCGGATCTTCGGCGATCTTCATGATGCGCATGGCGCTCGCGGGGAGTGTCGCGACCGTCGTCACTCGCTTCAGCGCGCTCGCTACGATGTGCTCGTTGATGGTCACCGTGGTCATGCAGCCTCGAACTGCTCACGTGAGAATGTGGACCACCACCCTTCGAGCTGTGACGGCTCCATCGGCCGGGCCAGGTAATAGCCCTGCCCCGACGGACAGCCCATCGACTGCAATAGCACGAGCTGCTCGATCGTCTCGATGCCTTCGGCCACTACCTGCAGGCCGAGGTTCTCCGCCAGCGTGATCACCGCATGGAGCAGCGCCGTGTAGCCTCGTCCGCGGCTCACATTCTCGGTGAGCGCCCGGTCCACCTTGAGTACGTCGAACGGATACTCCTGCAGGCACGAGAGCGAGGAATAGCCAGAGCCGAAGTCATCCATGGCCAAACGGAACCCTTCTGTCTTGAACGCGGCGAGCAGCTCGCCCGCCATGACGCGATGCTGCATGAGCTGGTTTTCCGTGACCTCGAGCTGCACCTGATGCGGCGCGATCCCCGTTTCGCGCAGGATGCCCATGGTGCGGGCCACGAGATCGGGATCAGCCAGCTGGACTCGCGACAGATTCACACTGATGTATAACGGCGCGAACTGTGGGGATTCACGCTGCCACACCATGAACTGCCGACACGCTTCGCGGAGCACCTGATCGGAGAGTGGCAGAATGAGGCGCGTCTCTTCCGCAATCGGAATGAACTCCGACGGCGGGATCATACCGTGCACGGGATGGCGCCAGCGCACGAGCGCCTCGACGCTCTCGAGCGAACGGTCTTCCAACGAGATGATCGGCTGATACACGAGGTACAGGTCCTGATGCGCAATAGCGTCGCGCAACGAGGTCTCGATATCGAGACGGTGCTGTACGGCATCGCGCATGCTCGTGGTGAACAGCGCATGGCACGCTTTCCCACGACGCTTGGCTTCGTACATGGCGACGTCGGCGTCACGCAGCATGTCGTCGGCCTGCGTATACCCGGCGCTGCTGTGCACGATGCCGATGCTCGCGCTCGATCGCACCGTATGCGAATTCAGAAAGTACGGCTGCTCGAGCACGGCAAGCAAACGATCGGCTACCGATCCCGCCAGCTCGGCCGACGCCACATCGTCGAGCACGATCACGAACTCGTCACCGCCCAGTCGCGCCACGGTAGACCCGATCGTATCGCGTGTGATACAATCGTTCACGCGCAGATTCAGCCATAGCCTCGACGCAATCTCGGAAAGCAGCAGGTCACCGACATCGTGCCCGAGACTATCGTTGATGATCTTGAAGCGATCGAAGTCGATGAACATCACCGCGAAGGCGTAGCTGGACTCCAGCGACGTGCGTTCGATCGCGGCTTGCAGCCGGGCATGTAACAGCGCGCGATTGGGCAGTCCGGTGAGCGTATCGATGTGCGCGGCGCGCCCCAGCTGCACGAGCATGCGCTGCCGCTCGATCACCGAGCAGACGCGGGCGCGAAGCTCTGCACCGAAAAAGGGTTTGCGGATATAGTCGGCCGCACCGGCGGCGAAGCAGGCCGTAAGCACCTGCCGACTCTCGCTGCCCGTGACCACGATCACCGGGATGCCGGCCAGCGCCGGTTCGCCTTGCAGCAGATGCAGGATATCGACACCATTGCCGTCCGGCAGCTCGTAGTCGAGCAGGATCACGTCCGGGACCGTGCCGCGCGCGGCGGCGAGTCCCTCGGCGCCGGTGGCCGCCCCGACGATCGTCGCCTGCAGTGGTCGCAGCATGGCGACGATTAATGCTTGAATGTCCGCGTCATCATCGATGACGAGAATACGCGCGTCGGCAATGAGCTCCCGCTCAGGACGCGTTTGGCGATCGGAGTGCCTGTCGTTCATGCGGCATGCTCCAGCGTCCGGATCGCCAGGCGGCATTGAGCGAGCAGCAGCGCGACCGCGTCCGACAGATCAACGCCGGGGTCGAAGGTTCCGTCTGCGGTCTCGCGCGCCCGCGCGTGCTGCTCCACAAGGCGCGCGGCATTACTGATCGACGGATATCCGTATCCACCGGCGGCGCCTTTGAGCTGGTGCGCCAGACGGGCGAGATCGATCGTTCCGCCGGTGCTGAACGCGTGCTCGATACGCTCGACCTTGCCCGGCAGTCCCGCGACAAAAGCGTCGACCAGTTCGGCTAGGTCGGGATCATCGCGCAACTCGCTGTACAACACGGGTTGAGGAAAGAGTTCGATCGACTGCCCATAAGACTCGTCGTGGTTGGGCGTCTGCATCCAGCGGGCACAGGTCGCGATCAGCAGGGCGCGATCGATCGGCTTGCTGGCGTAGTCGTTGCACCCGGCATCGAGACACTTCTGGCGGTCGTCCGCCATGGCATGCGCGGTGAGCGCAATGATGGGGAGCGCGTTGTGCTGTGCTCGCAGCGTCCGCGCCAACGTGTACCCGTCCATCTCGGGCATCTGCATGTCGGATACCAGGAGACTGAACGGCTGACCGGCCGCATCGGCGGCCGAAATCAACTCGAGCGCCCGACGCCCATGCTCGGCGACGACCACCTCGGCGCCGGCCTTGCGAAGATGATGCGAGATCAAGCGCTGATTGTCTTCGCCGTCTTCCGCAAGCAGGATGCGACCGCGGAGTTCGATCGCAGACGCGCCCGTTGCTTTGGACGACGACGGCGAAGCGATACAGGCGTGCAGATCCTCGATATTCTGCGCTCCCTCGACCGCATGGAGCGGGAGCGTGACGGTGAATGTGGAGCCTTCGCCGGGCGCCGTCTTCACCAGTTGCACGTCCCCACCCATCAGACCGGCCAGCCGACGACAGATCGTGAGACCGAGCCCGGTGCCGCCGTGCTTGCGCGTGACCGATGTATCCGCCTGCACGAACGGCTGAAAGAGACTCGTGGCCTGTTCGGCCGACATGCCGGGGCCGGTATCGACCACGGCGATGCGCACGGACGGCGCACCGTCGAGCGTACTCACGTCCACCTGAATATCGATCTGTCCCGTTGACGTGAACTTGGCAGCATTGCCGACCAGATTCATGAGGATCTGTCGCAGGCGGGTCGGATCGGAGAGTACCCGATCCGGAATGGGCGTCAGTAATCGCGTCTGCAACAGCACACCCTTCTGGGCGGCACGCGAGCGCATCAAGCTGTCCACGTCGAAAAGCACACGCGGCAGATCGGTCTCCACGCGCTCGATCGCCATCCGGCCGGCTTCGATTTTCGAGATGTCGAGAATGTCGTTGAGGACCGTGAGCAGATGTTCGCCGGCGCGACGGATCGTGCTCATCGACTGCAACTGTTCATCGGACGCGCCCTGCCGAATGGCTTCGTCGCGCAGCAGATCAGTGTAGCCCAGGATCGCCGAGAGCGGTGTGCGGATTTCGTGACTCATATTGGCCAGGAACTCGCTCTTGCTCTGACTCGCCGCCTCGGCGCGCTCCTGCGCCAGCCGCAACGCCTCCTCACGCTCGATGGCAGCGGTCACGTCCATGACCGTACCGAACAGGCCGGATACGTTCCCCGACGCCTCGTGGCGCGCACGGCCCTCGCCGCGCACATACCGTACGCCGTTCGCACCGCGCGCGGTCTGCATCACCAGCGAGTATGGCGTGCCGGTGATCGCCGTGTGCTGCACCGCCTCTTGGAGTCGCGCGGCGTCAGCCTCGACCAGGTCCGTGAGCATGTCCTCGTAGCTCGGCGCCCCGTCGTTCGGATTGCGACCGTACAGCCGAAAAAGCTCTCGCGACCATTCGACGTGATTCGACGCCATGTCATATGACCAGCTGCCGAGGCTGGCGACGGCCTGCGCTTCCTCGAGCATGCCGGAGGTGCGCTGTAGTGCAGCGAGCGCGCTTTCCGCACGCACACGCTGCGCCTCGAGCGCGACCCGTGTGTGTACCTGCTCCGTGATGTCACTTTCGATCGAGATGTAACCGGTCAGCACGCCACGCTCATGAAGTGGCTCGATCGCAAGGTCGAGCCAGTATTCGCTGCCATCTTTGGCGCAGTTCAGAATTTCGCAGCGCGCCGCCCTGCCCTCGGTCAGGGCGTCGTGCAACAGGCGCACCGTAGCAGGGTCGGTATTGGCGTTCTGCAGGAGCTCGCCCGGACTGCGACCGACCGCCTCGTCGAGCGCAAAGCCGGTCAACCGGGTAAACCCATTGTTCACCCACGTGATGCACCGCTCGGCATCGGTGATCACGACGGCATTGCTGGTGCGTTCGGCGACCATCGCCAGCCGACGGAACTCGATGCTACGGGCCGATGCAATCTGGTGCTGCTGCTTGAGCAGGCGGATCACCGGCTCGATCACGAGCAGCGCGATAATACCGATCACGAGCTGCATGAGCAGCGCGAGCGTCCACGACGACCGTACACTGCGTCGGACCTTCTCCTCGGTGTACGCCTGCAGCGCGCCGACGGTGGCTTCCGCGACGACCATTAGCGCGTCGGCACGCCGTACCACGTCGGCGGCCGCCGCCCGTCGCGATTCACCGCCGGCGGGCATGGCGAGCATATGCACCGTCGCGGCGACCACCGCATTGCGCGGCGTCGCGGCGGCCGCGATGGCATCGCGCGCGTTCCTGGCGGCGGCGAAGGCGGCCACCTCGAACGCCGCCGTGAGCGTGTCGAGCCGTAGCGCGTAGGTTTGCAGCCTCGCGGTTGCGACGCGTAGCGAATCGGCATCGTCCGGATTGCCGATGGCTCCTCCTGCAAAGCGCGCAATACGTTGCGACAGCGAACGTTGTCGCCCGGCAACATTGGTGAGCTCGGCGTTCTTTGCGAGGCGGGCCGTAGCCGAGATTTGCCCCCACAGCGAGGCCGTGAGCAGCGCCGCGATGACCCCCATGGAGCCAAGCACGGCCACGCGCACGCGCGCGTGCGGGCTGTTCGGCGCGCGCCCGGAGCGACTGAAACGGTCGAGAGACATGCGGGCATCGACGTGACGCCGATACATCATCCACGCGTACAGCGGACCGATGAGCAACGCCAGTCCGGCGGCACCGATCAGGCTCCGTGTCCACTCGGTCACATCGAGATCGGCCAGCTCGATCGCGTGATGCAGGCAGAGTTCAGCGATCGCGATACAGCCGACCAGCAGGAGCGTGTCCACCCACCATGGGCGCTGGCGCGGCGGCTGGCTAACGGCGGGCTGGCTGGGGTGGGAGTGCGACATGACGGTGCGAAGCGGAAGGAGCGGAATCCAGCAGGCGTGGCACCGGAGTCGGCGTCTTGTGTGAATGTCGACCGCAGGGACGATCTGCTTGACTATATTGCGGATATGCCTTGGCTCCGGCTCACCCTGATCCTCTCGCTGCGCGCGATCGCCAACCCGTTCCTGGCCATCGACTTGCTTCGGGTCGCGTGGCGGTTTCGGCACCGGCATTGGTTTCGCCGGTTCCCGTTCCTGCCGCTGCCGGCCACCAGTTACGTGAAGTGGCGCATGTACACGGCCTACGGACAGGAAGACGCGATACCGCCGGCCGACGACGTGATCGCCTTCGCCCGCTGGGTCGGACGCCAGCCGTAGTGCGCCCGTAGTGAGCGACGGCGGCGCGGCGGATCTCGCGCGGCGCATCAAAGCGCAGGCATTCGGTTTGGGCTTCGACTTGGTAGGGATCACCACTTTGGGGCCTCCGGCCACGCGAGCCCGGTTCGACGCCTGGCTTGAGGCCGGGTACGCGGGCGAGATGGGATATCTCGCCGGCGACGGTGCCGAGTTGCGACGCGACAGCCGCCGTCCACACGCCGGGGCCACCCACGCGATCGTGCTGGCCACGCAGTACGGCGGCCACGAACCGAGCGGACCGGTGGCGCGCTACGCGCGCGGCGACGATTACCACGACTTCCTGCGCGAGCGCACGCGCGCGCTGCACCACTGGCTGGAGTCGGCACTTGGGCGCTCGATCAACGCGCGGCCGTACGTGGACAGCGGACCGGTGCTGGAGCGCGACCTTGCGCAGCGCGCGGGTCTGGGGTGGTTCGGCAAGAATACGATGCTGATCAACCCTACGATCGGCTCGTTCTTCTTCTTGTCGTCGCTGTTCGTGGAGGTCGACGCGGACGTGGTGCTCGCGGTGGACGACCCGTTCGAGGCCGACCGCTGCGGGAGTTGCACGCGCTGCCTCGACGCCTGTCCGACGCAGGCGTTCGTGGGGCCACGCGTGCTGGATGCGACGAAGTGTATCAGTTATCTCACGATCGAACTGCGCGGGGCGATCGACGAGGCGTTACGGGAGCCGATGGGCGGGATGATTTATGGGTGCGACGTGTGCCAGGAGGTGTGTCCGTGGAACGTGAAGTTTTCGCAGGAGTTACCGGCGAGGTCGCCGTTTGCGGCACGCGCGATTTTTGTCGACAAGGACGCGCGGACGTTGGCGCGGGAGATCTTGGCGATGGATCAGGCGGAGTACGCGGCGGCGTTCAAAGGCTCGGCGATGAAGCGCGCCAAGCTGTGGATGCTCCAGCGCAACGCGTGCGTGGTGCTCGGCAACGTCGGCACCGCGGATGATCTCGCGGCGCTCCAGTCCACGCAGTTGCAAGAGCAGGAGGTGGTGCGTGAACACGCGGCGCGGGCGCTCGCCAGCGCGGCCGCGACGAGGGCCGCCACGTCAGTGCCGCTGACGCCAGACGACGTGCCCGCCAGACCCACTAACGCATGATGACGGCGCGCGTTTTCATCAGCGTCCTCTCCAGCGTTTGACCGCGTGGGTCTCGCATATCAGACCAAGGCCGCCAGCCCGTTCTTTCGCGCGACGTGAAGGAGTTTGAGCGCCATCCCACTCGGGCGTTTCGCGCCTGACTCCCACTTGGCCACGGTGCTTTCGGTGGTGTTCAGGTATCGCGCGAACACCGGTTGGCTGATGTGGAGGTGCTCCCGCAGCCGCTTGATCTCCGCCGGAGCAAGCGGGGGTGGCGCTGAAATGCAGGTGGCATCGAACTCGCGCATCGTGGTCTTGGTGATGGCGCCGACCGCGAACAGATCGCTCGCGGCGTCGTGGATTGCCGCCAAGGTGTCGCTCTTGTACTTCCGGGTACTACTCATGGCAGATCTCCACCAAGGATTTAGTCTCGAGCAGCCGCCCCAGCTGCGCGTCCGTCACAGCCGCGTACGCACCGGCGAGCTTTCGGAACACGGCAAGCTCCGCATCGTCGATGGTGACCTTGTCCTGTTTCGCGAACAGGTCGGCGTAGATCCAGTAGCGCGCGCCTTTCGCGACGATGATGGATCGGTCTTTGTTGTCATTCAGCCGCTTCTTCCAGACGCCGCCGCCAAGGTCCTCAGCCTGCCCTTGCTGCACCTGCGCCATGGCTTTGCACAGCGCGCCGTCGTCGATGCCAGCCTTCTTGGCTAAGCGCGCAAACGCCTTGGTCTTGAACGCGCGGTGGTCTCGAGGATTCTGGAGCACACCGGAAGTATAGCACTGGGTGCCACCTTCAACCAAGTGTCCACCTTAGGATCCTGCTGCGACTTCCGCTCAGGATACCGACGGGAGCCGCAACGCCGAACCGACCGTGCTGGGGGTCGGCACCGCAGGGCCGGAGTTCACATCTGGCGCGCTATTCCATGACTTATTGTGGGTTAGCCGACCTGTGCTGAGCGGAATCACAAAATGGGTATAGCGCCACACCTCCCAGGAGGTGTGTCCGTGGAACGTGAAGTTTTCGCAGGAGTTACCGGCGGGGTCGCCGTTTGCGCCGCGCGCGATGTTCGTTGACAAGGACGCACAGTCGCTGGCGCGCGAGATTCTCGCGATGGATCAGGCGGAGTACGCAACGGCGTTCAAGGGCTCGGCGATGAAGCGCGCGAAGCTGTGGATGTTGCAGCGCCATGCGGCTGTCGTGTTGGGCAATGTCGGCACTCGTGACGACGTACCGCTGCTCGAAGCTGCGCTGGAGCACGAGGAGCCGATTGTGCGCGATCATGCCGCATGGGCCCTCGCGCGGCTGGCCGGCGCCACCGAGCGCCCGTAGCGCCGAACATGTATCCCCCGCGCGACGCGGGCGGCGCTTCCGACGCCGAGCATGCGTCCGTCATTCCTCGAGCAGCAGATCTCCGCAGGCCACGATCTTCTTCATGTTCGTCGCCGACGCGTGGATGTTCACGTAGAAACTCCCGCTATCCGGGAGGGCTACCCGCAACGTTGCCTTCCCCTCGGCCATGCCTTTGGCGTCGACGCGAAGTGGCGTGTAGGCGCTCGCGGCGCCCAAGACCGCCCCACCCTTTGCGCAACTACCCACGTGGACACGCCCGGCGTGTCTCCCCGGTAACTGACCGTCGCCAGCGTAGTGCCGAGCACGACGCCGCCAACCATTTCAATCGGGCCACGAATCTTCGAGGTGCTGATCCCTGTCACCAGCCCGTCCCACGCGAGATGCCTGCGCACCAGGCCATACGCGAGCGAGGAGGAGAGCGTGAGCAGCAAGGTGACCCCGACGAATGGCGATCGCCGTAGCGGTCGCTGCGTGCGCATCTATTTCATCTCCTTCAGCACGAGATACTCGCCACCGGTCTTGAGCGTGACACGCACGGCCTTCGCTGAACGATTGCGCCAGAACCATCCGTGCATGCCATCATATACTGCCACGAGGTCCCCTTTGTCTGCTGTCGCCGTGCCTTTCGCGTAGCTGTGCGCGGCGAATCCTTTCGGTGGATCGGGTGGCTCACCGTGCGCGTTGTAGTACACCTCTGCGCCGTCCGTCTTCCACGCGTAGAACGCCTTCTCCGCTTTGCGCATCGCAAGCTTGAGTTCGATTCCCTGATTGGGCTGCAGCGTCACGGTCATCGAGTCGCGCCAGCGGCTGGCCTGAGCGTCTGCTGGCGTGCCGCCATTGCGAGACTCCACAGGGCCACCAGCCGCATCCATTGCTTCGTCGGCTGCCGCCTCCTTCGCCAGCGACACCTTGATGCGCCCCATCTCCGTCAGGCCGAGCACCGCGCCCGATCCCAGCGGATCGCGCCCGGCCTCCGCAGGAAGTACGACACCGACGATGAGGAGCGCCGCGACTCCCAAGGCCGCAAGCGACGCCCGTGCCAGCGTGCGCGACGACGGGAGTGCGTCTGGAAGATCAGATGATTGTGCCACGAAAATCTCCTATGCCTGAGATGGTGAGAGGTATCCGTTCAGTTGGTACACCACGAGTGCGACGCCACTGAGAAACAACAGCATATTTGCCGCCTTAGCGTAGCGCACAAATGTCGCGCTGCGCCGCCAGTAGCTGATCGCGATGAGGATGACACACAACGCTAAGAACTGTCCGATCTCGACGCCGACGTTGAAGGCGAGCAGGTTTGGCAAAAGTCCATCCTTCGCTAAATCAAAGTCGAGCATCCTCGTGGCGAGGCCAAGACCGTGGCAGAGCCCGAACAGCATCGTCGCAGTGCGCGGATCTGGCTGGCGACCAAACCACTTCGCCAAGACGCCGAGGTTGTCGAGCGCCTTGTACGCGACCGATGCGCCAATGATGGCATCGATGAGGTACGCGTTGATGCTGACTCCCGCCACCACACCAGAGACGAGCGTGATGGAATGACCAAGCGCAAAGAGCGTGACGTAGACGCCAATATCTTTGAATCGATACAGATAGAAGATGACGCCGAACAGAAAGAGCAGATGATCGTAGCCCGTTACCATGTGCTTCGCGCCTAAGTAGATGAACGGCACGATGCGAACGCCGAACGTCTCCATGATGTAGCCCTTGTCGCCGGCGGTCACACCGTGCGCCCATGCCACGGCAGGCAACGCAGAAGCACCGATGGCGAGGAGTGCGACCGCCGCCCGAGTCCGTAGCAGCGAGGGCGTAGAAAGTCGACCGTCGTACGGTAGGCTGCCAGAAGATTTCATGTGCATGGTCAAACAGGGAGTGGATCGCGTCCGTTCGCCGGGGCATGGTCACGGAGGTCATCGTCAACCACGACCGTTGCGGCCACACGTTCCCCGAACAACCAGTACAACGCCGGCAGCACCAGCATGTTAAGCGCCGTTGCTGAGAGCAGTCCACCAAGGATCACGATGGCCATCGGTGTCTGCAACTCGTTACCCGGCTCCCCGCCACCGAACGCGAGCGGAATGAGGGCAAGTCCCGCCGTGAGGGCAGTCATGAGAATGGGTGAGAGCCGTTCCAACGATCCACGCGTGACCGCCTCGCGAAACGGCACGCCCTCGGCCAGCAAATGTCGGTAGTGCGCAACCAGCAGGATACCGTTGCGCGTTGCGATGCCGAACAGTGTCACGAACCCGACCAGTGACGCGATGCTCACTACGCGCCCCGTGAGTAACACGGCCGCGACGCCGCCGATGAGCGCGAGCGGAAGGTTCGCCATGACCAGGGCGGCCGTGCGCGCCGACCGAAACTCGCCGTACAACAGCAGGAAGATGGCCGCCACCGAGAGCAGCGACAACATCGCGAGGGTACGTGCGGCCTCGGCCTGCGCCTCGAACTGTCCGCCGTACTCGATGAAGTAGCCCGGAGGGAGCGTGACCCCCGCCGCGATGGCACGCTCGATATCGGCGACCGTGCTCCCGAGATCGCGGCCCGCCACATTGGCCTGCACGACGATCTTCCGTTGCACGTTCTCCCGCGAGATCGTATTCGGCCCACGGTCCACCGTAACGGTGGCCAGTTGCGAGAGCGGTACGTGCTGTCCCGTCGGCGTGTCGAACGCGACATCCGCGATGGAGGCCGCGTTGGCGCGCAGTGTTTCCGGATACCGGACGACCAAGTCGACGCTGCGTCCGTCCTCGAGCACCTGCGACACGGTCTCGCCGTTGAGCGCCACGTCGATGGCGTCCGCCAATTGTCCGACGCTCATGCCGTAGCGCGTCAGCGCGACGCGGTCCGCGCGGATGCGGAGCTGCGGCACATCGGACTGCTGCTCGAGTTGCAGGTCTGCGACGCCCGGAACGCCCGCCATCACATCACGGATCTGTGTGCCAGTCTGCCGTAGCTGATACAGATCCGGCCCGAACAGCTTGACCGCGATATTCGCGCGCGTGCCCGATAGCATGTGGTCGATGCGATGACCGATGGGCTGCCCGATGGTGACATTCGTACCGGGAATCGACGTAAACTCGTCTCGCAGCTCCACGAACAGAGCGTCCTTATCGATGTCGTCACGCAACGTCACATCGATCTCGGCGGCGTTCACACCTTGCGCATGTTCATCGAGCTCCGCGCGTCCCTGACGGCGGTCCGTGTTCACGACCTCCGGCCGTGCCTTGAGGATTTCTTCGACGCGTCGGCCGATGGCACTCGACTCATCGAGCGACGTGCCGGGGACCGTGACGACCGACACGGTCAACGCGCCCTCGTTGAACTCCGGCAGGAACGCCGAGCCCAGGAGCGGCAGCGCCGCGATACTGGCCACCAGCGCGACCGCCGCGCCGAGCAGGACGCGCTTCGGATGGGCCAGCACGGGCTCGAGCACGCGTGCATAACGGGCTTTGAGCCAGCGCACGACGCCACTTTCACGCTCCGCCTGCACCGCCTTCGCCTGCGGTAGCAAATACGCGCATAGCACCGGGGTGACCGTGACCGCGACCAAGAGCGAGGCCAAGATGGAGACGACGTACGCAAAGCCGAGCGGACGGAGCAGGCGTCCTTCGACGCCACCGAGAAAGAAAAGCGGCAGGAAGACGACGATGATGATGAGCGTCGCGTTCACGATGCTCGCGCGAATTTCCTTCGAGGCGTCGAAGACCACCCGTATCGCCGGCCGTTGCTCGGCTGTCGGTCGATGGTGATTCTCCTTGAGCCGGCGGAACACGTTCTCGACGTCGATGATCGCGTCGTCGACCAGCGCGCCGATGGCGATAGCCATTCCGCCCAGGGTCATCGTGTTGATGCTGATGCCGAGCAGCTTCATCGCAAGAATCGCGACGACCAGCGAGAGAGGGATCGCGACGATGGAGATCGCAGTGGCTCGCAGGTTCCAGAGGAAGAGAAACAGCACGATCACGACGAGGATGGCGCCGTCGCGGAGTGCCTTCAGCACGTTGTCGACCGCTACGCGAATGAAGCTCGCTTGGCGGAACAGCTCCGCGTGCACCGTCATGCCTTTCGGCAGCGTGGCCTGCACGGCCGCCAATTCGCGCTCGATCCGCGCCGTGAGCTCGAGCGTGTTCGCGCCGGGCTGCTTCTGGACGGCGAGTACGACGCCGGGCCGAGCGTTTACGTTGCCGTCGCCGAACTTGGGGGCAGTGCCCACCACCACGTCCGCGACCTGCGCGAGCGTCACCGGAATACCTGCGCGTATCGCCACGACGGTGCTCGCGATGTCCGCTGCCGATTGGGCACGACCGATGCCGCGGATCACGTACTCCTGACCGCGATCCATGAATACACCGCCTGATGCATTGGCGTTGGATCCGCGCGCGGCACGCACAACCTCGTCGAGCGAAACGCGGGCCGTCATCATGCGTGCCGGGTCGGCGAGCACGTGGTACTGCTTGACCGCGCCGCCAATCGGGATGACCTGCGCCACGCCCGGTACCGCGAGCAGCCGTCGGCGGATCGTCCAGTCGGCAATGGTGCGCAGTTCGGTCGGTTCCTGCGGACCGGTGAGTCCGATCATCATGATCTCGCCCATCACGCTGGACACTGGTGCCAGCACGGGCGCTGATATGCCTCCGGGCAAGGTGGCGGCCACAGTCTGCAACTTCTCGGCGACGATCTGCCGCGCGCGGAAGATGTCGGTACCCCAGTCGAACTCCACCCACACCACCGAGATGCCTTGCGCGGTCGACGACCGTACGCGGCGCACGCCGGTCGCGCCATTCACGGAGGTCTCGATGGGAAACGAGACCAGCGCCTCGACCTCCTCCGGCGCCATGCCATGCGCCTCCGTGAGCACGGTGACCGTCGGTGCGGTGAGGTCGGGAAACACGTCGACGGGCATGCGCCGGGCGGTCCACGCGCCGGCCGCGAGCATCAGCGCGGCGACGGCGAGCACGACGACGCGATTCGTGAGCGCCCACGCAATCAGTTTATCGAGCATCGTCGACTCCTAGTGCTCATGACCGTGCGCGGGCACGGCCGTGGACAACGAGGCCAGACGCACCTGATACGCGGCACCGGTCACCACTCGCTCCCCTGCTCGGATGCCGCTACGCACCAGCACGCGACCAGCGTTGGTCGGGCCGAGCGCGAGCACCCGTTTCTCGAACCGCTCCCCGTCCGCTTGCACAAACGCAACGGCGCGGCCGTCGTCGTCGAGCACCGCCGAAGCCGGAATGAGCACGCCGGCTTCGCGCTGCGCCGTACGGACCGAGACACGCGCGGCGGCACCCACCTTGAGAGAGGCATCGGCATTTGCTACCTCGAGCAGCATCGGTACGGATCGCGAGAGCGAGTCGATCACGCTGCCGATGGACACGACGCGTCGCGCGGCGTACATGCGCTCTGATCCTTCCACGCGGAACTCGACACCCGCGTTGCGCGACAGGTTGGCCGCCTGCGCAGCGGGTACGTTGACGCGCAGCCACAGGACCGACGGATCCACCACGGTGAACAACAGCGCGCCCGCGTCCACGCGGCTCCCAGGCGTCACGCGGCGGTCCGCGACAACGCCGGCGATGGGCGACCGCACGGCGATGCGTCCACCGCTCGTGAGCGCGCCACCGCCGTATCCACTGAGCGCTTCACGCGCGGCAGCAAGGCGGATCTCCGCCTCGTGCACGCGACGCTGCGACACGGCTTCTACCGCGAAGAGCCGCACCGCACGGGCATGTTCGTCTTCAGCCTCGCGCAACCGCGCGCGCGCTTCAGCATAGGTGCCGGCCCCGCCGTCACCGAGCGACGGCGCGAGGAGGGCGAGCGTCTGCCCACGCCCCACGCGCTCGCCGGGCGCTGGCGCGCTCGCGACGCCGGACGCATCGACGAGTCCTGCCAGCGGGGCCGTCACCTGCGCGAATCGCCCCGCCACTGGCTCGAGAAGTCCTGGTGCGTCGAAGGTGACGGCGAGATTCCCGGCGATGGCGAACTCGGTCCGAAAACCTAGCGTCTTCCACGCTTGCTCCTTGAGGAAGGCGATGCCGCTTTCGCTGCCGCCCGAACCACGAGGCGCGACAGCCGCCGATGCATAGACGGTCAGCCCCGACACGACGATGCTGTCGCGCGCCTGCGGACTCTCGACGCGAATCACGAGGTCATACACGCCGGCTCGGGCGAACGTCGGACTGGGCCCATAAATACCAGGCGCGCGTGGCGTCTCCTGCACCACCGTGACGGGCGCCCCACCGCCTCGCGGTGTGAAGGACAGGGTGATGCGGCCCGATCGCAGTGGCGCGAAGTCGGTGAGGTCGGTGAGGTGCACAGCGAACTTGTCGGGCGCGCCCACGATCAGCGCCGGATACTCCATGAAGAGCTCCGTACTATCCGTCCACAGCGTGATCGCACCGCCGGCCGGTTCGCTGGCCGATTCGGCGCTGTCGCTGGCTTCGGCAGCGCCGTTACGATTGCCATTATCACTGCAGGCCATTGCCCCAGCGAGTGTCGCCACCAGCATGAGCAAACGCACGCGTTCACGGGCGAAACGGGACACGCGTGAAGTCGGAGCGAGATATCGCATGGGCGTCATCGAACGGGGTCGGAAACGGGAAAGAGCGGAAAGCCCAACGCGCGTGCGAGCGCGACGCGTCGAAGGGCGATATCGGTATCGAGCGTCAACAGGGCGAGCTCAGTTTCCTGCCAGGCGCGCACGGCGTCCAGCCATTCGGCCAGCGTGATCTCGCCGTCGGCATACGCCGCCTGCACCGCGCGCAGCGCAACCCGCGCCTCGTCCCCCACATACGGCAGCAGCAGCGCGCGCATCTCCTCAGCCGCGCGCAGAGAGCCCGCCGCGTCGGCAATCTCACGCGCGAGCAGTCGCTGCGTGACGTCGGTTGCTGCGCTCGCTTGTCGCGCAGTCGCGTTCGCGGCCGCGAGGGCGCCCGCACGGCGGTCGAACAGCGGCAGAGGGATGGACACGCCTGCCACGAATCCCGACAGCGCGCGTGATGGCGAGGTGGCGTCGTTGCGCACGTGCTCTCCTTTGTAGCCCGCCGAAATCGCCGGCACCGGAAGACGCTCGCGTGCGGCGAGGCGCGCATCGGCGGCTACCGCTTGCGCTTCGAGTTTCGCCACGAGCAGCTCGGGTCGCGCACTCACCGCGTTGACCATCAGCGAATCGCGTGCAGCGGAAGGCACGGTGTCAGTGAGCGTCAACGCGACGGGCAACGTGACGCTTGGTAGTACGCCGTGCAGCAGCGCGCTGAATGCGCTACCGCTGGAATCCGTGGTAACAGCCATCGGGATCACAACGGCATCGACGGAACGCGCCATCAGCAGCGCGAGTTGCTCGCGCGCCGAGCGCGCCGCAGCGGCCGCCTCCGCTCGTCGTGCCGCGTAGCGCGCCGATTCCAAGCGAAGCCGACGCGCCGCGTACCCGGCGATATCGCCGGCGCGAAGCCGTTCATCGCTCACCCGCTGCGCTTCGGCGGCCGTACGCGCGGCCACGTCGGCGATACCCGCACGATGCTGCGCCGACGCCGCTTCGATGTACGCGCGCACCACCTGCGCGTCGAGCGACTGCGTTGTCGCCGTCAGTCTCGCCTCTGCCGCCTGTCGCCGAAACCGTGCTGCGTCTGCGCGCGCAGCACGTTGACCCGCGATCTCGAGCGGCCACTCGAACTGTGCGATGTCCTGCGCGTTTGCCTGCCCCGCCCGGGACGTCTGTTCACGACCGTAGGCGAGTGTGGGGTTGGGTCGCGCGAGTGACTGGCGTTCGCGCGCACTCGCCGCATTGAGCCCTTCGCGCGCCGCGCGGATGCTCGCATCGGCGCTGTATGCCGCAGCCCGCGCCTCGATGAGGCTGATCGGCGCACGCGCCGAAGTAGACGGAGGGGGAGCCTCTTGGGCTCGTAACGGGAGATCCGGGCCCATGAATGCGGACAGCAGTGCCGCGACGACCACGCACGCCGGGTGCCGCACGATGGCGCCCTGTGCGCGTGGCGACGGCGCGAAGCGCAGACGCGATGAGACGTTCAAGACCACAGGAGGACCAGCTGACGTTCCCGCGTGGCACCAACTCGTCGACGGGAATACCGACGCCGTGCACAACGGGCACCATCACGGTGAGCACACGCGATGGCCTGTTGTCAGGGTGAGCGGCCGTGTGCTGGACACGACGCAACCCACGCTGACGAACGACGTCAGCGCGTGGGAGGGGCTCGGAGTGCGGGGGGGGGGCCGGTGTCGGGCGCCGGTCGTGCGAGGGCGGCGCAATCCCACGAGGCGGCGGGTCGCGCGGACAGGTTGGACTGCTGAAGCGTCGCCGGGACCGGGCTCGTGGCCACTTGGGCATCGACCGCGACGCGCACGTCCACGGCTCCCTGAATCGCCGCGACGATGGTCGGGTGTTCATGAGCGTGGTCGTGGTCCGGCGCGTGCGCGCTTTGGTACTCCGGTTGCGCAAGAACGTCGGGGCGATGATTCCCCGGTCCTACGTCGTGTTCGTCGACGCCCTGATGCTCGTGGTATAGCGCCTCCCCGTGCGCCGGCGCGTGATGCTCTTCGGCCACGTGCGCGTGCGCGACACCGTGCGCCACGGCAAGGCTCGGGGCGACAAGACTGGCAATCAACGAGACGAGGAGGACAACTCCGCGGGACCAACGAGAACGGGGCACGCTGTAATATACCCTGCGGCGTGCCACAGTGTCCGGCGGTAACCGCGCGCAGGTCGCCACGATCACGGCGAAGTGCTTGGCTTTCTTCGTGTTCGCGCTCCGGTGCGGAGCCGGATCACAAAGTGGGTAAGGGCCACGTATCCCAAGAGGTGTGTCCGTGGAATGTGAAGTTTTCGCAGAAGCTGCCGGAGGGTCGACGTTTTCGCCTCGGGCAATGTTCGTTGAGAAAGACGCGCGGACGTTGGCGCGGGAAATCTTGGCGATGGATCAGGCCGAGTACGCGGCGGCGTTCAAGGGGTCGGCGATGAAGCGCGCGAAGTTGCAGGGGCTGAAGCGGAACGCGTGTATGGTGCTGGGGAACATCGCCACTGCGGATGATCTCGCGGTACTCGAGGCCATCCAGTCACACGAGCATGAAGTGGTGCGCGAACACGTGGCATGGGCGATCCTACAAATCGACGCTCTCAACAACACCGGTTCGCGTATGGACGGCGTCGGCCGTTCAGACTGCGGCGAGCGCGCGTAACCGCGCAACCACATCGTCGGCAAAACCCGGGAACCGCCGCGCATCCGGGAGGCTCCCCGCGACGATGTCGTTGGCCCACCGGTTGGCCAGGAACGCGCGCGTTTCGCTGGCTATGAACAGGCGCGCGTCTTCGGCGCTGGCCGCCACTTCCTCGATGACGTGCCGTCGGCCAGCCATGACGTTGATGATGTCCTCGAGATCGTGACTGAGGAATGGATCGTCGGCGCCGCGATCACGGAACGCCTCCCACTTCGTGGCGAGGAAGGCAGGTGCGCTTATCGCGCGGATGGTGAGGTCAGGCGCCAAGACAACCACGGTGGCCGTGTCGAGCGCCAACGGGTACCAACGATTCGAGAAACCCAGTACGCGCTCGTCCACTGGCATGACATCGAGCACGAGATCGTCGCTCGTGCGCATCCGGCAGATCGGAGCGTTCGTGCGTTGGTCGGGAGCGAATCCGAGCGCCACGAGCCGCATCTGGAGGTCATGGTACGCGGTTCGTGTGGTCACGTGCGCCAGGACGTCGACGTCATCGGTCGCTCGAATACGGACGGCGGCTGGCTCCGTGATCAAGAGTTCAACCATCTGCCCGCCGACGAATACCACGTCGGCGAGCATCGGCGCCATCCGACGTGCGGTGCGCAGCAATCGATCCCGATTCGGGCTCATGCTGGATGCCGTCACACGAGCTCGGTCGCCACAAGGCGTTCTTCCAGCAGTATCCGTGCGCGGTGCCGTTCGCGCGCGCGTCCCACCCGAAGGGCATCAACGAGCGTCAGCAGGTCGTACAAGGCAGGGTTGCCTTTTGCGGTGGCGGGGGCGGCGGCATACAGCGGCTCGATGGTCGCCCCGCGACGAGCCCCGTCGATCGCGGGCCATACCAACGGGCTCGCATCCGGAAAGTCTCCGGCGAGCGAAGGGCCCGCGAAGGCGGTCGGTACGCCGCGCGACTCAGCGCCGGGTTCGGCGGGGAACGCATACGGCACACCGCTGGTGAGGAACTCCAGGAGTGCCGGTACACGGGCGGCTCGGATATCCGCTCGGACGAGGCGGGCGTACGCCAGACGCTTGACGGCCCCATGCACCTCACTCGGGGAAAGTCCTACGGCCTCAGCGATGGCGCGGTACGCCATTCCCGGGCGGAGCGCCAGCTGAAGAGCAATCGCGACGTCGTGCGGGCGAAGTTGGACCATGGAGGCCTTCGTTCATGGTTCACGAACCGTGAACTAGAGAGTTCGCTGTTCGTGAACTGTGAACGGGAACGTTATGGCAGCGGCACCCAAGAATCAAGCGATCCCGGCCTCCTGATGCTGCAATTATTCAGTAAGACATCGTCTTACGAAGGTGAAAACCACCGTCTCTTCCAAACGCCAGATCGTGATCTCGGCCGAGCTGCGCCAGCAGGATGGTATCGAGGCCGGTCAGGAGTTCGACATGGAGCGGCTCGACCGCGAGGAGTACCTGCTGCAGCGTCGTTCGCTGTCCGTGAATGAAGGCGCCGTCCAGTGGCTCCTCGACTGTCCGGCCGAGGACTGGTTCGTACCGATCGAGTCCGAGTCGACCGGAGTGACTTCGAAAAAGCGGGAGTGCGCATCATTGATCGCTGCGCCTGAGGGCGCGACGGGCTCGGAAGCAGCTCGGAAGTCGAGGGCTTCCGAGTCGAGCTCCGCCATTGGTTGCTCGTCAATGGTTCGCAGTTTGCGTTGACGCCGACACCTCAACCCGTACAACGTACGTACAACCGTACACGGTACGGACATGCGCAAACGGCAACCGAAAGGAGAGCATCGACCTATGGCAGCTTCCACGGCACGCGCGTACCTGGACCTTCCGGCAGACGAGCGCTTTGAGTCGCGAATTCCCGGAGTGCTCGAGCGGCATGCGGAAATGGTGGCCCGGGCCATGGGCGAGAGCCTCTCCGAGTACGTCATGGCGGTGCTGGCCGAGCGAGTGGCCGACGACATCGTGTCGACGCAGGAGATCCACCTGATCGCCACCGAGCAGGTGGCCCTGCTGAAGCTGCTGACCGCCCCGGCGGTGGTGACGCCGCAGCTCGCGGCCGCTTCGAGCAGCGCGAAGGCACGCTTGAACTACGAGTGACGGTTCCGCGCCGTCGCGCTCGCCACCATGAGGCTCAATCTCACGAAGCTCACCGCCGACCACCCGGTCCACACCTTCACGTGCGGCTGCAAGCCCGGCGCAACCGAGATCGATGACTACCTGCGGACGAGCGCTCTGTTGGAGCAAGAGGCCGGCTTTTCCGTCATCTGGGTCGTGATCGACACCGAAGCGACGCGGGAGGTGGACGTGATCGTCGGTTTCTTCACCCTGTCACCGGTGGGCGTGCGGGTCAATCCGACCGTCACGGCGGCGGTCGGCCCGCCGCACATCAGCTCTCCGTCAGTTGGAAGGTGGCTCCTCGGGCGCCTCGGCGTGGCCGTGAAGCACCAACGGGAGACATCGGACGTGACGCGGTCGCGGCCGCTCGAGATATAGCGTTGCGGCTCCGTGAGAGTGGCGGTGGCGCGTTCCTGGTGGTCGATCCGAAGAACGACAAGCTGGCCGCATGGTACGAATCACTACGGTTTGGCGTTCAGCGGCTCGAGCCGACGAACGCGAAAGTGCGTCGTCTGTTTCTCATGCGCTGAATGGCGGACACCGAAGGGAGGAACGCGAAGCGCTACGTGCTTGCTCGCGCGAGCGTTCGCCGTCCCGTGCCGAGGGGAATGACAAATTGGGTGCGGAACCTGTTGCAGCGGAAGGCGGCGGTGGTATTGAGGAACGTCGGGACCGCGGATGATGTCGCGGTTCGCGATGCCATGCGGTTATGCGAGCATGAGGTGGTGCGTGAACATGCGGCCTGCGCGCTTGAC
This sequence comes from Gemmatimonas sp., assembly GCF_041689975.1. Taxonomy (GTDB): domain Bacteria; phylum Gemmatimonadota; class Gemmatimonadetes; order Gemmatimonadales; family Gemmatimonadaceae; genus Gemmatimonas. Next base: position 24,127 of record NZ_JBDNFF010000262.1, read on the forward strand.
GCGCTCAGCTCATCGACGCCAGTTGCTGAAAGCGTCGAGTGACGGCGCCGACCAGTCCCGGCACTCGTCGGGCGGTTGGAAGATTGCCCTCGAGAATGCCCGATGCCCACGGCGCATCGAGGAACGCGGCGGGCTCGGTGCGAATGAACATCCGTACCGCGTGCGGCGCACGTGCACAGCGTTCAAGGCGGACGACACCGACATGATCCGTTCGCGCAGCAGTTGCATCGCGCGCGTGCGCTCCCGAGCCCGACCGAGCCGCAGAGCATCGACGAGCGCAAGCAGTTCGTAGCGCGCGGGATTGCGTACCGCCGTCGCCGATGCTGCGCTATATAGCGCCACCATGCTCGCGCCGCGAAGGCTCCCCGCCATGCTCCGCCAGACCAGTGGTTCCGACGCGTCGAACTCCGCGGAGAGTTCATCTGTCGAGTGCTCCGTGGGGACGGTGCGCGACTCGGCGCCCGCCTCGGCGGGAAGGCATAGGCGAAGCCGAATCCGAGAAACTTCATGAAGGCGGCGCGCTGGCTCGCGAGATTCTCAGGACGGAGCCGGTGGACTATGCGGCGGTATTCAAGAGCCGTGCGATCAAGCGTGCGAAGTGGTGGATGCTCGAGCGCAGCGTGGGCAGTTCAACGAATTGACGTCCCCAACACGACCGGTTGATTCAAAATCGTGACTCCCCTCGCCTATACCGGTGGACGGACGCTCTCCCTGTGGTGGATCACCGCACCTCGATTTCGCTTCCACTGTCCACCGTGACGGTCAAGCGTTCGCTATCCGGTCATCGATGGGTCGGTTGACCGGATCATCGGGATGCTCCATGTGAAGGAGATCTTCCGGCATCTCGTGGCCGGTTCAGTGCCGAAGGTCGAGGAGGTTCGCCGCGTGCCCTACGTTCCCGCGTCGGCCCCGGTAGATGAGCTCATGTCGGCGATGCGGGTAGGCTGTGCGCAAATGACCGTTGTACTCGACGAACATGGCGGGACGGCAGGACTCGTGACGTCGGACGATCTCTTCGAGGAGATCGTCCGCGATGTGGGTGATGACGTTGTCGGGCCGGCCGAGGTGCCCGCGACGGCGCATGGGATGATCGCTGCTGCCGGTATCACGCGCGTGGAGACGCTTGGCGACGCACCAGGTGTGACGCTTGCGCATGGCGAGGTTGATTCCGTGAGTGGCCTCGTGCTGGCCGTGCTTGGACGCCCGCCGCAGATCGGGGATGTGGTCCGCTATGAAGGCGTTCACATCGAGTTTCGTACCATTTGGGGTCACGGCGTTGGCACGGTCGAGGCGCGTCTCGAGACGTAGCGGGCACGCGCGGAGCGACGCCCGCGTTCAGTCAGGCGCGAAGTTTGAGCGACAACACTCAGCAGGCCAGGAACCACGCCGATTTCAGCATCGACATAAAATCAAAGGCTCTTCAGGGTTTCGAGTGGGTAGCCGTCACGACGGCCTCGGTTCCAGATCCAGTTTGCCGCAGTGAAAGTAGATGGCCATCTTGAACGCGTCGCGGTTCCGATAGCCGCGCGCGCCGTACTTGATCCATTGGATCTTGGCGTTGAGTCCTTCAGTGACGGCGTTTGTAATGCGATGGGTGAGATACGTGAGGATGTTCTCCAAGTGCGCCTTCAGCATCCGCGCGAGTTTCTTCATGGGCTCCAGCTGGGACCGCATGGCCACCCGTACCAACGACGAAAGAAGGTGCGGGCGGCGCCGACATAGGTGTAGTGCCAGAGCCGTCGCAGACTCTCTTTCATCGCCCACGCCCGCGCCGATTTGAGTGTACTGTCGCGCAGCGCCGCAAACGCGCGCCGCGCGCGCCGGGCCATGTTGGCGGGATTCGTGAGCCACGCGTACTTGGTCCGCGTAATGCGTGTGTCACCTGCGGCCGACAGCACTTGGTGTTCCTGCTTCCGCACGGTGTCGACCGCTGCCCCGACGTGCTGCATGATGTGGAACTTGTCGAAGACGATTTTGGCATCGGCGTCCGGTACGTGCGCGCGCACCGTGGTACGATAGGGCTCCCACATGTCCATCGCGACCGCCGTGATACCCTCCCGCTGGGCGGGGGTGAGGGCGGTGAAGTACGGGGTGAGGCTCGTCGCCTTGCGATCATCGGCGACGTGGAGCACACAGCCGCGATCCAGATCAACGACGACGCTCACATACTGATGCCGCTTCAAGAAGCTCTTCTCATCGATGCCGAGGCGCGCGACCGGCGCGGTCGTGCGGCGCGCAAGGCCGCGCCGCACCGCACGCTCCATGATGCCACGGGCCTCATCCCACGAGAGCCCGAGCCGTCGGCCCACGGCGGTCGGCGTCGCGTCTTGGAGCCACGCAATCGCCAAGCGCTCGAGCAGGAG
>NZ_JBDNFF010000263.1:0-5465 GCF_041689975.1 Gemmatimonas sp.
CATCGATACGATCATCCGCAAGCGCGACCTGTTGCTCGACGACAGTTTTCGCTCGGCGAGTACGCTCGCGGGCAATGCCGAACTGCGCCGCGATCTCATGGGTCAGGTGGAAGGCGTGTTCGGTGAGCCGAGCGACGCGGGGATGGCCAGCGCCCTCGATGCTTTCTGGGGCTCGTGGAGCGACCTTTCCGCGTCGCCCGGCAGCTTGTCGGCGCGCGCGGTGGTGCAGCAGCGCGGTCGTCAGGTGGCGCAGCTGTTCAACCAGTACGACACGCAGCTCACGCAGCAGCGCGATTCCACGATGGAACGGCTGCAGAATACGGTGAACACGATCAACTCGATCGCCGGTCAGGTCGCGGAATTGAACACGCGGATCGTGACCTCCGAAAGCAACGGCAACACGAACAACGACCTGCGCGATCTGCGCGACATGAAGCTCGACCAGCTCTCGAGGATTGCCGGCACGCGGGTCATTCCGCAGGTCGACGGCACGACATCGGTGCTGATCGGTAATTCCACGCTCGTGCAGGGAAGTACGGCACGTCCGCTGTCGCTGAAGCTCGAGACGCCAAACCCGCTGCCGGCCACGCCGCTCACTGATGTGAACGTGCGGATCCAGCTCGGTACGTCGAGCGACCGCCTCGCGCCACTGGCCGGCGAGCTCAAGTCGATGGTGGACGTGTTGAACGTAGACATCCCCGAGGCCCGCAGCCGGCTCGATGCGATGGCGGCGCAGTTCGTCACGGCGGTGAACGCCGTGCACACCACCGGCTACACGTTCAGTGGCAACACCATCCCCGGAACCGTTGCCGGCAACTTTTTCCAAGCCGGCACGGTCCCGAACCCGGTCTCTGCCGCCACAATCATGATCGACAGCGCTATTCTGAGCGACCCGCTCAGGATTGCCGCCAGCGGCAACGCCAACGGCCCGACCGACAATAGCGTGGCGCAGGGGCTCGCCGGACTACGCATCGTAGACAACACGGTCAGTTGGACGTCGAGCACCGGCGCCACGGAGACCGGCTCATTTCTGAGCTTCTTCCGCGGCCTGGTGACCCGCATCGGCATCGATACCGCCGCCGCGGATGACAATGCCACCGTGTATCGCAGTCTGGCAGACCAAGCCGACGCCCGACGCCAGTCGGTCAGCGGCGTGAGTACCGACGAAGAACTGGTGAACATGATGCGTGTGCAGCAGTCTTATCAGGCGGCCACCAAGATGATCAAAGTGGCCGATGAAATGATGCAGACGCTCCTCTCACTGGTCTGATACGCGATGCTCATCCTCGGACGCCGCGAAGGCGACTCGATCATCATTGACGGCGGGATTCGGATCGTCATCGTGTCCTGCGATCGCGGGGGCGTCCGTATCGGGATCGACGCGCCTGGCACCGTCAAGATTCTGCGCGGCGAGATTGCCGATCAGGTCAAGTCTGAGAACGAGCGCGCCGCGGCCCCGGTGGCCACGGAATGGCTGGCCGCCCTTGGCGTGCCGGCACCCTTACCGGCGCCCGGCATCTGATGTCAGCGCGCGCGGCGCGAGGCCTGCAGGGTGGGCAGCTCGATGACACAGCCGTACGGATAGGCGTGTCCGCGTCCATTGCTTCTCGCCAGCAGCCAGTCGATCGCGCCCGCGTCGAGCGCCAGTGCATTGGCGTTGCCCTCACCGGTGCTGCCGTCGGCGGACACCTCGATCCGCACCACATCGCCTTCTGTAGACAGCGCCACGCGGACGACCGCGCCGGCCGCGCCCACACCGGAAGCTCCTCCTCGGCCGGCCCCGACCCGACACGCCGCCGCCAAGGCTACACACAACGCGTGCTGCAGCGCCGACGGCTCGGCTCGTACCGGTTGGACATTATCCGCGGCGATCACCGTGCAGCACACGTCCCGATACTCGGGATGATGCTCGAACAGCGCCAGCGCCGCGCGGATACTGTCGCTGGGCATCAAGGGTTCGAGATCGGCATCACCGCGACGCGGCAGCTGCCGCAGCTGCTCCAGCAAACCGTCCAAGCGCTCGGCATCGTTGCGTAATCCGGAAAGCACGCGTTCGTCGGGAACGCGCGACGAATCGAAGAGTGCGGCGATGGCCGCGACGGTCGCCACCCGATTGCTGAACGCATGTGCCAACCCGCGAAGTAAATCGTCATGTAGCGAGAGCCAGCGTGCCGCTCCGGCATCACCGCTTACGTCTGATCTTTCCACTCGCACTCCAGGATCTGCCGCGTGTTTGTCATCATAGGCTTGGTCATCGTGATGGGCTCCGTCATCGGTGGCTATGTGATGCACCATGGCGAGCTCGCCGTGCTCATCCAGCCCAACGAGTTTCTCATTCTCGGTGGTGCGGGACTTGGCTCCATGATCGTGGCTAATCCGCCCGCGGTCCTGAAGGGTGTCGTGTCCCAGATGCTCGGCCTGCTCAAGCCGAATCCGTTCGGCGCAACCGCTTATGCCGAACTGCTACAGGTACTCTACGAGATCTTCCAGAAGGCCCGCAAGGACGGACTGGTCGGACTCGAGTCGCATATCGAGAACCCCGAGTCCAGCGATATCTTTCAGAAGTATCCGTCGTTCATGGGAAACCACCACGCGGTGTCGCTGCTGTGCGATACGCTCAAGGTGCTGCTCACGGGTACCGTGGAAGACCATAACCTGGCCGAGATTCTCGACGTCGATCTCGAGAAGCATCATCATGAAGCCATGCTGGTGCCCACTGCCGTGACTGCCGTCGGCGACGCCATGCCCGGCTTCGGCATCGTGGCCGCGGTACTCGGCGTCATTATCACGATGGGCTCGATCGGAGGCGCCGCCTCCGAAATCGGTGAAAAGGTCGCCGCCGCCCTCGTCGGCACGTTTCTAGGCATTCTGCTCGCCTACGGTGTGTTCGGTCCGATCGCCTCGGCAATGAGCAGTCGCATTGCCGCCGAGCATGACTATATGCTCTGCGTGCGCACGGCCCTGCTGTCGTTTGCCCGCGGCGATGCACCGATGACCGCCGTCGAGTTTGCCCGCCGCAACGTGGAACCGCATGAGCGCCCGAGCTTCACGGAGCTCGAAGAGATGACGCGCAAGAAGGCCGCGTAACCTCATGGCTCCGCGCGGTGGCAAGAAGATCATCATCGTCAAGAAGAAAGTCGCCGGTCACGGCGGCCATCACGGCGGCTCATGGAAAGTGGCCTACGCCGACTTCGTGACCGCCATGATGGCGTTCTTCATGGTGATGTGGATTCTTGGCATGGACGACAAGACGAAGCAGGCCATCGAAGGCTACTTCGCCAATCCGGTCGGCTATAAAAAGGGCTACGGCGCCGGTTCGAGTCCGCTCTCGACGGGCACCGCACCCACGAACGTGCAGAAGACGCCGTTGCGCATGATCGTGCGCAGCACCGAACAGCGGACCTTCGAGCAGCTCAAGAACGCGATCCTCGAGAAGGTCGCCTCGAACGATTCGCTCAAGGCGCTCAAGGCCTTGGTCGACGTCCAAGTCACAAACGACGGCCTACGCATCGAACTCGTGGAGACCGGCAGCGGTGACGTCTTCTTCCCGCTTGGCTCGGCCAAGATGAAGTCAGCCACGATGCTCGCGCTGCAGTTGATCGGCACCGAACTCGCCACGCTGCATCACCCGGTGATTCTCGAAGGCCACACCGACGCCGCGCAGTTCATTTCCGCCGGCGGCACGTACGGCAACTGGGAGCTCTCCGCCGACCGTGCCAACGCCGCCCGTCGGGTTCTCGAAGGCGTCGGACTGAGCGACGGTCGCATCGTCGAGGTGCGCGGCTACGCCGCCACCAAGCCGCGCATCACGGACGATCCACTCTCCGCCGCCAACCGCCGCATCTCGATTCTGCTCCCTTTCAGCATAGCGCCCGACGGCGCCGCGGATGCCGCAAGCATGGCGCAGTACAAAACCGATTCGATGCACGCCAGTCTTGCGAAGAGGGTCCCTTGAACTCCTGACCCGAAACTTTCACTCAATACCCACCACTCACGTGAGTTTAGAGTTTTGAGTAGAAGTTTGGAGTTCTGAGTCTTTATCCCGCACTCGCCAGTCTTTGCGTCGCCCACGCCGCCGCCGCCGCGTAAAGCCCGGCGAGCTCGGATCGCAGCGCGATCGCCACGTTGTCGTCGGCATCGACTTCGCTCCACTCCCCGCGCTCATAGGCATCAGCCAGGCGGAGCACCGGCGCGTGCGGTCCGGTGCCCGTAAGCAGGGCGTCGCGCACGTCAACGCTTACCGGGAGCCGCTCGAGTACGGACTCCATTGGCAGGCCGAGCAGCGCGTCCATGCGCGAGAGAAGTCCCACCAGAAAGCGCGCTGCAGGATCGCCGCTGAGCCCGTGAGCGGTGACGGTCTCGCAGAAACGGCCGCGCACGAGGGACTGCACGACGGCTTCGTGCGCCACCGGGCTCTGCCCGCCGACGGTGGCGACCAGCATGATGAGCATCCAGCGCGACAGCGCTTCACGGCCAATCAGGCGAATGGCATAGTGAATCGAATCGACGGAGCGGGCCCCGAACGAGGCTGAATTCACGATGCGCAGCAGGGACAGCGACAGCGCCGGGTGGCTGCGGAACGCTTCCTCGAGCGCCGAATCCGTGACATCCGGCTCGTTCAGCAGCGCCATGATGTTGAACACCGTGGCGTGCTGCACGTTGACCGCGCGCCCGTCCAATGTCTCCGGACGGCTGAACACATAGCCCTGGAACAGTACGCACCCGATCGACTCGCAGGCGTGCAGCATCTCCGCCGTTTCCACCCGTTCAGCGAGCACCGTCAGCCCCAACCCTTTCAAGCGAGCAACCGTCGGTGCGAGCTCAGCGGCTGTTTTCCCCAGGACATCCAGCTTCACGATACTCGCGAACGGCAGCAAGGGATCGAGCGACGCGCGTCCGTCGTAATCATCGAGCGCCAGGCGATACCCCTCAGCCACGGCCCGTTCGCAGGCGTCGACCACGGCGGCGTCGCCGTCCACCGTTTCCAGGAGCTCCAGCACCACCGCCGTGGGGTCGAAGATCTTGTAGAGTTCGCCCAGCAGGTGTTCGCGGGTAATGTTCACGAAGGCGGTCGTGCCGGCGGTCAGTCGGTCGAGGCCGATGGACAGAAGGGCGTGCAGGGCCGTATCGCCGCACATGTGCGAGTCCGACAGGCCCACGGCCTGCGTGGCGTCCCGGTTGGCGCGATACAGGAGCTCATAGGCCACACGCCGTCGATTCGTATCGAAGATCGGCTGCCGCGCAATGAATACGTGTTGTGCCGTTGGTAGCGGCGTCACGTCGACTTCGGTGTAAGTCATACAGGGCTCGGGTTCGACATCTTAACCTTCCACTATCGTCATGATCGCGCAGCAACTTCACTTCGAACGTTGGGAAGGGATGAAACGTTGCCGCGCGCGGCACATTATCGCGCTCGGCCTCCCGCTTTCAATGGTTTTGATGGCCGGATGTCGTGATCGGGATGC
>NZ_JBDNFF010000264.1:0-2993 GCF_041689975.1 Gemmatimonas sp.
AGCGCAAACAGCGCTGGCTCTCCTGAACAAATCCATCGTTGGGGCACGATTGCATAGTGTCCAACGCGGCCGGAGGGATCGTCTCGATCAGCAGTAATCGCCAGGCCAGACGGCCCATGCATGTACTGCCACCTCAGATATGCGAGATCGCGATATCTTCGATCTTTTGGAAAGACCTGTTCGAGGAGTTCCTGTGAGCGCCCCACATCCAACAATTGTTGCCCCTTGTCATCTCCTCGTAGACGGCGAGCAATCATCTCGAACTTGATTTCGACCGCCGATTGAGACCAAACACCCGGGCCTGAGTATACCGCCGGGCCCCTCGCCTCGACCCCCTACTTGCGCGCCGACTGAATCCCGTAGCATTCGGGCCGATGGTCAAGGCGAAAGAAGAACAGCAGACTGCCCACCGTCGATCCGTGCCGATGGCCGTGTTCGCCGTCGGGCTTCTCTTCGCGCCCGGGCTCGCTTATGTACTCGGGGTGCGCGGTGAGCCGATCGAGAATCGCTCCAGTCGCCCGCTCCCCGGATCGTCGTCGGGATGGAACGTCTTCGGCGACTTCGGCGACTTCGTCGCCGACCGCCTCACACTTCGCAAGGAAGCCGTCGAAGCCGATGCTTGGATCGATGAGAACATGTTCGACGAGGACCCTGCGTTCGGCGGAGGCGCTACTGCGCGCGTAATCCGTGGGGACGATGGCTTCCTGTTCCTCGCCGATGCGATCGATACCGCATGCTCTCCGCACGCGCCGGTCGCCGAGACTGTGGCCAACCTTGACCGCCTAGCGACCATCATCGAACGGTCCGGCCGCGAGATGGTCGCCATGGTCGCCCCGGACAAGAGCACGGTTCATCCGCAGCTTCTCCCGGACGACCTCGCAACGTTCGACTGCTTCGAGCAGTACACCGAAGATCTGTGGACGTCCTTGTCGGCTGCCGACATCCCGGGATATCACGATCTACGAGCGTTGCTCCAGCGGGAGTCAAGCACCACCCGTGAACCGCTGTACCTTCGCAAAGATAGTCACTGGGACAGCCGGGGCTCGCTGGCAATGGTGCAGATGCTCGTCGATTCGCTGGCGCCAGGCCTGTGGAATCCTGACGATGTCGAATACATCGGTCTGGGGGCGTACACCGGCGATCTCACTGGCATGCAGGGCAACCCCGAGGTCGACCAGGCGCCGATGTACGCCCTTTCGCGCGAGAGCGTTGTCGCCGAGGAAACCGAGGTCCTCGATGACATCGAGGGTGGGCCCAACAGGCGGTTCAAGAATAACGGGCCTGAAGGTCGCCTAATTTCAGGACGGTCCGTTCTCTTCCTCGACTCGTTCGGGCTGGTCGCGCTTCCGCAACTCGTCCCCTATTTTGAGGATCTCACAGTGATACGGCTGGTCGACTTTCCGACCGAGAGTGAGCGGTTCATCTCCCTGATAGGTGAGTCTGATCGCGTCATTGTGCTCACGGTTGAACGTGGTGCCAGCTACCGCCTCAGCTTCGAGATCGGCGCACCCGAGTTCCTCGACCGGCTCGAGTCCGGATTGAGCAGATAGTCCGGATGGTCTTCTCCGACCCGATCTTTTTGTACACGTTCCTACCAGCGGTGCTGCTGATCTTCTGGGCCGGGGCATGGAAGGCGCGCAATGTCTTCCTTTGCATTGCCGGTTCCGTTTTCTACATGTGGGGTGGAGGTGAGTTCGTCATCCTGCTGCTGGCGTCAATCGGCCTCAACCATGGGGCTGCCGTCTACATCGATCGCGAACGATCGACGAACCCGCGCCGATGCCGGTGGGTGGTGCGCGCGGTCGTCGTGCTCGACCTGCTGGCACTGGCCGTGTGGAAGTACGGCGGATTCGTCGTCGAGCAGACGACAGCACTGCTTCGCCAAGTTGGCATCGAAGCAGGTGCCACGTTGTCGCTCGCCCTTCCGATCGCGATCAGTTTCTTTACATTCCAGAGCATCAGCTACGTGCTCGACGTATCACGCGGCACGACACAGCCAGCCGACCGGCTGGTCGATTACGCGGCATACATGCTGCTCTTCCCCCAACTCATCGCCGGCCCGATTGTACGCTACGAGGAAGTTCATCGGGATTTGGTGATGCTGCCGCGCCGGCGACTGGACGATTTCGCAATGGGCGCACCCAGGTTCTTTTGGGGGCTGGCGAAGAAGGTCCTCATCGCTGACCAGATGGCGGCCATCGCCAACCATGTATACGCGCTACCCGACAACCGAATCACGACCGCCACGGCCTGGATCGGCGTATTCGCGTACGCGCTCCAGATCTACTTCGACTTTTCCGGCTACTCCGACATGGCAATCGGCCTCGCCTGCATGTTCGGGTTCGGCTTCCCAGAGAACTTCGACCGGCCGTACTCCGCACACTCGGTGACCGACTTCTGGAGACGGTGGCACATCACGTTGTCGTCGTGGTTTCGGGACTATGTGTACGTCCCACTTGGAGGCAATAGGGACGGACCGTGGAGGACCTATCGCAACCTGGCGATCGTCTTCGCACTCACGGGTATCTGGCATGGGGCGAACTGGACCTTCATCGTGTGGGGGGCTTTCCACGGCGCGTGCCTGATTATCGAACGGCTCACAGGGACCGGCACGCTGGACGCCCGCCGGCTCGCACTCCCCCGACGCCTTCTTACCTTCATGCTCGTGTGCATCGGCTGGGCTATGTTCCGCGCTGGTGACGTTGCGCAAGGCTGGTCAATGATCTTTGCGATGATCACACCTCAAGGGATGGGCCTGCCCGTCACGCTCGAGGAGCTGCTGTCGAATCAGCGACTCGCTTACTTCGCACTCGGCGCATGCGTGCTCATCCTGCCTCGGGCACCTTCATTCGGGAGCCGACTATCAGTGCCGGGCGGGACTGCACGCGCCCGAGTTCGCACACTTGTCATTGCGACCGTCGCTCCGGTTGCGTGCCTGTACACACTCTCGAGCACGTTCAGCCCGTTCCTCTATTTCCAGTTCTGATCACGAC
>NZ_JBDNFF010000265.1:0-11437 GCF_041689975.1 Gemmatimonas sp.
AAGGAGCATTCTTATGAAAGACACGCCAGCGCTTTCTGTCGTGGATTGCCACGTCCATTTCTGGGACGACGAGCTGCTCGACTACCCGTGGCTCGACGGAATCGAGCAACTGGCGGGTCGGTTCCTACCCGACCAGGTTCCGTATCTGGTTGGGAATGCCCACGTCGATCACATCGTCTTCGTGCAGAGCGAATGCGCCCCACAACAGGCAAAGGCTGAAGTCGCATGGGTAGAGGCCCTCGCCGAAGCTGACCCTCGCATCACGGGTGTGGTGGCCTTCGCTGCACTCGAGGACCCGACAGCCCAAGTGCTGCTCGACGAGTACGGCGAAAATCCGCGGGTGAAGGGCATCCGGAGACTCCTCAAGGGCGAGGCAGTCGGCTTCACTGCGTCTATCACGAACGGCGTGCGGTCCTTGGCGGGTCGAGACCTTTCGTTCGACCTCTGTATCGACTGGCACCAGCTCGGCGAAGTCATGGAATTGGTCGATGCAGCACCTGAGGTGCAGTTCGCTCTCGATCACTTCGGCAAACCGCCCATCGCCTCGGGAACCTTGGACCCCTGGTCACGCGATCTCGCGCGCCTCGCTGAACGCCCGAACGTTGTCGCTAAGTTCTCAGGTCTCATCACCGAGGCCGATCACGCAACCTGGCGTCCAGCCGACCTGAAACCGTACGTCGACCACGCGTTTTCGGTGTTCGGCGTCGAGCGCGTATTGTTCGGCAGCGACTGGCCGCCGCTGACTCTTGCATCGTCATACGACGAGTGGCTTCAAGTCTCGCGCTCTATCATAAATCTGTCCGTCGCCGAGGAACGGGCGGTCTTCCGCACGAATGCACAGAGCTTTTACCGGCTTCCTGCAACCGAGAGTTCGACGGGACCAGCTCGATGACGGAGGTGGGCACCGCTGCGGCGTCAGAGCAGCACTCAATGCAAGGCCGTTGGAACTTGAATCGGGTTGTACCGATATCGAGGTCTGGTGTCGCAATCCAAGCACCACCCTGGGCAGCGCTCTCGAACGCGTACGCAAGAAGGCCCGAGGTCAAGACGACGCGCTCAGGCGCCGTGGGCGGCTTCCCGGTCATCATCAGGTCCTCAATCGCTCGCACCAGAGACGAGAAACGGCGAAGGCGTGGAGGGGAGTCGGCACCGTAGCCAATCGAAATGACAGCAGCCGATCCACGCGTCCGTTAGACAATGGCGACCCGCTCTCGATCGTGAGGGTCGAGCATGATCACGGTCAACCGAACCGAATGCGGTATTCGACTTCGATGACGTGGCAACCAGGACCCCACGATGCGGACAGGTCGGGGGAGAGATCACCGGCAGCGAGCGCGCCGGCAATCAAATCCGGGGAGACCTGCGCGAGGCGCTGGAGCCCCTCGGTACCAACGGTGCAGCGAATTCCCGCCACGCCGACCTCGCCGCCATCGCGACGCTCCGCTATCGACTGACCGACCTCGAGCATCTGGCTGCCGTACCGTCCCAACGGGGCGTCGGTGCCGATCACGACCACGTCGTCGATGACGTCGCCGTTCGGGAGCGGGACTGGTGGGTCGAATGGCGCCCACGGCGGGCTGCTTGAACACGGGAACGGATCGACCCGCTTGGCGGAAGACACCGACGACCTGGTCGAAGATCTCACGGCGCGGGTACAGCAACCGTGCGCGCTGGTCTTCGGGCCAGGAACCGTTTTCACCGATGATGACCACGCCGTCGACGTCCAGTTCGCTGCCACCTCGACGGAGCGCAGCAGCAACAGAGTGGAATAAGGGGACATCGTGTTTGGCGGCCATCGAAACGCCAATGTCTGGTCCCCCGATCACACCGTCCGCTGCGATCTCCATGAGATGCATGGCGGCCAGATCGCATCGAGGCGCGTCCACGTGATCGCCAAAATCTAAACCCTCGAGGAAGTCGTTGACGATCGCCATCCCATGGCTGCCGTCGCCATAGGTGATGAGCAGAGCTGCAAGGCGCGGTCGAGTCGTTCTGCTCCGTGCGGTGGCGGCAAGGGTGAGGTCCGATGGCATGAAGAATCTCCTGCTTCCGCGTGGATCCGAAAGTTCGACTAACGCTGCACGCCGCAGAAATCGAGAAGGATCCGGGCGTAGATGCGGGCGGCCTCGTGTATCGCCTCGGCGCGCACGAACTCGTTGGGGCCGTGGCAGTAGGTCAAGATGCCGGGACCGAGCGAGGGCAGGGTCGGGATCCCGACCGCGTCGTACCAAGGCGCGTCCGTGGTGCCGGGGAACACCGACAGCGGTGGGGCCGTTCCCAGGACATCTGTCGTGGCAGAGCACGCTGCTTCAACGAGAGCGTGATCCACGCTGATCTCGGAGCTGGCGATCCAGCACAGCACGTCGTCGTACTCGATCGTGACGGTTGGACCGCCCACGGTCGTGTTGTGCTCGGCCCAGGTGTCGAGGAAGGCGTGCACACTCTCTTCGGTCACCCCTGGCACGGTCCGCAGGTCGCAACCGAACGTCGCGTTGCCGGGCACGACGCCGTAGAACACGCCGCCCTTGGTGGTGACACCGACGTTGAGTGTCTGCGCCAGTGGGCCGAGCGGGTGCTCGATCGGCGCGGGGGAGTAGTCCTGCTTGAGCGCCAGCATCAACCGGGCCATTTCCATGTTGGCGTTCACTGACGGCATGCGGTCGGTGAGGCTGCTGTGCATCTGGGTGCCCTGCACCCGAACCAAGAAGCCGCACAACCCGCGCGAGATGAGATGGATGCCCTCCCAATCTTTCGTCCAGCCGGACGGTTCGCCGATCAGGCAGGCGTCGATCTGCCCGGCGAGCTGTGGTGCGAGGAACCGCGACCCGAAAGATGCACCGGCCTCCTCGTCGGCAACGAACGCCAGCAGCACGTCACCGGTGAGGCTGATGCCACACGCCTTGATCGCGGCAGTGGCATAGAGCATCGCCGCGATGGCGGCCTTCATGTCGCTGACGCCGAGCCCGAAGATGTCGTCACCGATACGGGTCGCGACGAGCGGGTCGGTGTTCCAGAGGTGGCCGGCATCGCCGACCGGCTTCGTGTCGATGTGGCCGTTGAGCATGAGCCGTGGGCCGGTGCCGCTGCCAGCGGATCGAATCAGCACGTTGGGTCGATGAGGGTCGCGGGCGACAATGTCACCGCCCGGCAGGCCGAGCCGGGTTGCTGCGTCGGTGAGGAACCCGGCGATCTGGCGCTCATCGCCGAACGGGGGGATCTGGCTGTTGATCCCGACGAGCTCGCCGATGAACCCCTCGAGTTCGGCTCGCTGGGCGTGCAGGTGCGCGTCGACGGCGAGCACAATGTCGCTCGGTTGGGCGATGGTCATGCGTGAGGTCCTTCTCTGGAGTTGAAGTCGATGATCGCGCCGCCAGATTGCGCCGAGGTCATCATCGCCTCGGCGATTCGCACGGCGTGGACGGCGTCGGCGAGGGTGATCACTGGGTCAACCGGCTCACCGTTCACGAGGGAGATGAAGTGGTCGATCTCGTCGGACAAACCGCTTGCCTCGGTCGTCGCGACCACCAGCACCTGCTCGGTCGGCGTCGGCCAACTCAGTGAGATCTCGGCGGCGTTCGCTCGCAGTGTGGCCGTGCCCGCGCTGCCGTAGACCTCGATGACATCGGAACTGCTCCCGTCGGGCAGCAGCCAGGCCGACCGTATCGACCAGACCGAGCCGTCATCGGCTGAGACGTGCCCGAACACCAGGACGGGGCCGCCTGCGCGGTTTTCGAACGAGGTCCGCGTCTGGGCGGTCACGGTGACCGCTCGTCCGCCACTCAACCACCCGGCCAGGTCGATGTCGTGGACGCATGTGAGCAGCGCTATGTGCCCGTCGCTGTAGGCCTGCGAGTGCCAGGCGGCACGGTCGCGGCTCGCTGAGATCCCGATCACCCGGCCGATCGCTCCGCTGGCGACGACTCGCCGCAATTCTTGATGGACGGGCTCGAAGCGCAGCACATGGCCGGGTAGCACCAGCTGATGTGCTGCAGGAACGAACCGATCGAGGTCGGCCGACGAGCCCGCGACCGGCTTTTCCAGCAGCACCCGAATACCGCGGGCGACGGCGTAGTTGGCGAGGGGGACGTGTGAATCCGTGTCGGTCGCGATCGACACGCCGTCAGGTCGAAGCTCGTCGATCAGGCGGTAACCGTCGTCGGTGGAGTATCCGATCCCGAACCGTGCGGCGATGCTGGCAGCGCGTGGGCCGTCTCGATCGGCGACGCCGACGATGTCGACGTTTCGTGCGCGGTAGGCGTGCAGATGCTGTTGCCCGAAACGGCCGGTGCCGATCACGGTAATCCGCGGCACCATGCTCATCGCCAGCCAGCTCGCACGGCGGCCACCTCGGCCACCATTTCGGCGGTCGCAGCGCCGTCGAGGGCTCCGAACTCGATCGTGTAGTGGGCGACTTCGCTCGCGGCGAGCTGTCGCATGTTGCCCTTGGCCAACTCGGCAAGGTGGCCGCCGGGCTCGGCGGTCGCAGGCAGCAGCATGCCGAGCGCCTCCTGGTCGGCACCGCGGGAGATCCATCGGATCCCATGATCGAGTTGGTCGGGGCGATGGCGCACGAAATCCGACGTGCCGTCAGGGTGCAGTTGCATCGTGGTTGCCCACCCGGTGACGTCTGCCGAACAGTCAACGGCGAACACGATCTCGGGCTCGAACGTTTGACCGGCCGTCAGGGTGCGGTGGCTGTCGGGATGGTCGGCGTGATGGGTCAGCATGTCTCGATACGCGACCGAGGTCTCGGCGAGCGTCTGATCGGAATGGATCACACGGGTGTACGCAGGCCCCGGCGGGACCGTGTCGAGGATTGTTGCCCCGTCGATTGGCGCGAAATTGATATGGGCGAGGTACATCAGCTCCATCGGGCGGGCGCCGCGGTTTTCGATGTCCAGCTGCATCGTCATCCGAGTGCTGGTGGGACGCAATCGGATCGTGGGCCGGGCCACGTAGCGGTGGGTGAAGGCAATCGCGTGTTCAAGTGTCCCGGTGATCGCAAGGTACGACCCGTTACCGTCGGTGCCGAGGTGGAGCCCGGCGTGCTGGTACGCGGCGTTCGGCAGCTCACCGTGCAGAGCGTGGCCATCGGCGGCACTGGGGCTACCCATCGCCGACGCCCCACAGTGGATGAAGAAGCCGCCGTAGGTCGCCAGATACTCGGTGGTGGGGTTCGGCTCGTCGAACATCGAGCGCATCGTCAGCGGTCGACCGAGGAACTCCGCCCGCCAGATCTGCTGGCCCTGGAACGGGAGGAATTCGATTTCGCCAACCGCGTTGGTCACTCGCAGCCCGGCAACTCCGGTGCTGTAGCGGAACGTCGACACGCGGAATTCGTCCCACTCCACCAACGTGCGTTCGAGTTCACGAAACTGCTCAGGTTGTAGGCTGATGTCCACCTGGTCATTCATGAAGTTGGCACTCCGTCCCGCCGTGGCCCGAACTGGTTCGGCTCGACGGTCTTACCCATTCGAGCGAGCAGCAAATGTGACGCGCGGCGGCATCGAACAGGTCGGCCTCGTCGAGTCCTAGAAACTCGCCACCGTCGAGAATCACCTTGCCGTTGATGACCACGGTGTGGACCGACTTCGAACCCGAGGCGTACATCAAATTTGCGAACCATGTCGGTGATCGGTACGAGTTCGGCGCGTCGCGGCGTGTGAACGACGATGTCGGCGCGCTTGCCGGCCGCGAGCGGACCGATCTGAGTGTCCATCCCGGTTGCCTTGGCACCGCCGCGGGTCGCCATGAAGAGACCATCTTCGGCCACGAGGTACGTCCGGTCCTGGTGTGCATCGAGAGCGGTCAACATTGCCAGCGAAGCCCGTCGGAACAGGTCGAAAGTGTTGGCCAGTTCGGAGAATCCGAACCGAGGGCGACGTTGGCGACGCACCGCCACAGCTCGGCGTGACGACCATGTAGACAACCGCCGTGGCTCCACATCATCGAGGCCGCAGGCGCCCAGGCGATGATCGTTCCATGGCGCAAGACGGCGTCACACTCTTCGCCGGTGAGGTGATTGGCGTGCGCCCACGTGACGTTGTCGTAGAGACAACCGATTTCGGCGAGATGGAGGAGTGGATCGGTTCCGTACTGACGCCGGTCGGCCTCTGTATCGGCCGGGCTATACGACTGGTGGAAGTTGAGTACCACGCCGGCGGCGTCGACGCGGGACTTGGCCTGGACCATCAAGCGTTCGCTCGCCGTGCCGGGGCCTAGCACCGCGATGTGGCCGGTCACCAGAGCATCTGGGTCGGCGTTGCGGCGAAGCTGGTGCCGTAGCTTGTCGACGACCTGATCGTACGAGCCCGGAGCGCTGGCGATCGTGGGCGGGCTGCTGCTGGTGGGCGTGGCCCACCCAGGGGCAGGCTGATCGTTTGCCGATTCGTTCGGATGCCCGGCGGGGTGGGGATCGGCCTCCGGTCGCCTCGTCACCAGTCCACGATACCCACATCCATCTACTGGATTCACCGTTTCATTGCTGTGCTACGGTCATGTGAGCACTGTGCTCACCCCCAAGCGAGGAACGGCGTGTTCGACGTAATCATCCGCAACGCGACGCTGATCGATGGATCAGGCGGGCCCGCCCGGACGGGCGACCTCGGAATCACCGGTGACCGGATCACCGCCATCGGGACGATCGCAACCGAAGCGACGGCGGTTCGAACCATCGATGCGGCCGGCCGGGTCGTGTGCCCGGGCTTCATCGACATCCACACCCATTCCGATCTGACGCTGATCGAAGACGGCATCGGGGAGAGCAAGCTGCGTCAGGGGGTCACCACCGAGGTCGTCGGCAACTGCTCGTTCGCAGCGTTCCCAATCGAACCCGAACGACTCGACCTCCACGCCGATCACCTCGCCCGAGCCACAGCACCGATCACCCCGTGGTGGACCGACTTCGATGGGTATGCCGACGCGTTGAACGAACGCGGGCTCGCGATCAATGTTGCACCGCTTGCCGGTCACGGCACGCTCCGAGTGGCGGCGATGGGCGTCGACGAACGGCCGGCCACCGCCGATGAACTCAGCCGAATGGAGCGCGACCTCGATCGCGCTCTGGAACAAGGGGCCTTCGGAATGAGTACGGGGCTCACCCACGTCCCGAGTTCGTACGGAGATTTCGACGAGGTCGCCGCATTGGCCCGCGTTCTCGCCTCCCACGGCGCGCTCTATGCCACCCATGCCCGGGCGATCGCCCCCGACGAACGCGCATCGGTTGCCGAGGCGATCGAGATCGGCAGACGGACCGGGGTGACCGTCGAATTCAGCCATCTCGCGATCAACCGGCCGGATCGTTGGGGCCATGGAGCGGAACTGCTGGCCATGTTCGACGCCGCACGCGACGAAGGCATCGACATCTTCTTCGACGTCTATCCGTACGTGGCCTCCTCGTCATCGTTGACGCAGTACCTTCCACCTTGGCTGCAAGCGGGCGGAACCGAAGCGATGCGAGCCCGTCTGGAAGATCCGGACCAACGTCAACGTGCCCTTGCTGACATGGCCGAAGGTTGGTTCGGCGGGATTCCGTGGCTGTGGGACCGCTTCGTCGTCAGCAGCTGCCCCGATGGGTATGGCATTACGAAGACGCTCGAAGAGCTCTCCGACAGCGAAGGGATCGAGCCGTATGAGCTGACGCTCCAGCTGTGCGAACGGTATGGAAACGAACTGCAGGTCGTATTGTTCTACCGAAGCGAGGAGGACGTCGCGAAGTTTGTTGCACATCCGCTGTCGGTCATCGGATCCGATGGCAATGCGATTCCCCTCGAGCAACCAACGGCGTGCCCGCATCCACGCAACTTCGGCACGTTCCCCCGCGTGCTCGGTATGTACGCCCGGGACGAAGGCGTGCTCGACCTGGTCGATGCCGTCCGGAAGATGACGGCCGAGCCGGCACGACGCTTGGGTCTGACCGACCGGGGGACACTCACCGTTGGAGCGGTCGCTGATGTCGTCGTGTTCGATCCAGCGACCGTCATCGACAACTCGGAGTTCGGTCAACGTGCCGAGCCGCCGACGGGTATTGACGTGGTGATCGTCTGCGGCCGTGTCGTTCTGGAAGATGGAACGATCGGCCACGATCGGCCCGGACAAGTGCTCCGTCGACTCTCGAGTCGCTCATCCGTTCCGTCGGTCGGTTCTGCCGACTAGCTCTGCCGACCAAAGGATCCCTATGCGCGTCGCCACCCTCGGCTTTCACCACGAATCGAACACGTTCGCTCCGGTATCTGCGAGCCTCGAGCAGTTCCTTGCGAGCGGCCCCGACCAAGGCAACGAGCTGATTGCCAAGTACTCCGAGTCGCAGGCGACACTGGCGGGCTTCATCGAGGCGGCCGCCGCAGACGCAGACGTCGAACTCGTTCCGCTGCTGTACTTCGACCTCAATCCGATGGGGACGATCACCTCGGAGGCGTTGGAGACCATCGCCAGCCGACTATTGGCGGCACTTGATGAAGGAGGTCCGTGGGATGCGGTGCTCCTGGCCCTGCATGGCGCCGCAGCGTCCGAGGTGCATCGTGACGCCGACGGCGAAATCCTCGAACGCGTGCGAAGGCTGGTCGGTGCCGATGTCCCGATCGGTGTCACCTACGACATGCACGCCAATGTGTCGAATCGAATGGTCGACGCTGCCACCGTCGTCAACATCTACCTGACCAACCCACACGTCGATCCTCGGCTGCGCGCCCGTCAGTGCGCAGACCTGATCTTTAGGGTCGTGCGAGGCGAGATTCACCCGGTGATGGCTCTCGAGACTCCACCGTTGGCGGTGAACATCTTGCGCCAGGGCACGAGCGATTCACCGATGAAGGAACTGTGCGCATTGGCGAACGAGGCCGCAAGTCGGCCCGGCGTGCTCTCGGTCAGCATCGCCGAGGGGTTTCCCTACGCCGATGTGGAGGAGATGGGGATGGCGTTCCTGGCGGTCACCGACGACGATCCCGAGTTGGCCCGCGAGATCGCACGCGAGCTTGCTCGCGCAACCTGGGAGATCCGTGCCGAGCTCGAAGGGAACGCGGTCGATATCGACATCGCACTCCATCGTGCCGCCGAGGCCGAGGCGCACCCGGTCGTGCTCTTGGATGTCGGCGACAATGTCGGCGGCGGGAGCCCCGCCGATTCCACCTATGTGCTCGCTGCGGCTCAACGACTCGGGGTGACAGGGTTGTTCCATTCATTGTGCGACCCCGCGTCGGTCGCCCTGTGCGCCGATGCCGGAGTCGGCGCAACGGTCGAACTCGACGTCGGTGGCAAGACGGACGATCTGCACGGGAAACCAGTCGCGATTCGTGGGACGGTGCAGATGCTCGACGACGGGAAGTTCGAGGATGCCGGACCGACACACGGCGGATTTCGGTTCTACGACGCCGGTCCGAGGGCGCTGGTCCACACCGACGACGACCACATGGTGCTCCTCACATCGAAGCCAAGGGGCAACACCAGTCGGCAAGAACTCATCAGCGCCGGGCTCGATCCGACGACGCAACCGATCATCGTGGCGAAAGGTGTCCACTCACCGCGGGCGACCTACGAGCCACTCGCGGCCGAGATGATCTGGCTGAACACCCCCGGGTGTACGAGCGCCGACATCAACGCACTCAACTACTCGCACCGGCGTCGGCCGATGTTTCCCTACGAGCGCGACGCCGAGTACTAGGCGCTCCGCCGCGTCGCTAAAACCGAGTTTCGGCCACTTCTACGACCCGGTAGTCATCGTCGACGATCGGGATCGAACGCCATTTGTCGAAGGTCGTACACGGATGCGAAATCCCGAAGCCGACGAGATCTCCGACACCGAGCGATTCGTTTGGGTCGAGGTCCAGAAAGGCGTGCTGGTCGTGGATTTCGACGACCCGATCCCCAGCAACCATCTCGACCTCGGTCGATCCACGGCGGCGGATCTTTTTGAGGACCGGCAACAAACCATCGGTCGAAACGTCGCGTTTGCCGATACCGACCAATGCTCGGCTGGCTTCGGGCCGAGACAGCACGACGCCCCAGACCTCGATGGCGGGCAACAACTGATCGTGGTGCTCGGTGCGCGGGTTTGCTCCCAGAGGGGAAGCCTGGTGCAGCGCGCCGTCGTCATGGCTGATGTAGCAGCCGCTGCGGATCACGACCCGCAGCGGGGAATCAATGTCGACGTGCGAGAAGCGGTCGACGACCTGGTCGAAGTAGGCACTGCCACCGGCGCTGACGATCACTTCATCGGCCGCATTGAACCATCCTTCGGCATCGACGGCGTGGGTCAGTGCAACGACCTGGTCGAGGAACTCGTCGACCCGCTCCTCGGCGCTTCGACCGTCGCACGGCCCGAGAATACCCTCGAACCCAGCTGTTCCGGACAGGACCAGGTGTGGTGACCGAACCACTGCAGCAGCGACGAGGAGGCCCTCGGCGACGGTGCGCACACCGGTTCGCCCACCGGCAATCCCCATTTCGACCAATACGGGCAAAGGGCGAGCCGGCTGGATGTGCTCCAACGTCTGGTCCATGATGTCGACACCCTCGACCGAGTCGACGTAGCAGTAGACCTCGAATCCCTCGTCGAGTGAGTTGGCCAGCCATTCGATTTCGCCTGGGACGACGACCTCGTTGGCGATCAGCACCCGTTCCACGCCGGCCTCGCGCATGGTCATGGCCTGCCAGGTCGTCGCGGCGGTCATGGCCCAGGCTCCGTCGAGGAGTTGGCGGCGGAACAGCGCGGGCGCCATGGTCGTCTTCCCATGAGGAGCGAGCGACACGCCCTTGCGCTCGCAGAATCGCTTCATCGTCGTGCTGTTGTGCTCGATCGCCGACTCGAACATGATCGCAACGGGGTAGGGCACGTCAGTGTCGAAGACGGACCATCCGGTTGGCGCGCCCCCACCCAGTGGGAACCCTTTGGCGTACGACGCCGGCGGGCGCACTCCATCGGAGTTGGTCTCAGCGGTGATCTGCGGTTCTTCCAGATCCATGGCACGCTTCCTCTCGCATTGCGATGACGTCGTCATGAAGAATACAGACCTCGGGGCAAGATCATTTGAGCAGGGGAAACATGCTCAAGCGTAGCGGTAGCCATCAGATTGACGGTGATCCCAGTTTGATGCGGCGACCCCCGGTCGCTCGACCCCGTGAGGGCTGTCGCAATGAGCGAATCGCTGTCGCACCAGGTGAGTACGCTTCGCTGGCGCTGAGCCTTCCCTTAGCGGCATTCGGCACGTCGCCCGACAGGAGCATGTCTGATGATCACGGTCTCGAACCACCAACTGGTGGTCACGATCAACGAGTCGTTGGGGGGTGAGATCCAACAAATCGAGTTCGAAGGTGATCCGATCCTTGCTTTCGACGACTGGATGGCCCCGGTGAGGGCGTCGCAAAGTCGCACCTATGGTGATGCCAAGCTCGACTGGCTCTCGGAGTATCGCGGCGGCTGGCAGCTCCTCATCCCCAACGC
>NZ_JBDNFF010000266.1:0-15594 GCF_041689975.1 Gemmatimonas sp.
ATGCTCAGACGCAGCATGGTGAAGCTGATCTTCGGTCTGATGCTGTTCACTCAGGCCGTGAACCTGCTGATCTTCACGGCGGCCGGGCTGACCCGAGGTCAGCCACCGATCGTGCCGCCTGGTGCCACGGCAGTCCCTGCGCCATATGCTGATCCGCTGCCGCAGGCGCTGATCCTGACGGCGATCGTGATCAGTTTCGGCATGCTGGCATTCGCACTCGCCCTCACGCGACGCGGTTTTCTCGCGATGCAGACTGACGATCTCGACCGGCTGGGGAGGGATGCACCGGAGTGAGCACGCTCGTCGTCGTGCCAATTCTGGTGCCCTTGTGTGCGGCGATCGCGGGGCTGCTGGCGGCCGGCCGGTCGGTGTTGCAGCGCGCGCTCAGCGTCGCCGGCGCGGCGGCCCAGCTCGCCGTCGGCACGGCGCTGCTGGCTGCCGTGCACACCCGCGGCATCCAGGTCCAGCAGCTCGGGCACTGGCCCGCACCGTTCGGAATCACAATCGTCGCCGACCTGTTCAGCGCGATCATGGTCACGGTCTCGGGGCTGGTTGGACTCTGCGTGAGCCTGTTCGCCCTCGTGGACATTGGTCCCGAGCGCGAGCGCTTCGCCTTCCATCCACTTCTGCACTTCCTCCTGATGGGCGTCGCCGGCGCCTTCCTCACAGGGGATCTCTTCAATCTGTTCGTCTGGTTCGAACTGATCATCATGACGTCGTTCGTGCTGCTCGCCCTCGGCGGCGAGCGGCCGCAAATCGAAGGAGCGGTGAAGTACCTCACGTTGAATTTCATCGCCTCGGGCCTGTTTCTCACCGCACTTGGCATCCTGTACGGGCAGTTCGGCACGCTGAACATGGCCGATCTGGCCATTCGGCTTGAGTCGCAGCCCTCCGGCGTCGGCCTCCCGTCGGCGATGCTGATGCTGGTCGCGTTCGGTATCAAGGCCGGCGTCTTTCCGCTGTTCTTCTGGCTTCCCGATTCGTATCACACGCCACCGGCCGCCGTCACGGCGCTTTTTGCCGGGCTGCTCACGAAGGTGGGTGTCTATGCGATGATCCGAGTGCTGACTCTCGTGTTCACGGCGGACCTGCTCGTGCTGGCACCGCTGATCGTGACGGCCAGTCTGCTGACGATGGTCACCGGCGTACTCGGTGCGGCGGCGCAGTACGACATCCGGCGGCTGCTCGCATTCCACATCATCAGCCAGATCGGCTACATGACGCTCGGGCTCGGGCTGCGCACCGAGGCGGCGCTGGCGGCATCGGTTTTCTACATCGTGCACAACGTCATTGCCAAGACCAACCTCTTCTTCGTTGCCGGTGCGATCCGGCATATCCGCGGCACTTCTGAGCTGCGAGAGCTCGGCGGTCTTTATCGCGACGAGCCCCGTCTGGCCGCGCTGTTCCTGATTCCGGCGCTGGCGTTGGCCGGCATCCCACCGCTGTCGGGGTTCATTGCGAAGTTCACGCTGGTCAAGGCTGCATTGACGGCGGCCGCGTTCCTCCCCGCCGCCGTGGCGCTGGGCGTGGGCATGCTCACGCTCTACTCGATGACGAAGATCTGGGCCGAGGCTTTCTGGAAGGCGGCACCTGCGGACGCCGGCGGCGGTACGCGCGCTCCAGTCCCGATCGTCATGCTTCTCCCCATCATCGCGTTGACGACGCTTACCGTGCTGCTCGGCGTGATGCCAGGGACCCTGCTCGACCTCGCGAGCGGCGCCGCCATGCAGCTGCTCGATCGTAGGCAGTACCTCGACGCCGTGCTCGGGACAGCCCGATGAGGCAGCTCGCGAAGATTCCACTCCTCATCCGCTTCCTCGCGTTCTACCTCCGCGAGCTGGTGGTCGCAAATCTGCTTGTGGCGTACGATGCGCTCACTCCGACGCACCACATGCGTCCCGCCCTGCTCGCCATCCCCCTCGATGCCCGGACGGATCTCGAGATCCTCCTCCTCGTGAACCTCATCACCATGAATCCCGGCACGGTGGGCATCGATGTCTCGACGGATCGCCGCGTGCTCTACGTGCACGTGCTCTTCGGCGATGACCCCGATGCGGTGCGCGCCGACATCAAGGGCAATCTCGAGCGACGAGTGCTGGAGTTGATGCGATGATGCAGACTGTGAACACGATCGTGATAAGCACGCTCACCCTGGCTCTCCTGCTGGCTTTTTACCGGCTGGTGCGGGGACCGAGCCTGCCTGACCGGGTCGTCGCACTCGACCTCATCAGCATGATCATCGCGGGTATGTTGACGGCGTCGGTGATCCGGACGCGGCAGCCGGTACTGCTCGACACGGTCACGGTCATCGCCGTCGTCAGCTTCTTCGGGACGATCGCCTTTGCCCGCTATCTCGAGCGACGGTCGCGGTCCGATGAGTGAGCTGCTCACCGCTGCATTCCTGCTTGTCGGGGCGGCGTTCATGGGAATCGCGGCCCTTGGCTTGGTGCGATTCCCTGACCTCTACACCCGTATGCACTCTGCGTCCAAGGCCAGCAGCCTTGGTGTCGGATGCCTGCTGGCCGGGGTCGCGATCGCCTATCCCACCGCGATGGTGATCGCGAAATGTTTGCTCGTGCTACTGTTCGTCTTCCTCACGGTCCCCGTTGCCGCACACATGATCGGACGCGCGGCCTATCTGCTCGGTGTGCCGCTGTGGCATGGCAGCGTGGCAGACGACCTGAAGGGTCGGTACAGCGAGGATCGGAGCACGCTTTACAGCGACTGAACGCCGACGCTGACCGCTGTCAGTGCCCGTCCAGACCATTGAGGAGCACGGGAATCACCGACGTGCGCAGCACCTTGTCGGCTACGCTCCCCAGCAGGAAGCGGCCAATTGCACCACGCCCATGTGTGGACATTGCCAGCAGGTCCGCACAACGAGGCGCGGCGGCGGGCGGAGGTCGAAGACAGCAGACGCGCCGGCCATCAGAACAGGCCGACAGTGTAGGCGCTGTAGGCGACATAGCCTGCGACGAGGACAAGGCCTTCTTTTCGACTCAACCGACCACCGGACAGGGCGAACAGCACGACAACCACAGACACGGCCAGCAAGAACCAGAGGTCGAACGCCATGATGCCGGCAGGCACGACCGTGGGCCTGACCGCGCCAGTGACGCCGCCGATGAACAGGATATTGTAGATATTGGATCCGAGCACATTGCCCAGCGCAATGTCCCCTTGCTTGCGATAGGCCGCGACGGCCGAGGTGACCAGTTCCGGGAAGGACGTGCCGACCGCCACGATCGTCAGCCCGATGATTTCTTCGGTCACCCCAAGCACTTTGGCCATGGCGATGGCTGCATTTACCAGAACAGTGCCGCCGCCAACGATCAGTGCGAGACCAGCGAGGAACAGCAGAATGGCTGTCGAAAGCCTGCCTCCCGGTTGGTCGGGCGGAACCAAGGCCGGGTCGATGTTTTCCTTGGGCACTGCGCGATCCTGCGCGGCGCTGGGGGATGCTTCCGCACGTTCCTGACGAAAGGCGTAGTAGATGTATCCCACCATCGCGATCAGGAAAGCAATGCCGATCTCGCGGGAGAGGCCGACGGTCGCTCCGGCTGCTAACAGCGCCAAAACGGACAAGATACCAACGCCACCATCGCGCAACAGGGCGCGCGTCTTGACCTCGATGGGTGCGATCAGCGTGGCTATCCCAAGGATGAGCAGAGCATTTGCGATGTTCGATCCGACGATATTACCGATGGCAATGCCGGGAGATCCGGCGAGGCTGGCCTTCACACTGGCGGCCAGCTCAGGCATCGAGGTGCCCATACCGACCACTGTCAGGCCGATCAACATCGGTGACAGACGCAGCCTTTCGGCTATCCTCACGGCCCCGCGCACCAACAGGTCACCGCCTGCAATCAACAGGACAAGGCCCAGCAACAGGAACAGCGAATCCGCTAGCATGGTGTGAGAGAACCCTTGGTGGGGAGCTTGGCCGTCAGCTCTTCGTTTGGTGCCCTTCTTCTGTCACCGGTTTTCCCAACGCATTCGAGGCCACGTTCTAGCGCCGTGGAGCCTTTCGTTGAATCGGAGCCTGTCAAGACGAACTTACCAGAAGCGGCCATGTCCGAACCGGGTCGAATGTGGTCTCCGCGCCCTAAACCCGCCCGCTCTGCGCAGGCCGCTGTGCCGGGGGTCATGCCCAGTGCGGCCTAGGCCCGCGTCCAAGATCAGGTTTTGATCGGCGGCGAGTTTCAGCCTCAGCAAGCAGGGCGCTGAAGGTGGGGAATCCGAACAGGAACCCACAGAACAGAGCAGCAACGGCAACTCGGATCGTAACGCGCGAGCGAAACAACAGACGCCTGCAGAATGCTCGGCGGCAATGACTTCCAAAACGATCGGAGAGCATCCGAATGCGACACCGGCGAGGGAAACAGAGAAACGCCCTCGCTCAAGGAAACGCCGGAATACGATCGAAAAGTGCCGCGAGCGGCGGCACCAGAAGGGTACGGAGCTTCGACGAAGCTGCGTGCAAGGCGAATGCCATCAGGCGCCATCGACACTGCGACTGGCAGCGTGTTGGGCGCCAATACCGCCAACCGCCTGCTGAGTCTGGGGCCTGTTGCAGTGCGGCGTTACCCGAGCACATTGAACTCGGCAAGCAAGATTTATTCACCGATCTGTAAGCGACGGCGCCGTCACTCGCGTGGAGGGCGCGGCGCTGCTTCACTTCGCGCTCCCCTGCGTGGCCGGCAGCGCCCTGCTCTACTATCTCCTCACGCAGGACAAGCGCGTCTCCCAGTGGGAAGGGCTGATCTTTCTCGTACTTTTTGCGCTGTTCGCATAGGCTCACGCGCGCCCAGCGCGATGGGCAGTGCATGTGGCGCTTAATTAAACGCGAGCGGCCACCGTTTGCCGAGACGCCCGGCATCGACACCCTTACCGTGCTGCGCGAACATGCGACGCTCTACGGCGGGCACGAACGGATGGTAAGCAGGGATCGACTCTCACTGACGCCGTAATTCGTCTCCGTCGGTACGCGCCGGCATCACGCGTATCGAGGCGGAGGTCATGTACCCTGCTGTCCCGTCATCGAGTTGCACCCGGAACCAACCAACACTCGCTCCCATGATACGCACCGGGGTTTCGCGGCTTACGCGACGAATGGAATCGCCACCGGCATTCGGTGATGCGCGCAATGTGACGGCCGCCGAACGTGTGCTGGCCGCGCGCCCCAGCACGGCGGTGTCGGCACCCAGTTCGGGCACCGCGCTCGTTTGCCGTCGCACATACAACAGCGGATCCACCGGGCCCTGTCCCGAAACGTAGATGCCGAAATGCAGATGCGGCGGCGTGGTGCGGGCGTTACCGGTGTTACCAACCAGGCCGAGCGTGTCACCGGCGCGCACCTGCTGTCCTTCTAGTACGAGCTGTGTGTCGAGGTGCGCGTAATACAACGTCTGTCGCCGGCGCGTATCGGTGAGCCACACCACGTTGCCACCGAGCGTATTGGGAGCCGTGCTGCGTACCACGCCATCGGTGGCGGCAAGTGCCGGCGTACCGCGTGGCGCGAAGATGTCGATACCATGATGTTCGCGCCGCCCGCCATCGCGCCCCGCACCATAAAAGCTCTGGATGGCCTCATTGCCACGACCTTCCACCGGGAAGGCCAGCGTGGGTTCGACCTGCAACGTGAGTTCGTACCGGCCACCACGCAGCAGTTCGGGCTGGAAGCGTATCACCACCTGTTGCTCGCGCGACGCTTCGAACTCGAGGGCCATCAACGCCGCCGCACTATCGGGCGCCGCGATGGAGTCAGCGCTCACGCGGTGCACGAACGCGCCCGTGGTATCGTCCGATCGTTCGAACAGGTCGAGAAAATAGCGTGCACGCTGGCCGTCTCCGCGCAGCGTAGCGCGCAGACGTTGTCCGCCGCGCACCGTGACCTGGTAGGCGACCGCGCGCGCTTCTCCCCGCGCATACCACCCCACCTCGCGCGCCGGGAGGGAGGCCGAGAGCGGCGTACGCAGTGCGCTGTCACTCGCCGCCAGCCATTCGCGTCCCATACCCGTCTGGTCGAGTCCCGCATCCCGCAGCGACTTTGCGTACTGCTCGTGCGGCGTAGACGGTTTGCTGCCAAGGGAGCGAAAAGTCGACGTGGGGCTGCACGCGGTCGGGAGCACGACCGCGAGCACCAAGGCGAATGGAAGGGTAAAAGCCGACCGGCAACTGACAGTGTCTTGATGCATGACGGTTTATACCCGCGAGACGCCACGACGCCTCGTCGGTGGGCTGAGCGCCATCACGAAACGTCGAGTGCTCGCGCGAGATACCGCGCCGTAAGACTTTTGCGTTCGTGCGCGACGTGCCCGGGCGTGCCTGCCGCTACGATTCTCCCGCCTTCCTCGCCAGCCTTGGGGCCCATATCGATGATCCAATCGCTGCTTGCCGCGGCCAGCATGTCGTGCTCCACCATCACCACGGTATTCCCCGCATCGACGAGCTGATGCAGATGAGCGAGTAACCGCTGCACATCGGACGGATGTAACCCCGTCGTCGGCTCGTCAAGCACATACAGTGTCGTGCCGCGCGACGTGCGACGCAGCTCACGCGCGAGCTTGATGCGCTGTGCTTCGCCCCCGGACAGTTCGGTGGCCGGCTGTCCCAGTGTGAGATAGCCGAGCCCCACGTCTCGCAGCACGTCGAGCGTCCGGGACAGCAGCTCGTACGCGCTGAAGAAGCTGGCCGCGTCGTCAACCGTCATCTGCAAGACTTCGGCGATACTCTTGCCCTGCAGGCGAACCTCCAGCGTCTTGGTATTGTACCGCGAGCCGCCGCAGTCCGGACAACGTGAGTACACACCAGGAAGGAAGAGCAGCTCCACGAATATTGCGCCCTGCCCCTCGCACCGTGCGCACCGACCCTTCGCGACGTTGAATGAAAATCGTCCGGCGGTGTATCCACGCGCTTTGGCCATCGGAGTCTCCGCAAACAATCGTCGCACTGCATCAAAGAGTCCGGTGTAGGTCGCCAGGTTCGAGCGCGGCGTCCGACCGATCGGCGCCTGATCCACCTGCACGAGTCGCTTGATCCGTGCCTGATCAAACTCGACGGCGCCGTGCACCACCGTAAACGACGCTTCCGTGAGCGCATCGTCGAGCTCTGCGACGGCTACCTCTCGGCCCACAACTGCACCCAGCAGTTGTGTGAGCGCCTGACTGACCAGGCTGGACTTCCCGGAACCCGACACCCCAGTCACCGTTGTGAGCAGACCCACGGGAAAGGACACCGTGACACCATGCAAATTATTGCATGAGACGTTGCGCAGCGTGATATGCGACTCGGCGCGGCGAACGGCTCGAAAAGTGTCTACTGAACTCGTGAACAGATGCTTCGCCGTTTCCGACTCACTTACCTCGCTGAGGCCGTTTACCGGACCGCTGTAGACAATGCGGCCACCGTACTGGCCAGCGCCGGGCCCAACGTCCACGATCCAGTCGGCGCGACGAATGACATCGGGATCATGCTCGACGACAAAGAGCGAGTTCCCGGCGGCTTTTAGTCGGACGAGTGCGCGCAGCAGTGATTCGGTGTCGGCGGGATGCAAGCCGGCCGATGGTTCGTCGAGCACGTACACCACGCCGAAGAGATTCGAGCGAATCTGCGTCGCCAGACGCAGACGCTGAAGCTCACCGGGCGAAAGCGAGGGTGCTTCACGCTCCAACGTGAGATAGCCCAGTCCGAGATCGAGCAGCGTCTCGAGACGCGTGCGCATGTCCGGCAGAATACGACTCACGACGACAGTATGTTCGTCTTCCGTTACGGAACTGGCAGCCGCGGCACTCTGATCGAGCAGCGGCACCAGACGGCGCAACGGCACGCGCACAAACTCTGCGATATCAAGACCGGCAAACGTCACCGCGAGGGCATCGCGCCGGAGGCGTTTGCCGCCGCACGAGCGGCACTGGCGGCTGATGAGATGTGCGGCCGCCCGACGTCGGTGATGTACGCTGCTGCTGTTGGCGAACGTGTGCAACACATGTCGCCTGGCACTGGTGAACGTGCCCATGTAGCTGGGCTCATCCTTGCGTCGTATCGCCTGCTTGACTTCTTTCGCGCTGAAGCCGGCGTATACCGGCACCTGCGGCTGTTCCTCTGTGAACAACAGCCACCGACGGTCTTCCGCGCTGAGGCTGTTGAACGGCGCATCAATGTCAAAACCCAGGGTGACAGAAACGTCGCGCAGATTCTGTCCGTGCCACGCTACCGGCCACGCGGTAATCGCGCCCTCACGAATGCTGAGCGACGGATCGGGGACCAGCGAACGTTCCGTCACGGTGTGTACGCTGCCCTGACCGCGACAAGTGGGGCACGCTCCATCAACCGAATTCCGTGAGAAGGCATCGGCCGGTAGTGGATCCGCGCCAGCCGGGTAGACGCCGGCGCGCGAATACAACATGCGGACGAGATTCGAGATCGTGGTGATGCTTCCAACCGACGATCGTGGTGTCGCGGTGCCTCGCCGTTGCTGCAGTGCGATGGCCGGCGGCATGCCCTCCACCGAATCCACCGCCGGCGTGCCGAGCTGATCGAAGAGACGACGAGCGTACGGTGCAACCGACTCGAGATAGCGTCGCTGCGCTTCGGCGTACAACGTCGCGAACACCAACGACGATTTACCGGAACCCGAGACGCCTGTGAAGACCACAAGCGAATCGCGAGGAATATCGACGTCGATGTTGCGAAGATTGTGCTCGCGCGCACCACGCACCGACACGTGTCCGCTGATGAGTCCGATCGCCCCCCTGCTCACCGGAACTACGGTGACCCTTCGCTGCCATGCGTCGGAGGATCTTCTCGCGGATCGTCGTCGATGTTTCCTTCATCGGGCTGTCGCGGCGCCGGCTCAGGCTCCTCGATGATTGTCGGCGGTATTGTTGGATCTTCACCGATCTCCCGAATCTGGTCGGGCGCGGGCAAGTCGGGCGCGGGCAAGTCGATCCGCTCTGGCGTGATGGGAGGGTGCTGCGAGACGATAGCGGGCACTCGGACTCCTGTGATGATGGATCATGCGATTACTTCACGACGGCAACACATACCGCGTGAGGCGATTCTCATGCCACCGCCGGTGACCTTCGCGGCGGCAAGCGCTCGGTCGCTGCCGCCGACGAACGTGACCGCCTGCCAGACGTCGTGACCGAAGTCACTCTAATGACAGAAATGCTACTGCTGATCAGTGCAGTAAATAGTTCGGTGTTGTCTGCAGTCACATCCCAACGTTTTAGCATGGGAACGGCGTCCGTCATCGATGTGCTGTGGGAATGGGGTCGTTTTGTCTGGTCTCGACTTGAACGGCGAGACGCGGCATGTCGGTCGTTTGCGCGGAGGCGCGCGGGACCGTCACGCACAGAACCACCGTAACCACAGGAGTTGTGGTTCGGCGCGCCCGGGTCCGCCGGCGCGATGCCGGTCTCGATCAGTGTTGCTGCGCGTCGCGACTCTTCGCGTGCTCCGCGAGCTTCGCGCGAACCAACCGGCTCTCCGACAGCTCCGAGGCCGCCGCACGCACCGCGGTTCGCGCGAAGTCCGCGAAGGTCGCGAAGGCCCGCGAAGGCCCGCGAAGGCCCGCGAAGGCCCGCGAAGAACCGCAACCACAGGAGTGGTGGTTCGGCGCGCCCGCGTCCGCCGGCGCGATGCTGGTATCGATCAGTTTTGCTGTGCTTCGCGTCTCGCGAAACTGTTCGTGGCAGAGAACAAGGCGGACTTTTGCGTGATGCTGAGGCCGAGATGATGGCTCCCGTGCGCCGACATCTCGTCTGCTGCCGGAAGTGACCGCAGATCGTTCAGGAACTGTTCCACGAGAAGCACGTACAGTACGCCGCATGACGGCACGACGCACTAATTAGCGGCCTGGTGAGTAACAGTGTGTTCAACACGACCCTTCATGCGGGCAGCACGATTCAGTTCGCGTTCGGAGGCGCGTGGGACAGTCAAACGATCAACAGCGGCGCGAACTGGACCATTGCCAGCATTTCGACGTCAGGCGTTACCACCGTACCCGAGCCTTCCACTTACATAGTGATGGCGGCAGGGCTCGGTGCATTAGCCGTGGCGGCGCGCCGGAATCGGCCACTGGCGTGACGCCGACGACCGGCTGATTCTCACTCGATAACTGTTCTGGGTGGCATTGCGCCTGCGCATCGACTGCTCGACGGCCGCCCTCAGATCACACGGCTACCGGTAGAGCATGCGCAGCGTGCACGAAGGATATAGCACGCCTCAAAAGCGACGAGCAGACTCGTCGCTCAGCACACGAGAGGTTTGCAGGAATGCGACGTCAGCGTCCGAGCCACCACGCGAGTTTCACCAGGAATACGTTTCGCGACCGCGCATCGAACAACGCACCGAGCTGTCCGATAGGATTTCGTGGATCGTTGGTACTGTCGAACGACTCCCTCGACTGCTGCCACACCAGGAACACCGTCGAGCCCGGTCGCAGCTCCCAGCGCAGCACCGCATTTCCCCGCAGTTCACGGGCCGTGTAGTCGCGGTCGCTGAAGCCGAACGTAGACGCGGGTCCGGCCGCGTCGGGATCAACCGTCACTTGGCCGTTCGCGCGCGTGATAGTCCCTTGGTCTTCGCCGTAGACGCCGAACGCGAAGTCGCGCGGCCGCAGAAACTCCTTGTAGCGCGAGAACCACCCGGTACTCGCGAAGGGCTGCACGAAGAGCTGAAAGGAAACGTAAGGTGAGAACGTCCAGTCGAGTCGCGTGTTGAGCCGTGCCTCGCGCTGTTCCACGTTGGCGAACACGTAGCGTGCGCCGCCCGTGGCGTCTCTCCCCCCATTCACCACGGTCACGTATTGATCGACGGCCGTCGCGGTAGCGACCTCGGGCTCCACGCGGATCCTGAGCGCCGATATCGGCCGCCAGTCGACCTCGACGCCGAACGTCTGCCCGCGATTGCCCGCGCGACTGCCAGACCACTCACTGCCGACGCCGAGGATGAGCGGACGGCGTTCATCGGTGGAGACCGACACTTCGATGCGCCCCGCCACGGGGCGGGTGGCCATGGGTCCACCACGCAACAATCGGTCGTTGTAGCGGCCCGACTCGACGTTGCCTTCTATCGAGAGCTCCCAGAAGTTCCGGAACTGCACCTCATTGAACGACGCGACCCGCCGCTCGAGATTGTCCCCCGCAGTGTTCCAGGACACCGTGGAGAAGGCACCGGTGCTCCATGACTGAAAACGCGCTGTCTGCTGCGGTTGCCGATAGAAGATGCCGGAACTGACCGAGCGCAGGTCGGAGCGTTGCTGGAATCCCACGTCGTTGGTTTCGAAACCGGCATCGAGCTGTTCAGCCGTCATCGATCCGGTGAGTCGTCCCGACGTTTTTGCCGCCGAGAGGGAGTAGTAGCCGCCATCCAACGCCGTCCGCGTCGGGTCATACGTGAGGTGGGTGGCGTCGGGTCGCTGCAGCAGACGGTAGTTGGCCCGTTGCAGCCGTGTTATCGCGCTCGCCTCGCCGCGCACGTTGCTCCGTGCGAACACACCGGAGAACGTCCAGGCGCGATCACCGATCGCGTGGTCGAAATCGAGTCCACCCACTATCGCACGCTGCGGCAGCAAGGACGCGAGCGCAGAGTCTCCCCGTTCGCGTTCCACCCACGACGTGAAGCCTCCAATCGAGGTATAGCCGCCGCGGAGTAGACGGCGCACGCGCGTCACGTGGGAGTTCGTGAGGGGTTCCACGACGCCGCGCCGCAGCGGACCGCCGATATCGATGGCGCGCCCTGCCTCGCGCGCGGTGGTCGCGTTGAGGGATCCGATGGCCCAGCCACTGGGCGTCGTGCCACTCAACTTGAACGCTGCGAGAATAGGCGTCTGCGCAGGGATATCGGAAAAGTCACCACCGAGTTCGCCGCGCGGTGCGCGTCCGACCCGACGCGTGTAGAAAAAGTTCGGCGCATCGTTGTCATTGAATGTCGTCGTTCCGCCGAATCGGAACGCGTCCAGGTTCTCCAAGAAGAATGGCCGTCGCTCGGGGAAGAACACCTCGAACGCCGAGAGATTCACCACCGCGGGATCTGCCTCTACCTGGCCGAAGTCGGGATTTATGGTGGCTGTGAGGGAAAGTGATTTCGGCAGCCGCGCCCGAAGGTCGACGCCGAATGCCATCTCGCCGTTTGCATTGGCGTGAAACGGATTTCCGGGATCGGGCGGACGTGTATTGAGTTGGCTGCGCGCGTACGGAATAGCTTCCAGCGGAAGCGCACCGTTCATGGCACCGAGTCCGGTGAGTACGCCATAGCGCGAAACGTCACCACGTGCGGTGGGGTCGCGCGGACTCCAGTACGACTCCTCGCCGCGCCGCGCGATCTCCCGCATGAACTGTACGCCCCAGTCCCGCGTAGAATCGCCCGCCGTGTAGCGGAGCTGCGAGAGCGGGATCCGCATCTCGGCCGTCCAGCCGAGCGAATCGATGCGTGCCTGCGACTGCCACACCGCGTCCCACTGCGGGTCGAACTCATTGTCGTTGAATCCGTAGCCGTCGCTTTGCACGCCGAGTGGGCTGACGGCGAACGCGAACGCCGTTCGGCGATCACCGTAGCTGTCAAAGCCCACCCACACGCGGTCGGTATAGGTGTCGTCCACATCGCGTCGCGCGAGTTGCACACCGATGGAGTCGGGACGACGGTCGTAGAGCCGAATCCCCACGTAGATGTTCTGCCCGTCGATAGCGACGCGCGCCTCACTGCGTTCCGAGGCCGGGCGGCCGGCCTGTGGCTGCGATTGCACCCAGTCGGTCGCGGCCGCGGCACGTTGCCACACGGGTTCGTCGAGACGCCCGTCGATGGTGACCGGCTCCGTGATGCGAAGCACGTCGAGTCGGGGACGCGGGAGGGTGTCGGCGCGAGAGGATGGCGATTGGACGGCGAAGGCGACGGCGAGAATGCTTGGCAGCGCGCTGGAAAACAGGATCGGCATGTGCGAAAACTAGCAACGCACCGGCCTACCTACCCACGCATTTCCGCGATGCCGACTGTGCCACAATGGCACGGCACCAAAGGTCTGAACCGTGTTCCAGCTGTGTCACGTCGCAACGGGAGGGAACGTTTGTGGACGCGCCGATCAGTTCTGGCTGGAAATCTTGTTTTGCGCGGCCTTCAGCATCCGCATCGCCTCCTCGATGGCGGCCTTGAGCTCACGGTCGATCTTCTGCACTTCGTCGTTGGGCGAGTTCTTCACCCACACGTCGGGCGGCACTCCGAGATTCTCGAGGTTCACGCCGTAGTTGTTCGGCTTCGTGGGATCGTAGGTAACCACCAAGGAACCCGGCGTGCGAATGGTGCCGCCGTTGATCAGCGAGTAGCTCCCGGTCGCGATCACTGCGGCGGCGGTGGGATTGCCCACAATGCGGCCGAGCCCGAGCTGCCGGAACGCCAACGGTGTGACCTCGCTGTCGGAGCCGGAGCGCGCGTTGATCATCATGACCTTCGGGCCCGCGATCGCCTGACGAGGACGACGCCCCCACGAGCGCGACCCGGTGCGCTGATTCCAGAATTGGTACGGCTGCCGCTCGAGGATATCGATCAGCTCCTGATCGATGTTGCCGCCACCGTTGTAGCGAATGTCGACGATGATGCCCTTCTTGTTCGAGAACTGGTCGATCTCGTTGCGGAAGCGCGTGAGCGAGGGCTGGTCCATGGAGCGGATGTGGACATACGCGATATCGCCGTTCGTCTCCTTCTCCACCTGCTCCCGCCGCGTGGCCACCCACTCCTCGTACTTGATGTCGGTGAGCGAGGCCACGGTGGCGATGCGCACCGTCCGCGCTCCTTCACCGCTCGCCGATTTCGCCAGCTTCACCGGTACAAACTCGTTGATCGCGGTGGAGAGCAGGCGCTCGTAGTTCTCACCGCTTTTTAGCTCCTGGCCATTCACCGCGAGCACGTAGTCGCCCGCGGTAATGTTCAGCCACTCCTTGTCGGCCGGACCATTGCGATACACGTGCCCCACGCGGTACCGCCCGGCATCACTCGGCTCGAGCTCGAAACCCAGATAGCGCGTGGTATACACGCGCGGCATCACACGCGACGGCGGTCCGTTCACGCCGGTGTGCGACGCGTTCAGCTCACCGATCATTTCGTTGGCGAGATCGTACACGTCTTCGTTCGTACTCACGTAGCGCAGCAGCGGCTTGTACCGGGTCTTGATCGCATCCCAGTCGCGCCCGTGCATCTTCTCATCGTAGAAACGGTACTTCATCACCCGCCACGACTCTTCGAACAGCTGCTCACGCTCGGCGCGATGGTCCACCATCACCTCCACCGAGAAGTTCACCGGCTCGGCGCGCTGCGGCGTGGCGAGTACCAGCTTTGATATCTCGAAACCCGGTGCCGGCGTGTCGCCACCTTCCGCGCTGCGAGCGGCGCGGCGAAAAAATACCGCACGACGGTCGGCCGTGGGCGTAAGCTGCGGATAGAGACCACCGGCAATACGACGGCGGTTCAGGCCATCGATGCCCATGGCAAAGAGACCCACATTGGGGCTCTCGGGATCGACCGCCGGCTGCTGACCGCCACCGCCGCCACCACCGCCCACTGTGAAATAGATCGTACGGCCGTCGCGCGACAGGAAGTACGCGCCCACCGGCGTGCTGCCCCGCGTGAGCTGCATCGCGCGCTGCTCGATACGCGCCGGGTCGATCACCACGTTCAGCGCTGCGACGGCCGTGTCGGCGCGCGCGCCGCTGTTGCCGCCAGTGCCACCGTTGCCACCAGCACCACCGTCAGCAGCGTTGCCACCACTCGCCGCGTTCGTCACCCGGCGTGCGCGTTCGCGCACCAGCGGATCACTCGGATTCTCGGTGAGCCGCGCCAACGATACGATGAACAGTTGAGACGTTGCCTCCGCACGGTTCGACGTGAACAGCACATGCTTGCCGTCGGGCGTGATCACGCCATTCGCATCGTTGAACGGATTGCGCGTGACATTGGTCTCCTTGGCTGCTCGTACATCGAACACGAACACATCGGCATTCTGGTCGTCGTCGCGCTTGGTGTACGTGATCCAGTTGCCGTCGGCACTGTACTGTCCCACGGTGAAACCACCAGCCTGATTGAACGCGAGTTCGCGCGCGGCACGACCGGCGGCATCTACTTCCCACAGGCGATTGTTACCGGTGTAGGCGAGCTTCTGTGAGTTCGGCGCCCAGGTGAGATCGGCCTTCACCGACGGCTGCGCGGTGAGCTTCCGGCGCTGACCGCTCGCGAGCTCGTACACCCACACTTCCTCGTCGCCAGATTCGTCGGACACGTACGCCATACGGCGACCGTCGGGCGAATAGCTCTGGAACCGCTCCCGCCACGGCGACGACGTGACTTGTGTACGCTCGCCGATTCCGCTTTCGGTGGGCACGATCATGATCTCGCCATGCACGTCCACCGCCACGTAATCACCTGTGGGCGACGGCGCGAAGCCATCGGCACGGTTGGTCGACCTGACGGTGCTGATGTCGTTCTCCTTCGCGTCGGCGGAGACGCGCAGGTTGAGCTTTCGCGGCGCTCCGTCCGGCGCGTCCATCACCCACAAGTCGAAGTCATTTTC
The DNA here is from genome assembly GCF_041689975.1 of Gemmatimonas sp. Taxonomy (GTDB): domain Bacteria; phylum Gemmatimonadota; class Gemmatimonadetes; order Gemmatimonadales; family Gemmatimonadaceae; genus Gemmatimonas. The sequence continues at coordinate 15,560 of NZ_JBDNFF010000266.1, forward strand.
GTAGATCAGGTGTCGTCCATCGGGAGAGATGGACG
>NZ_JBDNFF010000267.1:0-5209 GCF_041689975.1 Gemmatimonas sp.
GCCAGCGACGCGTACAGCCAGGCAGTTTCGCGTCTAACGATGGCAAAAGCGGCACTCGACAAACTGTTCGAGGCGGCGGAAACGTCGCAAAATGCAGGGAAGTCGCTGAAGGATGATCAGGAGTCCCTCGATGTGCTCACCGCGGAGAGGGGGAATATCCAGTCTACCGTTGCGCGCGTACAGGAGCTCACCAACGAACTTGCGATACAGCGCACCGTTCGAGACGGCGCCGCCGCCGCGCTCGGCAAGCTTGCAGACGGCGATCAGAAGATTGCGTTGTTGCGCCAGGCCGAGCGAACAGCCCTTGACGCATTGGCGCCGCTTCAGGCGCGTACCAGTGCCGCAGCCGATGCGGAGGAAGCCGCTAAGGCGAAGCACGCTGCGGCAACGCTCACGCACGAAGCCGCACTTGCTGCGCAGCGCGAGACTCGCCAGCACGCGACGCTGGCGGAGTGGTACGCGCGGTTGGCTTTGAATGGCTCCCAGCGCGCAGCAGTCGAGAAGCGGATGGCGCGCGCCGAGGTTTTGAACGTCGAGATGCAGGGTATCGCGTCGCAGTTGGCCGGCTTGCCGCAGGTCACAAGCGCGGTGTGGAACGCACTGCAGAAGCTGGAGCAGGCACGTTCTGTCGCCGAGGCCGCGCTGCTCGCCACCGCCGCGGGCGTCGAACTCCTCGAGGCGGACGTCCCGGTCGTGCTGGGAAACAGTTCAATTGCGCCGGGTAGTCGCACCAGGCTCACGGCAGACACCATACTGTCCGTCGGTAATGGCGTGCGACTGCGCATCACACCTGGTGGTGGGGCGTCGCTGGCCGATGCGCAAACAGCTTTCGACGATGCCGCCCGTAGCGTAGGTGAGCGTCTCGACGAACTTGGCGTGAGTTCGATGGACGCAGCGCGAGCTGCTCTCGAGCGCCGCATGGCGTTGGTGGAGCAGCAGCATGCGGTCGAGCTTTTGCTCAAGGAGTGTGGGGCGGAATCGGCCAGTGGCGAACGTGCCAAACTGCTGCTGGACGCTGAGGCAGCAGTGGCCGAAATTGCTCGTCGCCAAAGTATGGGTGCTTCGCATGATGCGCCCCCGACATCTGCCGACGCTGATGCACGTCTGCTCGAGTACAAGCAGAAGGCCGACGACGCGGACGTGGCGGAGCAGCGAGCGCTGGCTGACATGAAGGCACTGTCTACGTATGTAGCCGCATGCGGCGTTGAGCGGCAGACGCATGCAGAGAGTGCGCTGGAGCATGAGGTCGCGCTTTCTGCGTGCCAGCTTGACGTGAAGGTCGAAGTTGGCAAGTTCGGTGACGATGAGCTGAGAACAAGCAATCTCGCGTCGTTGCAGGCCGACTTCGACGCGTGCGAAGCCGAGTTTCTGGGGACAGCGTCCGCGCTGTCGGCGCTGCAGCCGGAAGATCTGTCGCGCGAAGCCGTGCGTATCGCGCGCGCTATCGAGATGATCACGGCGCGGCGCGTTGAATCGGAGAAGGCGCTGGCGGTAGCCACCCATACGCTGACACAGAATGGATCCGTAGATCCGCACGCGGATCTCGCACTCGCGGTGATCCAGGAGCAGCACGCGAAGGCACGACTAGACCGAGCCGATCGGCATGCGAAGGCAATCGCTCTACTTCACACACTCTTTTCGCAGGAGCAGGAGAATGCAGCGGCTCAGTTCAGTGAGCCACTCAAAACGGCGATTTCGAGGTATTTGCACTGCCTGTACGGCTCGCAGAGCAGCGTGAGCCTCGACTACGACGGGAGTGCGCTGAACCAGCTCGGGCTGACCCGTAACACGGGCAGCGCCCAGGGAACATTCTCGTTCGAGAGTCTCAGCGGGGGGGCGAAGGAGCAGCTTGGTGCGGCACTCCGGCTCGGCGTGGCCGAGGTGCTCGCCGCTGGGCATGATAGTACCCTGCCGGTGGTGTTCGACGACGCGTTTGCATTCTCGGACCCGCAGCGTCTTGTGCCGCTGCAGCGGATGCTCGATCTGGCGGCGGAGCGCGGGCTACAGGTGATCGTGCTGACGTGTAATCCGAGGGACTACGACCAATTCGGTGCAAAGCTCGTCACGATAAAAGCGCCTGGTGTGAGCGCAATAAGCGGCGGCGCTTCCGCTAGCACGGACGTCAAGGTTGCCGTACCGGCTGCGGCATCGCCGCCAATTGTGGAAGCTCGTACGCTGCCCGTCGCCGTGCACCCTCGTTTCGAGCTTCCGCCGAAGGAGCACTCTCAAGCAGATATTGCGGACGCGACCACCGAGTTTCTCGCGACGCTCGTTGAGCGCGGAGGCCAGCTGGGGAACAACGCATTGCGTCTAGCGCTGGGATGGACCGAGGCGGAGTACAACGACATCAAGCAGCATCTCGTGTTGACCCGCAAGATCGCGATCGGTCGGGGACGCGGCGGGTCTGTCACCTTGCTGGACTAGGAAGTAGTGATGGCAACACACCGTGCGCGAGTACTTTCTCTCAAATGTCCTCGACGTCGTTTGCACTTTCCGTGTAAGACCATTCTTGCCACCTCGTCCAAATGCAGTTCTGGTGGCCGCGCGTCGATGCAGTGGATGCGGCTAAGAGTTGCGAAAAGCCGCTCGACGAGGCGCGTGTTGAGTCGAAGTATCGGGCGGAGAAAGCCACTGCGACTGCATTCGCGTGAGATGCAGAGCGAGGCGTGGAACTCGTCCATGCATTCAGGAGAGTCGGCGTAGCCGTCCGTTATAAAGCAGAGCGCGCGGCGTGACCGGGCCAGACCACTCATGAGATCGGCCTTCCAGAGGCGTCCGGCGGTAAGCTGCTCACGATCGATGAAGAGTCGCAGACCGGGCTTGATGCGGCGCATAGCCTTGATCACGGGGTCTACTCGAGAGGCATCGGTGCGCCAATAGCTTACGAAAAAATCGAAGTCGGTTGAAGGCAACGATGCTAGCACCGCTGGATGGTGCTGCGTCCATTCTGCGCGCACTTGCTCGACGGCCCGACCGGCGCGAACGAGCAACTGATGCAGATCCGGTGCATTTGGTTGCAGCACGATTTCCACCCGGCGCACCGGGAGCTGTCCGATCAGAATGAGATAGGCCTGACGGATGATGGCCTCCAGCATATCACCGCGATTGCTCTCTTGATCGCCAGTAGCGAGGAGCGGAATTCGAACGCGCTCAAGTAAACGCTCAGGCACGCTTTCCGGAGTTTCGCTTTCGAGCGTCGCACCGGAGAGTACCAGATCGCGAACCGCACTGAAGACGTTGCCAACGAGATTGGGCGAGGTGTCGTGTTCACGCACATAGGGGGAAGCACTCCAGGCATGTTCGCAGCACAGCAGCTGCTGAATGTCCCCCAGCAGGGACCTAGATGCCCAACACCTCCATGTGACACGCCAGTCTTGGGCTTTGTCGCGAGCTAATGCCCGACATCAATTCACCGCCGATGTATGGCGCCGATCACGCCGGTCGGCAAAGGTGCGTAGTCATCTGGAAATGCAAACAAGCAGAGCAAATCGACGGGCAACGTGGTTTCGGTGACATCCCCCACGCACAGGTCGATGAATCGGTCTCGGCCGGACAGGCTGTTGGTAGGGAAGGATGCGACGCAATTCATGAGGGTTTCAAATGGGTATTTGGTGTGCCAAGGGGCACGTTACGCTTGTCGTTGGAGAACCTTACCCAGAAAGCTTCCCGAAGCACCTCGGAGGGCCAGCCACCACGAGAGGACGGCGAACGGTGGTGGCTGAGCCGATGATTTAACCCAATCACTGGTCGCTATAAGGATTGCCGGGCGCCGAACAACAGTTGCTCGTAAATCGGCAGAAGGAACTTGTGGGTAGCCGGTTCCGATACCGCCTTGGCGATCACCGCTTCAAGATCGGCCATTCGCTGATACTGCCACGCAAAGTCGACAAGGTCATGGGACGACGCTCCTTCAATCTCCGTTTTCACATTGAGCGTGTGACGTTGATATGTAAACACCGGCTTCGTATCGGGCTCCGCCGTCAGTGGTGCATAGTACGTCGTCTTCCAACTGCACGTTAGGCGCCCGTCTGATTGCCAGGAGTAGTCGACAACAGGTGCCTTTGCAAACAGCGGGCGCGGTTCTTCATCGGGTGCGCCCTTTCTCTGGAACAGCTGACCCACCTTCGACAACGTGGCGATCAGCGCCTTATCCGCGATCGGTGTGCCCTCGTAAAAGAAGCAGTCCTCCTCGTCCGTGACGAGTCCGTCTCCGTTCGGTGAAAACAGCTTGACCCCCAGATAGCTGATGTCGCTTCCGCCGTCGGGTCCGCATTCACGCTCGAAATCGCAAAGCGTCGTGCGCGGATTCGCGTCGGGCTTGGTGAACAGCGCGATGAGCGCTTCGCCAAGCGGCCAGCGCGCGTCGTCTCCCTCGTCGTCTCCGTCGTCGTCTCCGTCGTCATCGCCCTCGTCGTCTTCGACGTCGTAAACTCCAAAAGACACCTCTGCCGACGCAGCGAAAAAGCAGCATGACCATCCGAGGGCAAGGGGGATTCGCTGGCTGGCTATGCCGTCGCCCTCGTCAGGATGCGTAGTTCCAGAGCCATCGAGATCCCAGACCGGAGCTTCCCATGCTGGCCACCGAAGTTCACCGTCCGTCGCGCGGCGAATTGGCAGCCACGGATCCTCGGCATAAAGGCGATAGTGGTGACGCAACAGGTCCAGACGAAACATCGGCGTCAACTTGGCGAGGAAGCGCGGATTCTTCGCGCGCCACTGCCGCCAGAGTGGGTCGGCGAGGACGGCATCCGGTTCGCTCTTGAAGCGCTTGTGAAGTGCGACAAGCGCGCTGGGTTTAACGTCAAGCGTCATCGAGCATACCTCTCAAAGTTTGAGCGGTACGGGCTAGTTGAGTGAGATCGCATGGGTGCTCTGGCATTGTGGTATTCTGCTTTTGAAGGGTCGCAATGGTGGTGCCGGCCGAGTACCACGCACGCAGAATCACGGTCGCAAATGAACTTCTCTCGCCGAGCGTCAATTTCACGTCACGCGAGGTGCGTCCGCCAGAGTCCCGCACTGATCCTTAACGTAAAATCAACTAGATTTCTGAGGTGTGGTGATTTTACAGGCTTGACGGACCGCACGCCAGAACGACACTCCGTTTATCCCGTCTACGGCGCAGAGGCTACGGTTTTACTCGAATGTCGGCGACCCGTCCGGGTCATCGGCGTTTTCTTTTGGGGCATACCGTGAGCTTGTCGACACCGGC
>NZ_JBDNFF010000268.1:0-1620 GCF_041689975.1 Gemmatimonas sp.
GCTCATGCCGATGCGATCATGCGAGCACACAGTCCGTTTGCGGGAAGTCGTCACCAACGCACAACAACGGTTCCCCGGCCACCACCGACATCGCGTACGACAGGCAATCGCCGAAGTTGAGTGCCGCACGATGGCGCCCCCGACCGTAGCGCAGCCACGCGTCCATCGCGACCCCGAAATGCGCCTCCGTCACGTGCAGCACGGTGATGCGACTCTCCTGGAGGAGACGGGCCAGCAGTCCGCGCGCGTCCACGTTGAGTCGTGCCGACAACACGATGCCGGTTTCAAGCAGCGTGGCCGCGCCAATGGCGAGATGCGTCGCGCCGCTCATGCGTTCCAGCAATCGTTCTGCGTCTGGCTCCTGTAGCACAATGGCCACCAGCGCCGAACGATCGAGAATCATGCGCCGTCCGGACCGTAGCCCAGGATGCGCTCTTCTTCCGCCTTCGTTAACCGCGTGCCGCGAACCGAGGCCGGAATGCTCGGCCAGATCTCGCGTTCCAACACGCGACGCAAACGGTCGACCGGATTGAGCTCCGTGGCGCTGCGCGCGAGGCGATCGCGGCGCTCCTCGAGGGCACGGCGAACGGCCTCCGTCTTGGTCTCACCAGTCATAGCCGCGACCTCATCGAGGAGCCGCTCGACCCGTTCGTTCTTGATGTTGACCGCCACGACACCCTCAATTTATGAGTGTATGAAGAAAATATGCAGTATTAAAGACAAGTGTTCAAGTGGAGGACATAGTTCATCACTCCCTGCGTTCGCGCGCTTGAGTGCGGAGATCGGTCACGTCACTTGCTCGCGGTGACGTCGGGGTAGCCGAGTGCGCGAAACGCTGGATTCAGGCGGGGATCGACACGCAAGCACGGGCCGAGAAGCGCGTACATCCCCCACGCGGATCGCGCTTCCACCTGTCGGGGGTCGCGCACCGCGCGCTCCACCACGGCCACCGCGACGCTATCGCTGCGCATCGCGCGCGCGAGCGCGAGGGCTGCGATGACTGGGCCGGTGGCAATCAGCGAGTCGGTGGCGGCCGCGCGCGTGCCGGGGTTGATCCAACGCGGCGCGAGTCGAGCCAGGTCCTCGTACCTGTCCGAGGCCGGATCCTTGAGCGCCATGAGCAGTGCGGCAGCCGCCTCGTCGTACCGCTTCAGCGCGAGCTCGTGCTAGAAACGGAACCTCCACGCGTACCATGCCTGCGGTTGCTGCACGAGTCCCTGCGCATACAGCGGCGATGCGTCGGCAAACCGCTCTGCGCCGTCGTAGGCGATCGCTAAGGACAAGGTGATGACGTGAGCCAGCGGATCGAGTTTGTGCGCGGTTTCCATCTCGCGAATGCTCTCGTCCCATCGACTCTTGGAACCGAGTCCGTAGCTGAACCACTGGTGCCCTGTGGCGTAGGCCGGGCTGAGCGCGATCCCACGCTCGAACGCGGCAAGGTTTTCCGCGTCACGGTGGACCTTCTTGAGCACTTGGCTCAGCGACGCGTAGGCCTCACCGAGCGTCGGGGCCAGCGCGATCGCGCGTCGCGCGGCGCCTTCTGCCAGAGGGAGAATGGAATCGGCGGTCACGCCAGGCACGCTGTAGTCACCCGGTACTGACAGCACGTACGCGTCGCCC
>NZ_JBDNFF010000269.1:0-3814 GCF_041689975.1 Gemmatimonas sp.
GATCTTCATGCGGTCCTCGTATGCATCGCGTGGTTCGCGACGGATTGCTCGTGATCCCACCAGTCGAGCGCCTGCACGAGCGCGTCGGGCGCATCGGGATCGATACGCGTCACGCACTCCGGCGGCAGCTGATGTCGGAACCAGGTCCGCTGTCGCTTGGCATACTGTCGCGTTTCGATGATGACTCGCTCGATCGCCGCATCGAGCGCGCGTGCACCGGCTCCAGCATCGAGCGCATCGCGCACGACGCGAAAGCCGCTGGCAGACCACGCGGGTGCATCGGGCGGGATCGCCTGCCTCAGTCGTTCGACTTCCTGCACGAATCCGTCAGCAATCATCTGGTGTACGCGGTGGGCGATGCGCGCGGCCAGAACCGGCCCGGGATCCACTACAAGATACCGTACCGTGGGCGAGGGCGAGGGATCGAATGCAGTATCCAATGCGGTGTCGGATGCCGCGTGCGGCCCGCTAACGGGCCGGAGCGCATCGCTGAGGCGGGTACCGGCGAGCAGCGCGGTTTCAATCGCGCGCCGAAGCTGCGTGCGGCCCAGATGCGCGCGAGCCGGATCGAGACGTCGACACCAGCGCGTGAGCTCATCGAGCGAACATGCCGCCATCCAGGCATCGAGCGCGTCGCGTCGGGCGGGATCGAGTGTCGGTACGGCATCCAGCGGAGACACGAGCGCCTTCACGTACAGGCCCGTCCCGCCGACGATGACCGGCGGGGTTCCCGCGTTCGCGGCTTCGAGCGACCATCGCGCCGCATCAGCAGCCCAGCTATGCGCCGAGTAGCGCATGGTAGGTGGTACGACGTCGATACCGTAGTGAGGCACCGCTTGGCGATCGGCGAGCGAAGGCTTCGCCGTGCCGATGTCGAACCCCTGATAGACCTGCCGCGAGTCGGCGCTCACGATGGCGAGGCCGCGCGCGCGCGCGAGGTGCATTGCCAGCGTCGACTTTCCGGCGGCCGTCGGGCCGACAATGATCCGATGCGGCGTTGACGACCGTGACCCGGCGTCGTCGATTCGCACGGTGGTCACTTGCGCCCGAAACGCCGGTCGAGCTCGTCCCATGACAAGCGCACAATCGTGGAGCGACCGTGCACATCGTGGGCCGGTAACTTGGTATTGGCCAGCGCGATGTAGAGCGCGCGCATCTCGCCCGGTGACATCACGTCACCGGCTTTGATGGCGGCTTTGCAGGCGAAGGTGGCAGCGAGCCGTTCATGGCGCTTGGCATCCCCGGCGGCGCGATCACCGGTCAGTGCAGCGAGGGTTTCGCGTAGACACCGCTCCGCGTCGAAGCGTGGGTGCGGCATCGGCACGGCATTCACGAGCAGTGAGTGCCCTCCGAATCCCTCCATCTCGAACCCGAGCTTCTCGAACGACGCACGATTGGCCTCGAACGCCTCGGCTTCGTCGGGACCCAGGTGCAGTGTCATCGGGAAGAGCAGTCGCTGCGACGGCGCCTCTCCGCGCTCGAGCACGCCAAGAAAATCTTCGTAGAGCACGCGCTCGTGCGCCGAGTGCTGATCGATGAGGATCACGCCGTCGTCGTGCTCGAACATGAGGTACATGCGCCGCAGCTGCAACAGCGGCGGCACGGAGATCGGCGCGTCGTCCACGTGCCGCGCGTGATCCGTGCGATCGTTCGGCGCCGTGGTAGCCACGGCGTCCTGTCGAACCGTGTTCGCGTCGGTGATCACGTTCGTGTTCACGGATGTCGGCGCGAAGAGTCCTTCGGCGGCCGGCGTGGCGCGCAGCGCGGACGGGTCCATCGCGTGGACGTCCTGGCGCCACGAGGGGGTGGCTGCGGGGGTCCAGGTACGCCATCCAATGCCGGCACTGGCGTCGAACACACCCAGCGCGCGGCGCACCGCATTCTCCACGGCCCGCTCGGTCGGCCACCGATCGCGCAGTCGCACTTCGGTCTTTGCCGGATGCACGTTCACGTCGACATCACCGCCGGGTACGTGCAGCGACAGCACGAGCGATGGGCGCACGCCGGACGGCAGCGTGGACCGATAGGCCGCTTCCGCGGCGCGCACGATCCCGTGGTCGCGCACGACGCGTCCATTGATGATGAGCAGCACGCGGCGGGTGGCCGTGCCGACATCGGCCGGACGTTCGACCATGCCCGTGATGTGGATCGGCCCTTGCACGTCGTCGAGGTCGATGAAACGTTGCACGTCGCCATGCCCCCACAACACGGCCAGACGGGCGCGGAGCGTGGGCACGGCGGGCAGATCGAGTGCGAGCTTCCCATCGTGGCGGACCGTGAAGTGCACGTCACGACGCAAGGCGCTGATCGCATGCATGGTGTCCACGATACCGCGCCATTCCGATCGCGCGCTGCGCAGAAATTTCTGACGCGCCGGTGTGTTGTAGAACAGCCGCTGCACCGACACCGTGGTGCCGCGACGACGGGTCGCGTCCCGCGTTTCCAGAACCGCTCCGGCGGCTGCGCGCACCTGCGTGCCGGCACCGTCCTCCGTTGCGGTTTCGATCATCACCTCGGAGACGGACGCGATGGCGGGCAGCGCTTCACCGCGGAAGCCGAAGCTGCGCACCCCCACCAGCTCTTCGGCGGCAGTGATCTTCGACGTCGCGTGCCGCGCGAGACAGAGCACGGCGTCGTCGCGATCCATACCAGTGCCATCATCGGCGATGCGAATCAGCGCGCGGCCACCCTCTTCGATGGTGACGTCGACGGTGGTCGCACCGGCATCGAGCGCATTCTCGACGAGTTCCTTGACGACCGACGCCGGTCGTTCCACAACTTCACCGGCCGCGATCTGGTCGGCGACAGCACTGGAGAGAATGGCGATACGCGACATACGACAAGCTACCGAACGACGGTAGGCGATACGAGTGGAACGGTACGTCCGGCCGGTAACCATCCGCGACGGCCGTCGGCATGCAACACGCGGAGCCATCCCTCGCGGGCCTCTTCGACGCGTACGACGTCTCCGGTGGCAACGCCGCCCATGGCGTTCGCCTCACTGCCGGGTGCTGTGCGCATGGTTTCCGGACGCCGCACCACAAGCACGCCATTGGCATCGAGTTCCCGGAAGCCCCACGCGGCCGCCCCCCCGGTGCCCAGCGCGAGCAGCAGCGAGAACACCGAAGCCGTAGAAGCGAACCCCATCCACGCCGCTTCGCCTCCCCGCCGACGCTGCAGGCGGATGCCCGCGAGCAACAGCCAGCCCAGCAGCCACGCCGAGACGGCCGTCAGCACGAGGACCGACGCGGGAATCATCGGCACTTCGGCCACGCCGCCGCGCGCTCCGGCCGGGAGCGACGTGAGCCGCTCCTGCAGATCGACGGCCACGGGTTCGAGTCGAGCCGCACGCTGCCACGCGATCACCGCCGACACGGTGTCGGCCGCGGCCCAGGCGGCGGCGCCCCAGTTGGCGAGGAGGTCGGGGTCGGCTGGGCGCGCATCGACCGCTTGGGCAAACTGTTCGGCGGCGCGCGAATACTGACGCTGCAGGTAGAGTGCAGTGGCACGCGCCACGGTGGCCTCGAGTGCCGCGCGGTCAGGCGCCGATGAGTTGGCGGCCGATGCTGCGGCGGCCGATGCTGCGGCGGCCGATGCTGCGGCGGCCGATGCGGCGGCGGCCGATGCGGCGGGGGCCGACGGCACCGCTTGCACCGGCGTAGCCTGTATAGCAGCGGCACGGCGAGGCTGCGTGGCGAACGCCGCAGCCCCCAGCGCCAGGAAAAGGGCGAAGCGCGCCTGTGCATGCCGCGCCGATCGGATGGTACGCGCGTGCGTGACGGCTTCGGCGTCAATGCGTGCGAGCACACTCTCA
>NZ_JBDNFF010000270.1:0-11819 GCF_041689975.1 Gemmatimonas sp.
GTTTCGGCGCTGCTGAAGCGTATGCTGGCAAGAGGACTCCTGTCGCGCACCGCGGAAACCGATCGCCGCAGCTATCGCGTGCGGCTCACGAAGAAAGGCGGGAGCGCGTTGTCGGACATGTCGCCGCACGCGGTAACGGCCGATGCAGATGTCTGCGATGCCGTTGAGCGTGAGGTATGGTGTCGGCAGCACGGCGACCTCGCGCGGGACCTTGACCACCGCGCGAAAGCTCCCGACGGCCGCGAACACACGGTAGATAGGTCTTGGGCCGACGGAGAGCGCAGACCTCCGGCGGCACATCCTCCCCGCGGTCGCGCGGACAGGTTACTGAGTCGACGCGCGCCCGTCGCCGAGGCGCAGCGTTCGGCGCGGCGTAATGTCGAAAACCGGGATCGGCGCGAACGGCACATGATTCCACCCGCGCAGCATCCACCCCGAGTGGGCGTCGATCTGCACGTGCGCCGTACTTCGTGGCGCATTCGCGAAACTCGGCACCGTAATCGAGTCGAGGATCATCACATTGAACTCCGGGTGCACGAACTCGCCGTCCGCCGTGAAGCGCGCCGCCCGGTCTGACATCCAGTCAGCCATGGTCGGTCCGCTTGCGCTCGCCTCAAATCGCGAGCGTCAATTCGTGGCGTTGTCGACGGCGATCGGGGAGATCACGCCAAACGATTCCGTCACGGTAGCGCGGCCTTCGGTGATCTTCCAGAGCATGGGGAGGCGGAGCGCGTCGGGCTGCTGCGCGCGCAGCGAAGACGCGAACGACACGAGGAGAAGGGCCGCCAAGGCCGCGAGTCGTGGGATGCGCGGGGGCGAAGGCGCATAAGGGGGTTCGACACCATGGACTAGAAGACCGTTTCCAGCGTGTCGCCGGCCGTTCATCCGGCCTCTCCACGCGTCTCCATCGGCAGGATAAACCATTGTGCGTCAACGTGTTACCCGGTAGCGGCCCCATTTGGGTAGCCGCCGCGCTCACATCCGGTCACCAGATCGCTGGGCGGATCGACTATCTTGAGATGTTGTCCCCGCATCGCCCCTTCTAGCAAGGCATTCCGTTGGAACTCAGTCACATCCGCAACTTCTGCATCGTCGCGCACATCGATCACGGCAAGTCTACCCTCGCCGACCGACTGATCGAGAAAACCGGCACATTGCAAAAGCGCGAAATGAAGTCTCAGGTGCTCGACACGCTCGACCTCGAGCGCGAACGCGGCATTACGATCAAGCTCAATGCCGTGCGCATGAGCTACAAAGCGGGCGATGGGCAGAGTTACGAGCTCAACCTGATCGACACGCCGGGCCACGTGGACTTCACGTACGAAGTCTCGCGCTCGCTTGCGGCTTGTGAAGGCGCGATCCTGGTGGTCGACGCATCGCAGGGGATCCAAGCGCAGACGTTGTCGAATCTGTTTCTGGCCATGGACGCCGGGCTCGAGATCATTCCGGTGCTCAACAAGATCGACCTGCCGGGCGCCGAGCCGGAGCGTCGTCGTCAGGAAGTGGTCGACTTGATCGGCTGCCGGCCGGAAGACGTGCTGCAGGTGAGCGGCAAGGAAGGCACTGGGGTGCCGGAGCTTCTGGAAGAGATCGTGCGTCGCGTGCCGCCGCCAACAGGCGATGTGAAAGGCCCGCTGCGCGCGCTCATTTTCGATTCGTATTACGACAAGTATCGCGGCGCCATTCCCAGTGTTCGCGTGGTGGACGGCGAAATGCGCAAGGGCACCAAGATCACGTTCGGCGCGTCGGACAACGTGTACGAAGTGGCCGAAGTGGGTTATCTGCAGCTGCGTCAGGTGCCCACCGAGGTGTTGCACGCCGGCGAAGTGGGTTACGTGCTGGCCGCCGTGCGCTCGGTACGCGAGACGCGCGCCGGCGACACGATTTTCGATCAGGACAATCGCGCGAGCGAAGCGCTGCCCGGTTATCAGGAAGTGAAGTCGTTCGTGTTCGCGGGCATCTATCCGACCGACACCACGCAGTACGAGACGCTGCGTGATGCGCTCGAAAAGATGAAGTTGAACGACGCGTCGCTGGCGTACGAGCCGGAAACCTCCACCGCCCTCGGCTTCGGATTCCGGTGCGGATTCCTGGGGCTGTTGCACATGGAAATCGTGCAGGAGCGTCTCGAGCGCGAGTACAATCTCGATCTCGTCACCACGGTGCCGAGCGTGGAATACCACGTCCTGAAAACCGACGGCACCGAGATGCTGGTCGAGAACCCGGCGCTCATGCCGCCGGCCGTGGTGATCACGCAGGTGAAAGAGCCGTACGTGCGCGCGCGCATCATGTGCCCCACCGACTACATCGGCCCCATCATGACGCTCGGCATGGAGCGTCGTGGGGTGTACAAGAACATGCGCTACCTGGACACGGTGCGTGTGGAGCTCGACTGGGAATTTCCGCTCGGCGAAATCATTCTCGACTTCTTCGACAAGATGAAGACGGTGAGCCGCGGATACGCCTCGCTCGACTACGAAATGCTGGAGTACCGCGAGAGCGATCTCGTGCGCCTCGATATGCTGATCAACGGCGACGCGATCGACGCGTTCTCGGTGATCGTGCACAAGGACAAGGCGTACGAGTGGGGCCGCAAGGTGGCCGAGAAGCTGAAGGAGCTCATCCCGCGGCAGATGTTCGAAGTGGTCATTCAGGCCACGATCGGCCAGAAGGTCATTGCACGTGAGACCGTCAAGCCACTCCGCAAGGACGTGACGGCCAAGTGCTACGGTGGCGACATCTCCCGGAAGCGCAAGCTTTTGGAGAAGCAGAAGGAAGGCAAGAAGCGCATGAAGCAGGTGGGAAGCGTGGAGATTCCGCAGGAAGCGTTTCTCGCTGTGCTCCAGGTGGATTGAACACGTGAGCTATGAGTAGTGGGTTCAAGTTTCGAGTTCGGAGGCACGAACACTCACCACGCGAAACTTCAACTCACAACTCGAGACTCACGTGACGATTTCCGCCGTCCTCCAAACTTCATTTCTCGGCGACATGATCCTCACCACGCCGCTGATCGCGCGGCTGGCGTGTGATGGCGAGGTGCATGTAGTCGCGACGCCGGCCAATGCGGGGGTGCTGGCGAATCATCCGGCGGTGTCGTCGGTGATCGTGTATGACAAGCGCGGGGCGGACGCTGGGGTGGGCGGCCTGCGTCACGTGGCGGCGTGCTTGCGCGCGACGGGGGCGACCATAGCCTACATGACGCAGGGATCGTGGCGTACGGCGGCGCTGGCGCGACTGGCGGGTATGCGGAGCGTGGGCTTCGACCGCTCGGCGGGTCGGTGGTTGTACTCGCGCCGCGTGGCGTACCGGAAGGACTGGCATCACGCGCAGCGGCTGTGGGCGCTGGCGAGTCATTCGCGCGGCGCCGAGTCCGCGATGGTTGAGCAGCTACGACCGTCGCTGTATCCGGGGGCCGAGGACTACGCGCGCACGTCGGCATTGCTCGATGAAGCGGGCGTTGACGCAGGCGAGCCGCTCCTCGCGCTGGCTCCGGGCAGTGTGTGGGCCACTAAACGCTGGCCGTCGTACGATGCGCTGGCGGGTGAGCTCGTGGCGCGACTCCCCGATTTTCGCATCGTGGTCCTGGGTGCCGCCGGCGATGCGCCGCTGGCCGTCGCCATCAGCGAGGCCGTACGACATCGCGGTGGCCCGCCGGTGATCGATGCCACTGGCAGGCTGTCGTTGCTCGGATCAGCAGCCCTGCTCTCCCGTTGCGCCGCGCTCGTGACCAACGACTCCGCTCCGTTGCATCTGGCCTCCGCGATGAACACGCCCACGCTCGCACTGTTCGGGCCCACCGTTCCCGCCATGGGATTCGGACCATTGGCCGACCGTCGCGCCACGCTGGGGATGGATGCGCTCACCTGTCGCCCGTGCAGCGCGCACGGCGGACAGGCTTGTCCGCTCGGACATTGGCGCTGCATGCGGGAGCTGAGTGCCCGCGCGGTGGGTGCGGCCGTTACGCGGATGGCCGGTCCGTCCTGAGAAGGGGGTAACCCGTTGCACGTCAGGAGAGGCTGGCACTGGGCGGCAGCATTATCTTATCGCCTTATGACTGCCCTCCCAGCCAACCAGTTCATTGTCGGTGTCGATCTTGGCGGCACCAACATTGTCGTCTGCGCGATGTCCGCCGATGGGTCGCGCCAATACGGTCTGCGCTCCGAACCCACCTCGGCGCATGAAGGCGCCGATGGCGTCATCGGGCGGATGGCGCGCATGGTCAACGACACGGTGTCCGCCACGATGCGCGAAGCCGGCGTGTTGCGTGATGCGTTTCTGGGCGTGGGTGTGGGCGCACCCGGGCCCCTTGATCGCGAGCAAGGCATCGTGCTCGTGGCGCCGAATCTGAACTGGCACAACATCCCGCTGCGCGCCCGCATGACGGCGCTCACCGGCTTGCCCGCGGCACTCGACAACGATGCCAATTGCGCCACGTACGGCGAGTGGTGGGTGGGCGCGGCCAAGGGCGCGACGAATGTGATCGGCATGACCATCGGCACCGGCATCGGTGGCGGCATCATCCTCGATGGTCGGCTCTATCACGGCTCGAGTGACGTGGCCGGCGAGATCGGGCACACGACGATCGATCAGAACGGGCGTCGCTGCGGTTGCGGCAACTACGGCTGTCTCGAGGCCTATGCCTCGGGTACGGCAATCGCCGAGCGGGCGCGTGAAGCATTGTCGTTCGATCAGCAGTCGATCCTGCCGGAATTGGTCGACGGCAACGTCTCGAAGATCACGGCGGCCACGGTGTACGCAGCGGCCGCGCAGAGCGATGCCGTGGCCCTCGAGATCGTGCGCGACACGGCGCGTTTTTTGGGAACGGGCATCGCGAACTTGCTGAACGTGTTCAATCCCGATTGCGTGGTGATCGCCGGTGGAGTCACGCAGGCGGGAGAGGCGTTGTTCGTGCCGCTGCGTCAGGAAGTGCGTCGCCGCGCGTTCAAGCCGGCCGTCGATGCCTGCCGGATCGTGCCTGGCACGCTGCCCGGTACCGCCGGTGTCGTGGGCGCGGTCGCCACGTTCATCGCGCAGCACACCGGTCGGCCACCCGCGTGACGTTTCCAGCGGGTTCGACGCCAGCGGGTTCAACGCAATCTCCGTCGAAGAAAAAGCGCGTGGGCGTGATCGGCTCGTTTGTATGGGACGTGCTGTACGGTCGCGACAAGCGTAATGTGCCCGTCGAGGAGTGGGGCGGCATCACCTACTCGCTCTCGGCGCTCGACGCGGCGCTGCCCGATGACTGGGAGATCGTGCCGCTGGCGCGCGTCGGCGACGACCTGGTGGATCGCGCGCGGCTGTTCTGCCGTTCGCTGCGGCACATGGCGCCGGATGCCGAGATCATCGGGGTTCCTTATCCGAACAATCGTGTAGAGCTGCGCTATCTCGATGACGAACGTCGCACCGAGCATCTGTCGGGTGGTGTGCCGGCGTGGACATGGATGGGCCTCAAGCCGGTGCTCGATGCGGCACGGCTCGACGCGCTATACATCAACTTCCTGAGTGGTTGGGAGCTCGACCTCGAGACGACGCAGCTGGTGCGGACGCATTTCAGCGGTCCGATCTACTGCGACTTGCACATGAAGATCATGGCCGTGCTGCCCGACGGCCTGCGCGTGGCGGAACCGCTGCCCAACGTGGCGGCATGGTGCGAGTGCTTCGACGTGCTGCAGGTAAATGAAGACGAGATGCAGATGATGGCGCCCGACTCGATGGCGCTGGCCGCGACGGCCATGGCGGCGGGTGTGTCGTGCCTCTGCGTCACGCTCGGCAAGCGCGGCGCGGTATATGTAGCGGCGCCGGGTTTCGAGCGACTCAGCGACTTACCGCCAGTGCGAGGTCACACATCTGCGCTATCCACATCATCGCGCGGTGGCAGTGGGGCGCTGGGCGCGCTGCGCACGGGGCTGGTGCCGAGTGTTCCACCGCGGGTCGACGGCCCAGGCGATCCCACGGGATGTGGCGATGTCTGGGGCGCTACCCATTTCTCGCGACTGCTTGCCGGTGATATGTTGACGGATGCGATTGCGACGGCGAACATAGCCGCATCGCGCAACGTCGAACATCGCGGGGCCTCGGGTCTTGCGAATCATCTCCGCGGAGAGCTCAGCCTTTCGTGACGTCTGTCATCAGCGTGCCGCCATCACTCGATGAACACAGTTTCGAGCAGGTCTTCGAGCAGTTGGCGACGGTACCCGAAGGCGAGAAGATCCTCGTCGACGCGCGTCATGCGCGATGGGCGTCACCGTACGGGCTGACCGCACTGCTGTGCGTCGCGCAGTCGCGTGCCGATCGGATGGGCTTCGCGGTCCCCGAGCATGCCGACACCGTATCGTACTGGTCGCGCACCGGATTTTTCCGGCATGCGGCTGAGTTGTACGACCTGCACGGCACGGTGCCGCGCGCGCGTGACGCGCTCGAGTCGGACGTGCTGCTCGAGATCACGCCGATCACGAAGAGCGATGACGTGCATGGTGTGGTGGGCCGCATTCAGCACAAGGCGGCGGATATTCTGCATGGCCAGCTGAATCTCGACACGGCCATTACCGGTGCATTCGGCATGACGTTGAGCGAATCGTGTCAGAACATCGTGGAGCACGCGGGACTGGGCGGTTGGGTGGCCGTGCAGACGTACAAGTATTCCCGTCGTCTTGGTCGTCGCGTGGTGGTCATCGCCGTATGTGACGCTGGCGTAGGGTTCCGGAAATCGCTCGAGAGTTCGCCGGGTCATCGCCGCAGCGATCGGTGGGATGATGCGATGGCGCTCGAAGATGCCGTGCTCCGCGCCGTGAGCCGTTTCCGCCATGGAGACAAAGGACGCGGTCAGGGTCTGGCCGGGATCCGTCGCTTCGTGGGACGCTGGGATGGCAAGCTGTCCGTGCGCAGTGGTACCGCCCGCATCGCCATCACGCCCGAGTGGGATGAGGACGTGCCGATGACCGAAGGACTGCCCTTTTTCCCCGGCGCGCAGATGCAGGTCACGATTCCCGAGCGGCTCGGCGACGCGCCCGTGCGCCCTCGCAGCGCGGGCGCATCTCGCGCGAGATCACGATGACGGTGAACATCGACGTCGGGACCGTGTTGCGCGGCACCGTGTGCGACCTGTATTCGAATCTCGTGACGCGTCCCACCGGCGCGGCTGTGCGCACGGCCATCGAACAGCAGGTCATCGAAGTGGGCGCCTCGGTCGTGACCACGATCGACTTCTCGCAGGTGAATCTGCTGGATTTTTCGTGCGCCGACGAGATCGTGGCCAAGCTGCTGCTGCGCTACGCGAGCGACGATGGTCTCCCGGGCTTCCTCGCCTTCCGCGGGATTCACGACGGCCATATCGATCCGATCGAGACGGTCCTCGAGCGTCATGCGCTGGCGTTGGTCTCATGGCATGAGGGGGCGGCCGAACTGTTCGGCTCTGTGGACGACGACGAGCGGTTGCACTGGGAAGCGGTGCGCGATCACGGACCGATCTGGGCCGAGTCGCTGGCGCCGATCCTGGCCGTGAGCGAGGCCGTTGCCGCCCATCAGCTGGACCGATTACGGGGCCGCCGGTTGATCATGCGTCGGGAAGACGGTTTCACGGTGCCTGGCACCGTGGCGAGAGGAACATGAACGAGGAAGAGAAGGCGAAAGCGCGGAAACTGGGGTTGTTCAGTGGATTCTCCCCGGTTCTGCAGGTGGTTGGATTCATCAGCAGCCGACCAGGGGACGCCGAGCGCGGACCGATGGTCCGTCTGCGCTCGGATGACGCGCTGGTGCGTCTCGTGACGGGCCACGAGCTGGTGCGTGTGGTATCTGATCGACGTTCCGAACTGGCTGAACTGCAGATTGACGACACGTTGCCTCGCGGCGGGTGCGTACTGCGCGACGTCATCGGGGCCGCTCCGTCTGAACTCGTGCGCGTAATAAAGTTGGATACCGACACCGGGACGCGCGTCTGACCTCATCTGGCGCCCCGCCGTCCGGCGCCCCGCCGGCCAACTCTGCCTCCCAACCGCCGTGCCAGACATGAGTGACATCTCGGTGGCGCAGCAGCTGGCGCAGCTGGATCGCACCGAATCCGCCCTCGTGCTCGCCAGTGGGATGGCTGCCGTGGCCTGCACCATGGTGTCGCTGCTGCGCCCCGGCGATCATCTTCTCGCGAGTCGCTGGCTTCGCCCGGAAACGCGCCGATTCTTCGAGCATGAACTTCCGGCGCTTGGCGTGCAGGTGAGTTTTGTCGATCCCACCGAAACGCGAGGCTGGCGTCGCGCGATCACACGCACGACGCGGCTGGTGTACCTCGAGTCGCCGGTCGATCCGACGACCCGTGTAGTCGATATGCGACCGGTGCGCACACTCGCGCAGGAGCTCGGGCTTGCGCTGGTGGTCGATGCCACGCTCGCCAGTCCCATCAACTTCCGCCCCGTGGAACACGGCGCCGATGTGGTGCTCCACACGGCCAGTGTGTTTCTCGACGGCCATGGCGACGGCTTCGCCGGCGTGGTATGCGGCAGCGAAGCGGTGGTCGACGAAGTCCGCGCCAAGATGCGCTTGTGGGGCGCCGAGCCACACCCCGCGGCAGTGGAGCATCTGGCTCGTGGCCTCAAGACGCTCGCTGTGCGTGTCGCCAAACAGAACACCACCGCGATGGTCGTGGCCCAGTGGGCCGCATTGCAGGCAATGTCCGTCGGTGCAATCAGCGCGGTGCACTACCCCGGTCTCGCCACGCATCCGGATCATGCGGTGGCCACGGAATGCTTTACGGGGCACGGCAATCTGATCGCGTTTGCCATGCGTGGTGGCGAGGCGGCCGCTGGCGAGCTGCTGGGCCGCCTGCAGCAGTTCAACGTTCGTGACGCCGAGAGCGCCGTGCGGCTGGGCGGCGTGGAGTCGGTAGCCAGTGCACTTTCCGAAGGATCGGTCCGTCTCAACATCGGACTCGACGATGCGTCGACATTGATCGGCGATCTCACTCAGGCACTGGAGTAGTTGGTGTCCGGCATTCTACGCCTGACCAACGTCAGCAAAGAGTACCCTCGCTCAGGCGCTGCCCTGCGCGACATCTCGTTCGAGATGCGCAAAGGTGAGTTCGTGTTCCTGGTGGGGCACAGTGGCGCGGGGAAGAGCACGCTGCTCAAACTGTTGTCGATGGCAGAGCGCCCAACCACGGGCGAGCTGCGTATCTCCGGCTTTTCCAGCCAATCGATCAAGCCACGCGAGATTCCGATTCTGCGTCGTCGACTGGGCATCGTATTTCAGGACTTCCGGCTGCTTCCCGATCGTACGGCGGAGCAGAACGTCGCGTTCGCCCTGGAAGTGACGGGCGCGCCGCATGCGCAAATCCGCCCGAAAGTGGCGCGGCTGCTCACGCAGGTCGGACTCGCCTCGAAGGCCACGGCGTTCCCGCACGAACTGTCAGGCGGCGAGCAGCAGCGCGTGGCAATTGCCCGTGCGTTGGCGAACGATCCCTTCGTACTGCTGGCCGACGAACCGACCGGCAATCTCGACGACCGCGCGACGCACGCGATCTTCCTGCTGCTGCGTGAAATCAACGCGCAGGGCACCGCCGTGCTGATGGCGACTCACGATGTGGCGATGATTCAGCGCTCGAATCTGCGCTTTCTGGAGCTCGACCACGGCGAGCTGGTACACGATGGGACCGATGTGGCGCGCCTGCTGGCCGACATGCGAGGCCGTCGATGAGACTGGCCCTCCGCGAAGTGCTCCTGGCGTTCAAGCGCGCGCCGCTGTTGGCCATACTCGGCATCACCACGATCGCGTTCTCCTTGTTCGCCTTCGGCCTATTCGGCCTGGTCGCGATCAACATCAAGTCGGCGCTGCTCGAGATCGAAGATCGCGTGGAGATTCGCGCGTTCCTGATCGACGGAGCGAAGGACGCACAGGTCGAAGAGTTGATGCAGGGCATCAACAAGATCCCGCAAGTCGCCGACGTGGGCTATGTGAGTCCCGATTCAGCGCTGCAGCGGGCGCGGGCGGAACTCGAAGAGTTCCGTGACGTGATGGCGGGCGCGATGCTGCCCGGATCGGTGGAGCTGCGTCTGAAGGAGGGCGCGCGCGATCCCGAAACGGTGCAGGCTATTTCGCGGCGTCTGCAGACGTACCCGGTGGTGGAGGAAGTACGCTACGGACGCGAGTGGGTTGAGAAGCTCTATCGCATCCGGAACATCGCCGGCATCGCGGGCTCGGTGCTGGGGAGCGTGTTCGCACTCGTCGCGATCATCATCATCGGGTCCACGATAAGAATGGCGATTCTCGCGCGCACCAAGGAGATCGAGATCATGCGTCTGGTGGGCGCCACGAACAGCTTCGTACGCCTGCCCTACCTGATAGACGGGGCGCTGAAGGGACTCGCCGGCGGAGCGATCGCCGCTCTGCTGGCGTGGGCTACGGTACAGCTGGTCTCGAAGAACCTCATGGCCGCACAGTTCTTCACGGCCGAACAGGTCATGCTCGGCATTGCGGCTGGCGGCGTGCTGGGCCTCGTGGGTAGCTGGCTGTCGGTGGGTCGTCACCTGCGCCGCGTGTGGCGCGACGCCTAGTGCGCTCAGCACGAGTGCGCTCATCAGTGCAGCAGATGGCGCACGTTGCGCGACGCGCGGTGCTCTCAGGCGCGATGACGCTGGTCGGTGGGTCGGTAGTATGCGCGGTGCCGGCAGTCGCCTTGGCGCAGGCTCCCGGCGCGCCGGAGCAGCGCCTGCGTCAGCAGCAGGACGCGCTCGACAAACTGCGCAAAGAGCGCGCCGATCTCGAGTCGAAGATGATCGAATTGCAGCGCAGCGCGCGCACGCTGACCGATGAAGTGAACAACCTCGAGGCGCAGCGGAAAGCGACGGCGCGACTTGTGGGCGCGCTCGATCAGCAGCTCGAGACCATCAACACCGAAGTCGTCAAAGCGGGCTCGGGGCTCGTGAAGGCCGAGAGCGAACTCGTGAACAAGCGGTCGGCACTGCAACGGCGCATGGTCGAGATTTACAAGCGCGGCATCCTGTACGACGTGGAAGCAATGCTGTCTGCGCAGTCATTTGCCGGGTTGGTGGCTCGCTACAAATACCTGCACGAGCTGGCGTTGCACGACAAAGGACTGGTGCGTCGGGTCGAGGGGCTGCGCGATCAGATCATCTCGCAGCGGTTGCTCCTGGTGCGTCTGCAGGAAGAAGTCGCGCGCAACCGTTCAGAGAAGGATCGGGAGGCCCGCAGGCTGGCCGAACTCGAATCACGGCGCCAACGCAATCTCACCACCGTGCAGCGCAGCGCGACCCGAACGCGCGAACGACTTACGCAGCTGGCGCGCGACGAAGCCAAGGTGGCGGGCGTGATCGCCTCGCTGGAAACGGCACGTCGTCGAGCCGAGATGTCGCCGAACGCACGGCCCGCCGCACCGTCGAGTATCCGTACGTCAGACCTGGGCAAGCTCGATTGGCCAGTGGACGGTACGATTCTGTACCGCTTCGGCCGCGTGATCAATCCGAACAACACGACCACGCGCTGGAACGGCATCGGTATCGGCGCTGCGGTGGGCACGGCGGTCAAGTCGATCGCGGCGGGTGAGGTGGTGTTGGCCGACAACGTGGGGACATACGGGCCGACGGTGATCGTGCAGCACGGTGGTGGTGACTACTCGGTGTACGGCTCACTGGCCCGCATCGATGTGCGGAAGGGGCAACAGGTTCCGAAGGGACAGACAATCGGTACGGTGGGTGCGACCGACCCCGATTTGCCGCCGCACTTGCACTTCGAGATCCGCCCGAAGGGACGATCGGTGGATCCGTTGGAGTGGCTCAGGGGGCGAGTCGGGAGTCGGGAGTAAGGAGTACGGAGTA
>NZ_JBDNFF010000271.1:0-2130 GCF_041689975.1 Gemmatimonas sp.
ATGGCATGCGGTGCGAGCAGAAACCCTCGCACGCTACGTGCTCTGGCTTACGCTCGGCAGCGATGCGCTCGCGTTCATCCTCCGGAGCGACGAGGAGCTCAACGCCCTGTGGAGCGTGGCTGAGGGCCCACGACGCGCGGCGCTCTTCACGCCGCGTCTCGTGTTGTCTCGGGCGAGTAGTCGCTGGGAGACGAAACGGCCGACTGACGCGGCTCCCTCCCCCGTCTCGGAGTATCCAAACGTCGAAAGTTAGGTCGGAACTTTTTACGTACGTTCGGTGCGAATCCACGTCAAATGCGTGCTGGCTCATCGAGAGACTCTGGACAACGCGACACCAGCTGATTATCACGCCGTAGCTGTCGCATTTTGGTTTCCACTGGTCCCTCGAGCGACGCAGGAGCTCGTCGCGCCGACGGAAAACCTCATAGTATCCCAACCCCCGATGGCGAAGCACGGATGTCGTACGCTGTATCGCGAGCGCGGCCGTGGTCGCGTCAGACATTTCGGCGAGGCTCGCTCCAGCGCGAAGCATCTCATCGCCAATCTGCACGATGTCAGGCATGGCTTCCTTACACTGCGTTAGCCACGCCTCGTGGTCCACCAATCGGGTCATGCTGCTTCCCGCCACGCGTAAATAGCTGAAGAGGTGCCACATCGTGGGAATGCCCGATGTCTCATAGTTCGCCAGCAATGCCGCTGCGGCCCTGTAGAAGCGACGAGCGCGCTGATCGTAGCCGGCGACGCTACGCTCGAGCTCTGGGGTGAGCATTGCCGTCGATATCATGTCGCCTGCCTGCCCGCGCAGGGACGGTGTATCCCTCGAGATGCATCAGGCGAACGACGAGCGCCCTAGCGAGTTTCGCTAGGGCGCGGGAGTTTCAGTGGCCTCGGGAAGATGGCCTTACTTCTTGCGGCGCGCTCCGGCGAACGCATGACCGTCTGCCTCGGCGGCGGCCATCTTGCGGATCCCGTCCGGTGTGAAGCCCGCGATAGGCGACGGACCGTTGCGGACGCGCACCTTGACGGCCTCGACGGACTCGACCGTGCGCGTAGATCCTGCGGTGCGACTGGTCGTCGTTCCACCGACAATTTGATGCTGGGGCACTGCGCGCGTTGCCATACGGCCTCCTAGAGTCTTGTAAAACAGTACCGGACGGTCCCGCCTATCGCAACCGGCGTCAGCCCGTTCTCCGCATAGATACCCACCACGGCTGGTAGGGGTTCGAGAATACGCAGTTCTCCGGCTCCGTACGCACGCGCTGTGTAGGTGCCGAGCGCAATCTCCAGCGGGGTGACGAGTCTTTTTGCGGGATGAGCGACAACGGGTGATGCGGCGAGGCGATGGATTGACACGCGTGTCCGACCTGGGGACTGCCTACCCACGACGAGGCCGACCAGTGCGTCGTCACACCAGAACGCCGCCTCGAGGCGGGTGGTCTTATTGCGATGTGCCCAGACTAGCTCACGCCAATTCCACCCCTCATCGTCCCGCGCGTATCCCTTGTGCGCATGGAACGCGCGAAAGCCCGGCACCCACTGGGCGCCATGCGCCGCGACGGCCCGTGCGTCTATGGCCGTGCACCGAAGCGTGAGGCCCCACTCCGCATGGGCAAACTCGACGGTGAGCTGTCGAGCCGCTTCACGGTAATGCTCTCCCTCACGCTCCGGTGCCCACGTCTCCTGGACCCGACGGGCGAAGCAGCCGGTGCGGTGCGCAAGGGATTTCCCGAGTGAAGATCGCAGAGGGCGAGTCGCAGTGGAGAGGTGGAAACGTGAGGTGGCGTGACAAGCGGAGTATGTGCCCCTCTCTCTCACGCGCCAAGCGACCGCAGCAACTTCGCCGTACGCGGGCCGGCACAAGGCGACGATCACTACGACAGTTTGTGCGACATACGGCACGTGGGGTCCGAGCAGACGGTGTGCCCAATCTCAGTAATGCATTGTCTCACCACAACATGCGAACGCCCGGACTCGAACCGGGATAGGTTGCCCCGCCAGCTCCTAAGGCTGGTGCGTCTACCAATTTCGCCACGTCCGCAAACTTCAAAAGGAGAATATAATGGGTGCACCCGCTCCCTGACCTTCCACCCATCGCTTCGCCGGTATCCAACATGACGCGTCCATCGCTGC
>NZ_JBDNFF010000272.1:0-7533 GCF_041689975.1 Gemmatimonas sp.
CACCTGTGGTGAGCAGCGTGCATGCTCGCTTCAGGCTGAGGCGGGCGGCCAGGTTTCTGAGGCGCTCGACGATGCCGACGTCGGCCTCGCTGGCAAGATCGCGAAGAACGGTCGCGATGATGGTCGATTTGACGTCGTCGTCGTCAGCGAACTCCCAGGGATTCAGTTCGAACACGATCGTGCGGTCCTCGGCTTCGAGTCCGCGCAAGAGGAGTTGGAGAAGCGAAGACTTTCCGCTTCCCCATGGACCGTTCAATCCCACGGTGATCGGCTCCGAATTGTCGGCGCAGACAATGTCCTTCACGGCGCTCGAGATCGATGCCAATCCAAGAAGGTCGATGGCGGCGGGGTTGTCCGCCAGCACGCGAAGCGTCGTGCTGTTAGCCAACTTCGTTTACCTCACCGTCGCACCACTGTTCCCGCATTGGAGATCACCGTAGCCGATTCGCCCGTTGCCTCTTGCGGGCGGCGAACTTCGACGTGGTCATTGCGTCGGGTATTTGTCAACGGGCCTGACTTTTACAAAGGTCGGGATGCCGCCAGTCAGGACTGCCAGTGCGCATGAACGATCATGATGGGGAACGACGAGGTTCGGCGCGAGATCCTGAATTTCAGCCATCGAACCTCGGACCTTCATCGAGCCTGTCGAGGCTGGTGGCCAGCACGTTCACGTTCAAGAAGTACCAGAAAGGGTCAGTCGCTAGGTTCCGGGACTTTGATTCTGTTCACGAGTTCTGATACTCGGTTTCGGCCTGATCGGGGTCTCCGTCGACGGAGTACCAGAAAGGAACGTTTGTGGTACTCGTGTCAGTTCGAGTTCATGCCGTGCGGCCGTGTGAGGAGCGCTCTCTTGTAGTGGGCCTCGGCCTCGTCCACTTCACTCGCGACGACGTTTGGACCGAACACGCGCAAGATGCTGAAAACGAAGTGGCGGGCGTGACTCGGATCGAGTTGCACCAGGTTTCGCAGTGCAACATTGCTGCCGTGTCCGTCCCGGGCGTAGGTGCCCCACCGCCCCAGGATCCGCTCTCGACCGTCGGCCTTGCCCACGTACAACTTGCCGGTGGTTGAGTCCCCGATCAGGTAGATGCCCTGCACCGATCTCAACGCGACCTGCCATTCGCTGTAGCGATGGTCCGTTACCACGTCGATCAAATCTTCGTAGGAAATTAGCAGACGGTCGAAGCCGGGGAAGGGAACGGCATGCGCGTCCGCGATCTCGACGAGCGGGAATGCGGCTGCGATCTCGCCACCCTTTGCCCAGTTGATCGTGTCCTTCGGCCATTCGATGACGAGTCGGTTCCGCAGCGACGAGAGCATCTCGGACTCGTGGAGGTCAAAAAAGCGAGAATCGGTGGTTCTCTCGCTCAGAACTTCACCGCGATTCTCATACGCGCAGACGAACCGGGAACGGCGGGCGCCATCGGCCATGAAGATCAGCCAAGTGCTTGGAGGCTGCGGGGGGATCTTCGAAGCTCGCAGATCCTGATGGCGCGTGTACTCCAAGAGATTCGCGGGCGTCGCGTCGGCGGACGTGCGGATTCCCTCCAACGTCTTGGGGGTGTGCCGGATGGCCAAAATGTCGCCGAATCTCGTGATCTCTCCTGCCAGGAGGATGTGTCCCAGATTCAGGTTGCCGCCATCAGCTGCCACGAGCAGATGCTACTCGTCTCGCCGAAATGCAGGATCTCGCGCCGATCCCCGTCACACTCCGCATCTGTGTCGGCTGGCTCAGCATCCGGCGGGGCCTTGCCCGCCTCCCGTCGGCTCACCGAGCCGGGAGCCGAACCACGAATTCAGGATCTCGCGCCGAACCTCGTCGTACCCCTATGTGAATGAACCGGGCGACGACGTGATCGACTTGGTCACCGATCGTGGTGTCCGTCTTGGCGCTTCGATCGACGATGCGGTCGCCGCATATCCGAACGCCATCGTCGACAGCGGTTTCGTGTTCGAACGTGACGTGTTCGAAGGAAGCTTTGGCACCGGCGGACGCCTGTTCCGCATGTTTGCCGGCGTCGAACTTTGCCAAGCCTTGGTTTGCGCAGCAGACAGCGTCGAAGTGTGGGCGACAGGCTCAAATCCAATCCGCAGTCCCTCAGCGACTTCAGGCGAGACCAGAAACGGTTGCGCCCGGGACCTACCTGAACAAGCCGAACTCCCACCCAGATCCGAAGCGCCCCCAAAGTTCCCGGTCAGGGCACTATTTCGCACAAATCGGACAGCATCAATACCGGCGCAGCTCGGAGTTTAGAGCTGTCGGACGAATCGATAGTCGGAGATAGTGAGCTCGCCATTGATTCGAGTTACGTCGATGTGAACAATCTCGCGACTGGTGGAACCATCTCGCAGCGCGTAGCGGAGGGCCGCCTCAACCGTGGTCCCTGGCGGATTCCCTGCGATCTCACCGACAAGCGACGTGGCATCGATCCCTACGTTGTCGACTCGGTCCCAGAAGCTGACGAAAGACTCGTAGCTCCCGTACCGCGCTTGGTACGACGTCGACAGCGAAGACCAGGCCTCTTCATAGGATCGCGCACCCGCCGCGAGCAGGTAGGAACGAATGGCGGCGACACCATCTTCAAGTCCAGGTCCGGTAGCCGTCTCAGGCGGATCACTGGGTCCGGCGTAGGAAGAGCCATTCCACCGCCAGATGTGGCTGTAGTCAGCGCCCTCGGCGCAAGTGGGTTCGCACACCTGAAAAGCCTGGTTCAACTCAAACACGCCGTCGTTATCTACGTCGACGACGAATGCGTAGTAGTACCCGTCGTAGAAATCGTCAGTCAGGGTTCCGATCGAGTCGAAACCGTCACTCGTAGGAATCAACACCGATACCCCGGTGAACCTGCCAGGGTTCCACTTGAGAAAGATGTGCCCGAGTGCATCGACAGTCGTATCGACATCGTCCTCAGGTGCCAGGCCCCAAAAGTCGAACTCCTCGAAATCCCCTTGCGCAAACCACTCGAAGATTCGATTGCCAGTGGCATCGACGACCGCCGTTACCGATGGAAAGAACCGCTGATAAGCCGAGCCACCTCCACTGCGCACTACCTGGATCGTCACCGACCCGAGCGTCGGATGATCGTATGCCAGTGCCGCAGTCAGGCCGTCAGCAGCGATCTCGGCGACGCCGCTCGGTGACGACGAGCGGAGGAGGACGATGTCGTAGCCGGAGCCCCCGATTTCGGTGTCGTCGAACAGTCCGCCGATCTCGTCGATTAGACCGCGGATTCCAGCGAAGCCGGCGTTGACGAGGCCGTACACGATCCCGACGGCCGCAGCGATGACTCCGACCGCAACGCTGCCGACTCGGGCCGCCAAGCCGGAAAGTGTGCCGAGGTAGTCGCGGATGACGTCCTCACCGCAGCTGAGAGCGAAGAGGGTGGTGTCGTTGACGACTTGTGCAAACGACTCTGGTGCGATCGGCGCTGTTGCAGCGGCGATGTCTTCGCCGTAGTGCTCGGTGTAGCACTTGATGAACTCAGCTCCGGTGAGGAGATCTTCGGCGCGGACGTCCTTGGTGTCGACCGCCAGCCATTTGGCGGTCAGGAGGTACATGTCGATTCCTTGGAGTGCGATCGACCAGAGCCAGGAAACAGTGGAGATTTCAGCCACGACGCGAGCGCCGTTGCCAGTATCGAGACCGGAAGGTTCGAGCACGATTGTTTGGCCTGAGCCGATGAGGCGAGAGATAGTCGTGTTGGTTTCTCGCGATGCACTGTCGAGCCAATCCCCGATGGCTTGGGGTGACGCACCGGCACCTTGATACTCGACAACGTTCCACGATTTTAGGAACCGGACTTGAACTCCGGCGTTCCAGTTGTTGGCGACTTTGAGGACATCGCGTCCATCCTCTCGACCGAAGCACCACTTGACGAGGTCACCGACGTCCGACACGACTTCGATACCCGCTTCGCGAGCGGCCTGTTCATCACCGCAGACGGGGTTGTCGATGTTCGCTCGGCCCGTCACGAGCCCTTCGGCCCAGCCAGTGAGGCTGTTGGCGGCTTCAGACCAATCGATCCTGATCGGGAATCCGAACGAAAAGTGGTCGGTGGTCGCGACGACCTGTTGATCGCCTGGTTGCCAGGCAATGGGCAGGAGTTCCCAGCCGGTGTCGGTTTCCCAGACGACGCCAGGGCTGTATCGGCTGTCGTCGAAGTCGGCTGGTAGATCGAACGTTACGGTCGCTGGGCCAATGAGTTCGCCACCTGTCCGCTGAACATCGGCTACGTCGCCGAGTGGTTCGATATCAGCGCCGAAACTGGCGAGGGCTTCGCTGGGCGGGGTGCCAGTGTCGATACTGAGAGATGCGTCGGGTGATGACAGCGACGAGTACGGGACGTTGATGCTGACACCGGCAGCCTGTGCGATGACTGCCTCAGTGGTGTCAGTGTTCGCTGTGGTCGCCGGGTCGGTTGGGCTCGATTGCCGTTCACCGCCTGAGCAACTCGTGGTAGCCATCGCAAACGCAGCGACGATCGCGACCGAATACCTCGCCCAACCCCGCATCACAGCAAGCTAGCAGTGGAGTCAGGTCTGCCCCGATCTGACTTCTCATCAACCTGTCGCACGGCGGCAAGCGTGGGCCGACCGATTCAAGATGGCCGCATGGCCTACCGCGGGTCCGGGGAACAATGGAACCGAATCCAGCGCTAAGCCATGGCGCACCCTCGTTGACCAGGAGTTTCGTGCCGCCGGCCGTCGGCAACCCGAACATGCTGTCGCCTGCAGACGGCTGAGCTGACAGCGCTGTGAGCAGGAACTTCGTATCTCTTCGAACTCCTTACCGCTGGATTCTGTTCGGTTGTTCCCCAGGCCCCTCGAAGATCGTGGGCGCCACGGCTTCGGCCTCCGAGAGCGACGACGACGGTGAGCATGCGTCTCCTTCGGGGGGTACGGGCACCCCGGGTACGGTGCACTACCAGGCATCTTCGCACGCGTTCGAGACCGGCTCCGACCTGGTCTGGGGGGAGTGGCGACCCGTCACACCTGCGTAGCGGACGGGGGTGTACTTGCACCCGAGCCCGAACTGATCACGTCACGTGTACAACCGGCTACCGGGAACCCCCGCAGGGTCCGCCGAGAGTCGAGTTGGTTCGAGTCGCCTTACAAGAAGTGACGTCAGCAGGTGCCGGCGGACACGACGTGGGTGCCGTGCTCGTCGAAGCGCAGCTCGGGAAGCGAGTCGACGATCTCCACTGTGCGGATCGACACGGTGACGACTCGTTTGATCAGATCGATGATGTAGTGGGACTCGCCTTGTTCGAGTCCCCACTGGTTGACGTCGTTCACGATGCCTGACGCCCTGTCGGTCTTGACGTACCAGCGGTCGATGATCCAATCGACACCAGACCGGGTGCCGAGCACGTATTCGTGGGCTCGCTCAGGAATGCCAGACAGCGTCAGGTAGTCGTTGTAGACGAGGCGGGACTTGTCGGCGACCTTGATGCCGTGGGTCTCCGAATCGGCGTCAGCATCGGTGACCTTCGGGTACTTCATCTTCCTTGAACCAACGAGCAGTCGATCGGTATCGAAGTCAGGATGATCAGGTCCGACGCCATCGAGCCACTCCTCGACCAGCGGGTACGCATCGACATCGTCGAAGCCGATATGCAGCTCCATCAGCTCGGCACCAGCCGCCACGAACGCCTCGAACGCCGCCCGATCGTTAACGAGCGGGACGCGGGGTGCTTCCTTCTTCAGGTTGACCTCGAATTCTGACCGGAACTCCGGTGAGTGCAGCACGCCGTACACGTAATGGAACACATCGTCATCGGTCACGTCGCCGCCAAGTGCATGACGGAACCGTGCGACAGCCGTCCGCCTCAGGTTCGACACTCGGCCGTGTTCGTCCGCTCTGTCACCGATATCGAGCAACGACATCTCATTGGAAGCTTCTGGGAAACGCCACCTCGCCAGCAGGCCTGTCGCATCCGAGTTGATGAGGTGAACAGAGGGGATCCATCGAGTACCGATGACACCGAACGGAGACTTGGAACTCGTCCCGACGTAGGCAATGCATGTGTTCGCGGTCTGCAGATTGGGAAACAGCTGCGGGACGCGACCGACTGTTCGAGCGAGAGAAGAGTCGAAGGCCAAGTGAGTTCGGAAGAATGGTCTGAAGAGACCGTCTCGGAGCATCGAGCTATCAAGAGCGGACAGCTCACCCCGCGCTGCCCGCTCGAAGTCTGTGTAGTTCCACGAGAACTCCGAAGGCACTTGCCTCGCCGAATCACGGACCACCTCGAATGCCGCCGACGACGACTCAGCCGCCTGAAGCTCAGGGAGTTCTGCCAGGCGCAGAACCTCAAGGTTGTAGTAGTTGATCATGCGCTCAACATCGCGACTCAGCTGTTTTAAGGAACTCTGGAAGACCCAAGAGTCGCGGTTGGTGACAATGCCCGGTGGGGTCGTAATGAATACTCCGTTGTCGCCAGAGAGTGGTACTAGTTCGTTGAACCTTGGGTTGCGCAGTCGGATCCAGTCCCCATGCTCGTTCGGCTCGATCGCTATCCAGGGGTCGGCAATTTCGGCCTTCTCAACCGTCGCGAGTTTCTCACCTCGCGTGAGGTAGTCACCTACGTCTCGATAGCGCACGGTGGTGGTACGGCCAGATCGATCTCTGTTGGGCTTCCGAACAAGAATCGTTATCGCCACTACGTTTCGGCTTCCTGCGTCGAAGACGTTGGCGCCTTCTTTGCGGCGTTGTGATCCGCTCGTGCGGGCGTTGCCGCGGAGATTTAGCACGTAGATGTGATCGAACTCCTCGACCAAGGTTTGCCTGATCCCCTTGCCGGAGTTGCTGTCGAGCCAGCCGCCGTTGGTAACGAAGCCGACTACGCCTCCATCAGGCGAACTCAGAACACGATTCGATGCCCAGCGGATAGCTCGCACATAGCTGTCGTAGAGTGAGTTTCCCTTCGTACCGCCCGACCTTGCTGAATAGGTTCGCTCGATGCCCGAGTCGAGGCTCGGGTAGCGGAGATTGGCATTGTCATCGTTCTGGCTGGACTGGCCGACGGAATATGGCGGGTTGCCGACGATGACTCGAATGTCGAGCGATTTCTGGCGGTCCGCGCGTTCGTTGTTGCGCGGGAAGAAGTAGGTATCCATCGAGTCGCCATCTTCGGTCATTTGGAAGGTGTCGGTGAGGACGATCCCGGTGAACGGCTTGTACCCGTCCGGTTCTGCGCCTGCGTGCTCGGCAATTGCGCCGCGGTAGGCGGTCTCGATGTTGATGGCGGCGATGTAGTAGGCGAGCAGCATGATCTCGTTGGCGTGCAGTTCGCTTGCGTACTTGCGGGGCAGCGCTTCGGGGGAGATGAGCCCGGATTGGATCATGCGGGCGATGAAGGTGCCGGTGCCGGTAAACGGGTCGAGGACGTGGACTCCTTCGTCGGACAGTGAGGCCCCGTCGAAGTGTTCCTGCAGGAGGTCGTTGACGGCGCTGTTGATGAAGTCGACGATCTCGACCGGTGTATAGACGATCCCGAGCGATGACGCTGTTTTGGGCACGACCTTCTTGAAGAA
>NZ_JBDNFF010000273.1:0-19155 GCF_041689975.1 Gemmatimonas sp.
CGGCAAGGTCGCCGACATCACCGTGATCGACCCCGAGACCGTGGACAGCGAGCCCGCGCACATGGTGGCCGACCTGCCCGGTGGCTGTGTGCGCCTCACCGCCGACTCCTACGGCGTCGAGCGGGTGCTGGTGAACGGCATCGCCGTCATCGTCGACGGCCAGCCCACCGGCGCCGTGCCCGGCACGCTGCTCAAGAGCGGCCGCGACACCTACACCGTCGAGGTCTGACCAGCCGACCGATGGCGCGGCCAGCTGAGCTGGCGTTCGACAACGGGTGGACCTTTGGGGACTTGAATCCTTGACCTCTGCCGTGTGAACGCATCAGAACCTCTCTGACAGGGCTTCATCGCGAAGGTCACCGAGGGCGCTCGAAGGACACTCCTTAGCAGGTCAGAGGCAATATATGGAAGCGGCTTCGACGACCCATGGTGGCCCTACGTATGAGCGGTCTGGAACGAACTCGCGCGCTTTTCGCGCGCACGCGAAGCGGCTACGGTCAGCCCGGCAACGTGAGTGAGGGAGTCGCCGATGGGCTACGTGCAGAAGGTCAGCAACGGGACGTCCAACGCGCGCTGGCGCGAGCCCGACGGTCGGCTGCGCTCGAAGGCGTTCGACCTCGAGCGCGATGCGCGACGGCACCTGAAGCTGCGCGAGAGCGAAGTCATCCGCGGCGTCTACGTCGACGACCGAGCGGGCAAGGTGTCCTTCGCCGAGTGGGCCGAACACTGCATGGCCATCTACGAGAAGAAGCTCTCGCGCACGAGCTACGCCCGCGACCGCAGCTACTTCGATAACCACGTCCTACCGAAGTGGGGCGGCGTGCGGCTCAACCGGATCACAAAGGCTGAGGTCGAGCGCTGGGTCGCCGACCTCGCCGATCTCGGCCACACCAAGCGGGCCAAGGGCGGCACGCTGGCGCCAGCCACCATCGAGCGGATCTACCAGGTGTTCCGCAAGATCATGAAGGCCGCGCATAACGACGACCGGATACCGAAGCTCCCCTGCCCCGACCACCCGCCGATCGCTCGCAAGAAGCGCAAGCCCGTCCGTTTTCTCGACGAAGGCGAAGTCGCCCACTTCGCCTCGTGCATCGACCCGCTCTACGAGTCGACGATCTACGTCGCGTCGTACGGCGGGTTCCGCATCGGCGAGCTGTTCGCCTTGCGCCTGAACGACGTCGACTGGACACGCGGCACGATCCGCGTCGACGAAGGACTGACCGACGTGGCCGGCGTGCTTGAGTTCGAGCAACCGAAGACCGATCGCAGCTTCCGGTCGGTGCCCATCGCCGACCTGGCGCTTCGCAAGCTCCGCGAGCACATCGAGGCGACCACCGGCTGGGACGATCCCGGTGCGCTGCTCTACACGAGCCGCCAAGGCGCGGTGATCCGACCGACGAACTGGCGGCGTCGTGAATTCGCGGACGCCGTGAAGGCGGCGAAGCTCGAACCGTTGACCCCGCACGACCTCAGGCACACCGCCGCCTCGCTGTTCATCTCCGCCGGAGCGAACCCATGGATGCTCGCCGAGGTGCTCGGCCACAGCGACACCCGGATGATCGACCGCGTCTACGGCCACCTCTTCGAGCGCGACCGCGAAGACCTCCGCCGACCCATGAGCGAGAAGGCAGAGCGAGCCGCCGGCGAGAACGTCCTGGCATTCATGGACCACCGGCGTCAGGCCTAGATCGTCGACTTCTTCGCGGTCAGGTCGACGGTTCAGATCTACTTCTCGAACTCGGTCGTCCCGAAACGCAACGTGGCGGCGTTCTCGGTGACTGTCCTCTGAAGTGCTTCACTGAATCCTGCCGAGTTGTCGGCCTCGATTTCGATGGTGATCTTCACCTTCACGCCGTCGGCGCGTTCGAGCTGGGTGACTATGGACTCGGCGATGTCTGAGACGGTGCGCGTCCATCTCGCAGAATCCAGCTCGACCCGGCCGTAGTAGCGGGTCGGCGCCGATGAGGACTCGACATCAACTGCGGAGGCTGTCCCCGCGCCAACGTCGGCATCCGTCCCACCGGCGGAGTCGTGTCCGGTTGGCGCCACGTCGTTGCCACGCTCAGCAGCAAGTTGCTTCTCCGCCACGTCAGGCTTGACGAGGTAGCCCGACGGGGCGACGGCTGCGAGCTGTGAAGCGGCGACCAAGCCGCCATAGCGCTCGCCGTCGAAGGTATCGGCGTATGCGAAGGTGTCGGATGTCCAGCTCAGTGACGACGCGCCGTCGCTGATCGCTTGTTCAAGAACCTCCCGCCGTACCAGTCGCGGGAGGTACAGGTATTGGGCGTAGTCCTCCCATAGCTGGTTTACGACGACGTGATCACCTCGCCAGAGCGGCACGCGATCGACGTCTAGCCGCAGGCGCGTTCCTGAGTAGGCCGGAATCAGAGACTCCTCCGTGACGAGCTTCTTCGACACCCGCTCAGCTAGTGGGTCGGACCCGGTCACCCTAACGACGTCCCATCGGATCGGTCCCGTCGGGTCGTCAATCGCCTGATTCGGATTCAGCACCCAGTGGTAGGTCCCGGCAAGTCGGAGGTTTACTGTCTCGTCGGTCTCTGACACCTTGGCCTCGACCTGGCGGATCTGAAACGAATCGAGCGAGAGGGTGTCGCGGTCTCGATCGACGGATGTCCACGCCAGCCACTGTCGGACCGCTGTGCGAAGGTCATCGAGTCCGCCGCGGTCTGCAGCGAGAAAGACCAGCATGTTGCGGTAGCGGCGAGCCCCGCCGGCCCGCTCCCCGAGCAAGTGGCCGGCGAAGGTCAGCGCCGGGCTCTCCTCGCTCTTGGGGTCATGGGTGTGTTCGGGGCCGAGAACAACAAGGCGAGCGACATCTTCGTCAGGCACATCACCGGAGGTGCGCGGAGCGGTGTGCACTCGTGCGAACTTGCCCGTAGCTGCTCGAGCTCGGTCGAGTCGCTTTCGGATCTCCTCGTCGACATCGTCAGTCTCGAAGTGGGACGCCGCTCGATCCTGGGCGAGCCTTGTGACGGTGGCCTTGAGGGCATACCAGTAGCGAGCGCCGTCGCGGTACAGGTACATCGCTTGGTCTGACAAGCGTCTCAGCGCATCGCCATAGATCGGCGGTCGTTCGCCTGGCTGAACGCAGCCGAGCTTGATGTGCCGATCATCGAGACCCTTCGTCGCTGCCTGTTGGGAGGGAGCTGAACCGAAGTAGATGGTCCTGGCGATACGGCGCGCAGCGGAGAGCTTCCCAAAGCTCGAGGAGTTCTCGCGGTCAAGGTTGTACGGGAGAGAGTTCGCGCCGTCGACGTCTGTCTCGATCACCGGCGTCCACCCGGGATCGAGGTACCGGGTCAGTTCGCTCGCGACTTCCTCCTCGTCAATGGGAATCGACCCGGGCATGATCAGCAAACGCGAGTCCTCGCGCATGTAGAGGGTGTGGATCACCTTCGCCATGAGCCGCAGGACTCCCCTGGTGCGCTGGAATCGTTCAAGTTCGGACCAATCCCCGAAGAGTCGGTCGAACAGCTCTGGATGGATTGGGTACGCCGCCTTCATCCGGCGCTCGTAGTCTGCCTCTCGGCACTCGAACGGGAACTCGCTCGACTGGCTTCGGTAAAGCTCTGCGAATGCCTGGACCACCGCGTCGCGCTGGCGCGCCTGATCCGGAGACAGGTCCTTGAACAGGCGACGTCGAACAATCTCGAAGCTTTCCTCCGTCGAAGCCGTCCGCCAGGTCGCTTCCATGCGGCCGATCACGTTCTCGATGCGTTCGAGGGCTGCTCGCCCGCCCTCTCCGCCAACCTCGATGTCTGAAGCCGGGATCGAGGCGACAACGAGCGCCGTTGGCACATTGCGCGCTGCGTCGGTGAGCGCCTGGGCGAAGCTGAATTGTGCGTCGAACGACCCCGCCGGAAGGCCGGCTACCCCGTAGAGCTGTCGCGCGTAGGCCACCCACTCGTCCACAAGCACCAAGCACGGGGAGAACATCTGGAACAAGTCTGTGAGTGCCTCTCCGGGACTCACTCCAGCAGCATCAGCATCGGCCACTAGCTCGAAGGCATCGGCTCCGCCGAGCTGCCACGCCAGTTCACCCCAAATCGTGCGGACCTCGATTCCGCCCGGCTTCTTGGAGACGCTCGATGGTTGAAGCTGGTGACCAACAAGTACAGCCCTGTTCACGTGCTCGGTCGGCAGCGTCAGAGACGCGTCCGCGAGGATCTGCTCCACCCCCGGAAGCTCAGTGGCAGGGCGGCCGGACGCAAGGTGGAACAACGCGATCAGTGAGTGCGTCTTTCCGCCGCCGAAGTTCGTCTGGAGCTTGATGATGGGGTCTCCGCCCACTCCGTTGAAGCGACGAACCGCAGTCAGGAGAAGCTCCTTGACGCCCTCCGTGATGTAGGTGCGTCGGAAGAACTCTTCTGGGTCGCCGTACTCGGCCGCCGCGTCCCCCCGCCACACCTGATGCAGGTCAGCGGCGAACTGCGCCAGCTCGTAACGCCCGGTAGCTACGTCATCATGCGGCTCGGCCACCTGCCGCCAACCAGGGAGTCCAGTAGTGCTCTCGTCCCCGTTCGCGGGCTCCTTCGAGACGGCCTTGCGGCGGGTCGACCGCGCCTGCTCGTCGAACTTCAGTCGTTGCAGGTCCTGACGGAGACGGTCGACCTCGATCGCCTGGTCACCAGCCGAGACCGCCTGCAGGACGCGGTGCATCGTGTCGAGCGCCCTCAGAGCGTCGTCGGTAGAGAAAGACTCGTTGTGCGCCCATCGGTTTCGGATATCTCGCGTCTCGAAGACGTAGTTGCGGTCGCCACGGGCGAGCTTGACCTCGAACACGTTCCGCCAGTTGTCTGCCATCAGCTTCAGGAGAACCGACGGGTCATCCGGATTGGTGTCGCGGCCAACGCCCGCACCGGGCCCGGCACCCAACCCGCGAGCAAGCCAGTCGTCGCCGAACTTCGCCTTCAGCTCACGCTCGACGAACGGACGAAGTCCCTGCGCGAGTTCTCCAAGGCCCAGCCCGACCCGTTGGTGATTCGTTAGCGCCATGGTGGTCTCCCGCCGGACTAAGCCGGGTAGTCGATCGTGTTGGGGACAGTGAGTTGCGGCATCGCGATGTTCAGGCGACTAGCCAACGCGGTAACGACGACGTTGAAGACGCTCAATGTCGCCCGCAGGGCCGTGAGTGCATGTGGAAGCTGCACACTCCACGCCCCGCTTTGTTGCAGGAGCCAGAGCGTGCCCTTGCACGCCGTCGGGCTCTGCCCGAGCTTCGTGGCGTCACCGTGGGCCGTCGCGTTCCGAATGTGGTTCATCGCGTCCAGGTAGGCACGAAGCCCTGACCAGGTCGTGGGTCCCGCGATAGCCGTACCTCTCGAGTATCCGCCCTTCGACCATGGCTTGCTGATCGGCGCGAAGCGTGCGGACTGCGGCAGCGCACCAAGGACGACGCCGAAGTCCGCGAACAGGACCCGCTCGATCTTCTGGCTGCCCGGCGCCATCAACCGATCGGCGACCAGCCACTTGTGCGGGTTGCCGTCGACGCAGTTCACGTTATTCGTGATCGGGTTCCCCTCGTCGCCCTGTCGAACACCATGGGCCGCGAACAGAACATCCTCCAGGCCGGCTTCGAGCGCCGCGATCGCAAGGGCGATGGTGGTCGGCCAGTAGAGCTCACGTGGGCCAGCCGGCCTGCCGGATCCCTTCTGTACTGGAACGAATGCCGCGAAGAGCTTTCGGGGGCGCGCGAGGTGGCCGTTGTAGAACTGACTCGCCGCTGTTGCGAACAGTGGCCACGTCGCTCCAACTGGCGGCGTTCTACTCACAGCAGCTGCCCTTGTTCGGCCCCGCCGGACCCCGCGGCGAGGCGGAGGAGCTCCGGCCAGACGGTCACCAGCCCGTTGTACGAGTTGGCTTCCTTCGCCCAGCCCTTGCGATCACTGACGAGGAAGAGCCGGTACGCCAACTCCTTCGCCATCTCGCCCCGCTCGGATCCCAGCTCGGCCAGCAGTCGTGCTGCACTTCCCTCGCCATCCTCCTCAAGGCGCTTGATCAGGTGTTGCGTGGACTCCCATACCGTCAACCGATTGTCGGTGAGTGGCGACCAGCCACTCGGCAGCTCGTCGCGCCCGCTGAGCCGGACTTTGCCCGCTCGCTGAAGGGCAACGCCAGCGTCCACTAAGCCTGCGATCGAGGTGTTCCGAGACTTGGAGAGCTGCTCCGCCTGTCCGAAAGGGCCATCGTTCAGCCCGAACTCTTCAAACCAGGTGACTGCCCAGCGTGTGTCGGAGTCGAACGACGACTCAGATCCCGTGATGATCTCGTCGAGTACCTGATTGATGTGCTCGAGGGCGGTGCGCACGGTCATCTGTGACCCGTCCGCCTCCAACACGCGCGCGAAAGAAGTGAAGACCGCCATTCCTGGACCGATCGCCGATTGCGCGAGATCGACTGGTGCGATGTTGCTCTCTCGCATCGTCGCGAGCGCATCCGGCAACGAAGCTCTTAGGGCCGACAGAAGTTCCTTTCTCGACACGGTGGCGGCGGTCGCGGAGCGCTCACGACAGACCAGCAGGATCGATGACGCAAGCGCATTGGAGCCCGTCTTCACGCCCTCGGGCCGCTCGGTGCGGAGCGGCCAGGTACTCACAATGCTGAAGCCGCTGTCGATCAACGAGTCGAGCAAGGCCTCCCACGCCGTTGAGCTCCGCCCGTCTCGCCGCTTCTCGGTCTGCTGGTAGCCGTAGTACAGAGTGAGCGGATACTCAGCAAGCTGTACCTCGCGAAGCGCCTTGAAGGCCTCTCGCAGGCGAGACTCGAAATACGCATGGGCTTCAGCGCGGTCTCCACCGAAACGAGACGCGTTGGAGACGATCTGGTCGGCCTCAGGAGCTACGAGCGATGCGGTGACCTCGGGCCATATCGACGCGAGCGACAACTTAAGCCACGGGTAGAACAGGTTCGAGAGGGCCGAGTAGTCGAACATGTCGTAGTACGGAGGATCGGTGCTGACGATCCCCCGTCTCCCCGACAACGCGTCAAGCGCTGAATCGCAGATCACGGTGGACCTGGGTCCAACGGGCAGTGCAGCGGCAGCGGCGGCGACGTGTTCGAGCGAGTTCGCGAAGGATCCTGTCGACCCCGAGAAGGGGTTGGCCTCGGGAAAGTCTCCGTAGAACGCGTACGCAGGCTGAACGAAAGACTGCTCCACAGATCCGTTCGCCCGGTTGTGAATCGTCATCGTCGACACGCGGTTGGCCATCCGGGAAATGGTCAAGCCAAGGTAGGTGGCGATCGCTTCCGCGTAGGCCTGGGCGCCGCGACCTCCGTCTCGCAGCGGTGTAGCTGTCAGTTCGAGTCCAGCGGCGAGCGCATCCTTCTCGATCTCGGGACGCAGATCAGCGAGCACCTCGCACATCGTTATCATGAGGAGCCGCTGTCGGGCGGTGAGGAGCTGCTCGATGGTTCGGATGCCGAATGTGTGGATGTTTCCGGCGACGCCGGGCAACGTGAAGTTCGGAAGCGGAAACTGCCGGTCGTCAGGCCAGGCGCGCAGCGCACGCTGTTCCTGCTCCAGCGTTGCCGGCGCCCACGCACGGCCTCCTCGCGGCTTCGCCGGATCGGCGAATGTCTGTATTGCCACGAGCCGGAGTCCGAGCCCGCCAGCGACGCCTTGCTCGCGAATGGCATCCGCGTCGGTGACCTCACCGCATGTCGGGCATCGGAAGTTGGCACCACGACTGACCTTCAGGTCCTGGAGGTCGTCCGGCGGTGCACCTTCGTGCACCTCGAAGTCGATTCGCCCATCGCGCTGTATCGGACGCACATGCCAGAAGTTGTTCTTGCGCTTCGATAGCCACCAAGTCGAGAGAAGCGGTACCTCCGCTCGGCAGCGTGGATTCACGCAGGCGGCCGTGCGCGCCCAGAGATAGGAAACGGCCTTCGTCACCGTTCCGGTCATGCTCTTGACAATGGGGTAGCACTCACCGATCCGGTCCAGGGTCTCGGCTTGAAGCCGTTCGCCGTAGAGCTGAACATCGGCTCCCACACCCTCCATAGCAACGGTCCGACCCATGCGAAGCTCCGCGCTGGGATGGACCGGACCCAACCCTCCGACAACCGTCGGGACCTCGGTCAAGGCCTTCGTGATGAGTGCGGCAACGGGGCTCAGATCGATCGCAGTCGACGGAAGGCCGAGTCGTGCAGCTTCCAGCGGAATCGCGCCGCCACCACAGAATGGATCGATTGCTTCCGGGAGGTTCTCACCGCATTGCTCCTGAACCCGACGCCTCGCCTCAGCAAGCCGGTGCTCAGGACAGTCCCACCGCGAGACATCAGCAACAAGGTCAAGCAGGTCAGAACGCTCTGCATGGCGGCGCTCCTCGGAAGGCCACAGATCAGGACGGCCAACCGGGTCATCGATCAAGGACGCCAACAGCACCGCTCGCGCCAGTCCAGTCGGCTTCCTGGACCACCACAGGTGCATCGTGGCTGGAAGGCCCTTCTTCGGCACGGCCTTCTCAGCCCGTCCGGCGAGGTTCATCGCCTCGACTGGAAGAGCTGCTTCGATCAGCTTGCGAGGACTCGGCTCCGTCACAGGAGGCGCCCCTGACCATCAGGATGATCCTCGGCGTGCTCGATCGAGCGAGCCAACCTTGCGAGTTCAGGCCACGTAACAATGAGTGAGTTCATCGCAGCTGCCTCCTTAGATTGACCGCCCTCGTTGGCAATCACGTAGAGGCCGTAGGCCAGCTCGCGAGCAGCATCGGCATCGGGCAATGTTGATAGAAGCTTCGCAGCGGCTATCTCACCACCCGACTCCAATGCCTTGATCAGGTGCTGCACTGCTTCCCAGCAGGTGGGACTGGCATCGGCTTGCACGGAATAGCTCTCTGGCAACTCGTCGCGCGTGAGCAACCGCGTCCGACTTGAGCCTGTTTCAACGATGCCAGACCTGTTGAGCCGATCGAGGCTCGTCACTTTCGCCCGAGCTAGCGCATCCGCCTCTCCCGAGTTCCCGACACCGTATTGAAATTGCTCAAACCAGGTGACTGCCCAGCGAGTCTCGGGATCCCAGTCACTCTCCTGCTCGCCCATCACTTCAGCGAAGACAGCGTTCACAATGATCTGCGCGTCTCGCACAGAGAGGTGATTTCCGTCGGCAGCGACCACCGCCGAATACCTCGTGAATACCCCCATGCCCGGTCCGATCACTGCTTGCGCGAGATCAACTGGAGCGATGCCAGCCGCCTGGAGAACTCGTACCGCGGCGCCGACCTCGGAACGAAGTTCTGAGAGAAACTGAGTGCGAGAGATCTGACCAGACCCTGCAGGCTTACGCCGGCAGACTAGGACGACGTATGTCGCGAGCGCATTCGCGCCGAGCCCCCTCATCCTCGTTGAGCCAGTACCGTGCACGGGCCAAGTGGCGACGACCATGAGGTCTGATCTCATGATCGCTTCCAACATCGCCTCCCAGCCTCCCGCCCCACTGGCTCCTCCGGTGCCCTCCTGCTCTTTGAACGCGTACACGACGAGTATTGGAAGGTCGGGACGAGTCGCACTCTGCAGACTCGCAAACGTCTCAGTGAACCCCTCGATGAAGTAGGTCTTCGCAGCCTCCTCGGACTCGTGACGCGCTGGCTCCGCGATCAGCTCGCCCCCTTTGGGAGTAGCGACTGTTCCCAGAAGATCTGGAAATGATCCTGCAAGCGCACGCCGTATCCATGGATAGAAGTAGTCGGACAAATTGGCGTAGCCAATCGCAGAAAAATACGGAGGATCCGTTACTACGAGGCACTGTCCAGGCAGATCTAGGCCGGAGGTGCGCGCGTCACCCTGTTGCACTTCTGACCTTGGCCCAGTCGGTTGGACGCACTCAATAGCTCGCATTGAGGTCTGGATAATCTGCATCCAATCACCCACTGATCCACCGAACGGATTGGATTCGACAAAGTCCCAAGACATCGGCACATCGTTTCGTCCAAACTTTGCGCTCTCGGCCTTTCCCGAGCCATTGCGGGAATCGATCTTCCACAGGCACTGACTAGAACAGAACTGCGCCAGCTTGCCGACGCAGAGCCCAAGTATCGCTCCAATCGCCCGTGCTTGATCTTCGTCGCCGCCGTCGTGTCGAACCCAGTCTGGGACCTGAGCTACTAGATCCGCGAACGTCTCAAGTGCAACAAGCTGCCGATTCGTGAATAGCTCTGACCACTCCCGAAGACCGTATCCCTGCACCCGAAATCCGATCGCACGGTCAGGGAGCTCGAGGGTAGGCGGGCTCATCGGCTCGGCCCCGGCCGCGGCTTCGCGTTGCTCGGCGTCGGGAGAGTGGTAGGCGCGACCGTCTGGACCATTGGCCGCGATTGCGATCAGCGTGACCCCGAGGTTCCCGGCCGACCCCTGCTCTCGCAGGTACGCGAACGAGATCGGCGCACCCGAAACGAGGCAGATCGACTTGCTGGGAGGTGGAGGATCTCCGATTGATCGGACCTCGAACTCGACTGAGTTGTCGGGGTTGATTACAGGCTCAACGTAGGCTCGCTCGGTGCTCTTTTTCGACAGCCACCAGTTGGACACGAGAGGCACAAGGGACCCCCGCAGGCGCGGATCCGGGCTCGGTACCGTTCTTGCCCAAATCCAGGCAATGGTCGTGCCGCCGTTCGGGGGAGCTGGATAGTGGTGTCCGATGCGAGCTCTCGCCTCCTCGTAGATGCGCCTCCCGTAGTGATCAACGTCAGCGGCGTACCCGGAAAGCCCGGGCCACACAGCCTGGGGGTTTACGAAGTCGACTGCCGCCGGGGGTCGATTGACCAGGGTCGGAGGAAGCGACGTGAGTACAGTCGAGATCAAGACCGGAATAGGGTTGAGGTCACTTCCTCTACTTCGAAGACCAAGTCGTTGAGCTTCGACCAGCGTCGAGCCGCCGCCGCAAAACGGATCTAGGACAACAGGTGTCTCTGACCCGACCGAGGCAGCTATCGCCGCCTGGACCTCCACCATGACGGATGCCGCAGGCGTGTCGACGACAGAGGCTACTAGCGCGGTGATCAAATTCATGAGGCGGAGCCGTTCCGCCTCGTCTTCGGGATCATCGACCAGCGAGGCAAAGATGAGCGCTCGAAGTGCCGGCGTTGGCATCGGGGCGAACCACTTGTGCAGATTCCGGATAGTTCCGGTCTTTCGATCCTTGTCGAGCTTGCAGGCTGCGTTGATTGCCTCCAGCGGGATCGCGACTTCAATGAGTTTCTTCTTGTACACGCGTCGTCTCAGTCAGGTCGGGTGGCGAGGGTCCAGTAGTCCGACCACCCGAGCACGCGCTTGTGCTCGGCGAAACCGGGTTCGGCCTCGCGGCCAGTGAAGGGGTCGTAGAGGTAGCGGACGATGGTGGAGTCGTCCTCAGCGATCTCCACCAGCGCAAGGATGTGATTGGCGCCGTTGTTCAGGCCGCAGAGCACCTCGGACGCCGTGATGGTGAAGTCAGTCGCACCAACGACGCGGCCCTTGACTTCGATGAAGATGAGAGTGCCGTCGGGCCTCCTGGTCTCGACGTCGTACCCCTTGTTGTTGTGCGGCATCCGCTTCGCAGGCCGCCCGATCCTTTTCTCGGTGGCCATGACTGCTTCCATAGCGAGCCGGTCGGAGCGCTCCGTGTCGGCGGCATTGGTCGGTACCGCCGTTCCAAGCAACTTGGCGAGCAAACCAGCCGGGACGACGAGCGCTCCGCCGACGACCCGGGGTTGCCGAGCGGACAGCTTGCGCTCTAGAGCTAGCTCGGCTCGTCGCCGTTCTAGCCGATCAGCCGCTTCGTCGGCGCGTTGTCGTGCTCTTGCCGAGTTGGCCTTCGCGTTGCGCTTGCCGGCGAGTTCCTGGTCCTTCAGCTTCAGAGCCTGAGCATCCCAGTATCGGATCTCCTCGGACAGGCGGTGCTCGACGGCAGCAGAAATCGCGTCGATACGGGCGTGAACGCGGGCTTCGACCTCGGCCAAGTGCTTCGGCGCGTTGTTCTCAATCGCGTAGCGCTGTGCAGTGTCCGTGAGCGTCGACCGGATCCACGGCTGGTTCACCACCTCAGCAAGGTGATCACGCTCGTCAGCGGTGGGTTGCCGATAGTCGATGTACGGGTGGTAGCCGGCATCAGCGACCTCTCCAGCTTCGTCGATCTCG
The DNA here is from genome assembly GCF_041689975.1 of Gemmatimonas sp. Classification (GTDB taxonomy): domain Bacteria; phylum Gemmatimonadota; class Gemmatimonadetes; order Gemmatimonadales; family Gemmatimonadaceae; genus Gemmatimonas. The sequence goes on from NZ_JBDNFF010000273.1 coordinate 12,136, forward strand.
ACGTACTCGAACCGCTTTGAAACGACTCGACGTTGGCCGTTCGCGACGGTTGTTCCGTCGGTGATCTCGTGTTCGAGGTACACGAGCGCTCGACATGTCAGCCCGGGATCGTTTGGATCGACGAGCACTGCTCCCTTCTGCAGGAGCGACCCGTGTCGCTCAAGAAGGACGCCGATCGTCGATTCGAGGAGGGAGTGGCCAGGGGCGACCAAGGCCGCCGTCGGTTTGCCATTCTCGTTGATGTGCTCGCGTTCGAAACAGACGCGTTCGTAGTCGGGCAGCAGTCTTCCGAGGCCTGTCGTGGTGTCGTACTGGCGGAGCCGGCCTGGCACGCGCGTGATCTGGAATCGGCCCGGCTCCCGCCGCACGGCACGGCCTCCGAGAACCTCAAAGCCTTCGAGAAAGAACCGCCTGATGTACGACGGCTGGAGCTTGTGCGCCTGGGCGCGCTGCATCTGCTCGCGGATGTCAGCGACGTGCCCGGGAGAGAGGATGTCGGTCAGAAGCGACTGCGCGTCGATGAGCTCCTTCATGCGATCTCCGACCGTCACGTCGATGACCGCCTTCGCCCGCGCCTGCTGAAGTGCGGGGTTCTCGGCGCGGATGGCCTCGATCAGCAGGTCACGCAGCGATTTGTCCGAGAATGCCTCGCCCAGGACGTCGAACACCTTCCCGCCCAAAGCCTTGCGTTGCTCCTCGAGCTTCGAGAGGAGCTGCTCGAACACCTGACCCTCGCGAGTCTCCTCGGCGACGAGGTTCCAGAGACGGCAGACGTCCTGCTGCCCGATTCGATGGATGCGTCCGAACCGCTGCTCGATTCGGTTCGGGTTCCAGGGAAGGTCGTAATTGATCATGAGGTGAGCACGCTGAAGGTTGAGGCCCTCGCCCGCGGCGTCGGTCGCCACCATCAGCACAACATCACGGTCCTGGGTGAACCGTTCCTGCGCCTTGCGTCGCTCCTCCCGCCGCACACCGCCGTGGATTGAAACGATGGCGTTGTCACGACCGAGTAGCCGTCCGAGCTTCTCCACGAGGTAGTCGAGAGTGTCGCGGTGTTCGGTGAACACGATGAGCTTCTGCAGCGCCCCGAACTCGTCAAGCATCTCGGGAGTGTTCTCAAGCAGGCGCGCGAGTTCATCCCACTTGCGGTCCTCACCTGATGCCAGCACCTTGCGAGCGAGGTCCTCCAGCCCCGAGAGCTCAAACAACTCCGCTTCAAGCTCGGCAATCGTCCTGGCAGCGGAAGCGGCGTCAACGACTTCCTCTTCGATGTCCTCGACCTCGGAATCGAGGAGATCGTCAGGGTCGAAGTCCTCGAACTCGGCGAGTCGCATCGAGCGAGGCGGAGCGATCAGGTCGATTCCAGATTCGGCTGCACGGCGACCGATCTTGGCCTCATCGAGCTTGGCGGTGAGGCGTCGACGTCGACGTTCAAGCGATCGACTGATCGCAAGGGGTGAGGAGGCAAGCCGGCGTTGGAGAATTGTGAGAGCGAACCCGACAACGTTCTTGCGTCCACCATCGGCGAGCCGCTCGGCTCGATTCATTCCCTCGCGGACGTAGTCGCTGACTCTCTCGTACAGAGCGGCTTCGAGCGGTGACAGCGGGTACTTCGCCGTGTAGGCCACGCGTTCAGGGAAGAGCTTCGTTCCGTCGAAGCGAAGGAGTTCCTCCTTCACCATCCGCCGCATGAGATCCCGAGGGGGTTCGTTGCCGTGAGCGCCCTTGCGGAACTTGCCAGCAAACCGGTCTCCGTCGATGAGTGCCATGAAGAGTTGGAAATCTTCGGGCCGACCGTTGTGGGGAGTCGCCGACATCAGCAGCAGGTTGCGAGTGATCTCGCCGAGCCGCTTCCCGAGGCGGTAGCGCTTCGTCTCCTTGACCTCTTGGCCGAAGTAGGTCGCTGACATCTTGTGGGCTTCGTCGACGACGATGAGGTCCCACTCGGTTTGCGCGAGTCGATCGACGAGTTCCTCGTTGCGCGACAGCATGTCGAGGCGGGCGATCATCAGAGGTCGCTCGGTGAACGGGTTGCCGGTACGCGAGGCCTCGACGAGCTCTCGCGTGAGAAGGTCGAATTCGAGACCGAACTTCTCGCCGAGCTCATCCTGCCACTGCTCGACCAGCCCGCCCGGGGCGACGACCAGACATCGATCAAGATCTCCTCGGACTACCAGCTCCTTGATCAGCAGGCCCGCCATGATCGTCTTTCCGGCCCCGGGGTCGTCCGCTAGCAGGTACCGGAGGGGCTGACGGGTGAGCATCTCCTCGTAGACGGCTTCGATCTGATGTGGCAGTGGATCGACGTCCGAGGTCTCTGCCGCTAGGAAGGGGTCGAAGAGGTAGGCGAGCTGGATGCGCTTCGCTTCCGACGCAAGCAAGAAGAGTTCGGGATCCGCGTCAAGCGACCATGGCCGACCGTCTCCGTCCAGACTGATCTCAGGCTCGCTCGTCCGATAGATCAGCTCGCGCTCAACGTTCCCCGCTGGGTCCTCGTAGGTGAGGTTGAGGACGTCAGACCCGATCCACTCGGCGTCGATGACCGTGACCGGTCCTGCGGGCGAGATCCCACGGATTCGAGATCCCTTGGTGAGTTCTTCCAGGCGCGCCACTAAGGACCTCCGTCAGCCGGAGAGCCCCGGAAATGCTCACTGAACGTGCCTGCTACCTGCACCTGCCCCCTCTTCGACGTGCGACCAGCGCAACATCGTACGTGGCTGCTGTGACGTGGGCGGGGGCCGATCGCGAATCCGTCGAGAGAGTCGGAAGGCAGGCCATCGATCGCGACGCGCACGGCTGCAGATGCTGCGGTAGGCAATGGTTGCGATCGGCACACGGCAGCGCCCGCACCGCTTCCCATGCGTGTCGGCCGATGCAGCATCAAGAAGCGCCGTCCGCCGGCCAATTTGGTCCGCCTTCTTCGAACTGGCCAGCCCATGCCATGACGTCCGCCGGGCGGAATCGAACCACGCCGCCGATCTTGAGGAACGGGAGCCGATGCTCGGTCTGCCAGGCCCGCACCGTCCGCTGCGTGACGGCCAGGTACTCGGCGACCTCTGCCACCGTCCAGAGGCGGTCAGGCTGCATGAGTCGCGTTGTCGATCAGGCGCTCGAGCTCGTCGACGCGCACGCGCCACTGGCGATGGAGCTTCACCGCCGGCAGTTCGCCGTCGGCGATCCAACGACGGACCGTCTTCGGTTTCACCGCGAGCACCTCGGCGACCTCGTCGGTCGAGAGTAGGCGGGCGATCGTGGGCTTCGGTCTCACGGTGATGTCTCCTCGGGGTACGACGACGACGGCAATCGGTCGCCGTCCTCTACAAACCCACTCCGAATCGGCCCTCCGTCCGGAGATTTCCCAAATTGCCGGACGCCCTTTCCTCACGGACTGACCGCGCAGCGATGAACGTCGGCGAGAGTGCGAACAGCTCGGCCTGACCAACTCGGCCCCCTGCGGGCTGCACCCTGGCCCCCGCCCGCGCCTGCTCACGTGGGCAACCCATCGCATTCACAGAAGATCACCATGTGTGCACCTGTTTTTTCGTCCCGTCCGCTTATAGTGCCTCGGTGGCCCGCACGCCCGACCCCACAGAGGTTCCGCTGCCGTTCGACCTCGACGATGGTGACAAGGCGCCGGCCGTGGCAGGGGAGAACGACGGCAAGCCAACCAGCGCTTCTGTCGCCGCCGAGAAGGCGGTCGAACGACGCGGTAGACCACGCAAGTGGGAGTCCGATGCCGAGCGGAAGCGCGCCTACCGCGAGCGTCTCGCAGCCGACTTCGCAGAGCCAGATCGGCTCCGGCGCGAGTTGCGAAACGAGCGCCGGAGGGTGGCGGCGCGGGACCGGGAGCTGGCCCAGCTACGCGGAGATCTCGAACGGAACGAAGCTGAAATCGTCGCTCTCGGCCGCGAGAAGGAGGACCTCGTCGAGAACCAGGCGAGCCTCGAACAGCGTCTGGGGTTCTTCGAGGCGAAGGCCGCTCGCTCGCGAGGATCTCGATACGGTTTCCTCTCATGAGCACCGCCCAGGAGGTCCGCGACCACATCGACTGGAGGCCGGTGCGGTCCTTCATTACGGCGGGAGAGATCCCCGGGCCTCGTCGAGCCGTCGAATGCGAGATGTTCCGACTGGCGAGCAAGGGCGAGGTCATTCGCGTTCGGAAGGGTCTGTACTGGAAGGGCCCGAGCACCCGAGTAGGCATGCCCCTCCCCCGCGCGTACGACATCGCTCTCGAAGTCGCCGGGCCGGGTGCGGGCCCAGCCGAGCTCTCGGCGGCGCATGTCCTCGGGCTCACCACGCAGGTTCCCGCCTTCGAGGTGGTCGCCGTGCCCGGACGATGCCCAGCGCCGGTGGACGGAATTCGATTCGTGTCCCGCTCGATCGAGCGCCGCTTTGGGGCGCTCCGACCTCTTGAGGTCGCGGTCCTCGAGGTCTTCCGACAGGGCCCAGCCGTCGTCGAAGGCCCGTGGTCGAAGGTCCGCCGATGCGTCAGCAGCTTGGCCGAGCAAGACGGGATCCGGGTCGAGATGATTGCCGAGCAGGTCGCGATCGAGCACCACGTCGGCGTACGGGAACGGTGGTCAGTCCTCGCCGACTCGCTCGGACCGCCGGCAACCGACCGGCATCTATCGGGTCAGTCCACGGCGCGCTGCGAGCGCAACGTGAAGTAGTGGACATCCGCCTTGGACAAGCGGCGACCCCGGAAGGCCTCCCCATCAAGCGCCGGGAAGCGCATCTCGTAGTCCCGCGCTGCGGAGATCTTCTCATCGATATCGAGTCCCGCCGACCGTAGGCCCTTCATGAGGTCGGGGTACTTCGACCGTGACAGCGGCGCGTCAACGACGATCAGGCGGGTCATCCCAAGCTCGTTCGTCACCCGGGCCACCGAGTTCGCCAGGTCGCGGGCGACGTCGCTCGTCACCGCTGGTTGACATAGGAGGTATCCCATCGTCAGGAACACGCGATCTGCCCCGTCCAGCGAGTCGAGACAGTCCAGAGCATCGACCGACTTGCTATCGACCGTCACACACAAGCCGCCGTCTCCAGCCATCACCTCGCTCAGCATCGCGTCGCACAGGTCGAGGGACGGCGCGTGATGGTCAAGGCCGACGTAGAAAAGGGGTGTCTCGCCTTCGAAGTGCTCGTCAAAGGCGAACGCGACGGACCCGGAGCCACATCCGTAGTCGATCACTCCTATCGCTTCGGGTGGGTTCTCCCTCCACTTGATGATCGGCGTGAGCGCTCGGTGGAAGGCGTCGATGTGACCCCGCTGATAGAGGAAGGCCTCCCAGACGGCCACTCGTTCATGGGAGTCGGCGTCCACGGACCCGCGCTGCGCCATCTGCTGCAAGAGCTGATGGTTCCCCGTCTCCCGATACTTCGCCCAGCACGTCATGGACTCGGTGTCATCGCGAATCCAGCCGCGTATCACGTCATCAAAGGCGCTCCACCACCGTTGCACTAACTACTCGTCGCGCTCCGCCAGCTCGGGGTCGGCTAGCGACGGGTCGTCGTCCAGGTCTCCGAGATCGAGCTTCTCACGGACGTACGACACGAGGTGGGCTTCGGCCAGGCTGACGTCGCCGGCGAGTCGTCTGACCAGTCTCAGCTGCTCAGCGACCTCGTCGACCGAGGGAGCGGCCTGCGTCAGCCACTCGTCGATGGGCGGTGCGATCGTCATGGTGCCGAGTGCACCAGGGTCAACCATGGCAGGCACCGTAGACTGGTCCGCAGTAGTCAACCGGGGATGGTGCCCGCCTCGCTGTCCTCGTAGGAAAGCCCCAATCGATGAATGCTCCCCATCAGCAGGCACTGGATCTAGGGCTCCCGGCCTTAGACCCACGCGTACCCTCGCACGACCCACCATCGGCGGAAAGCGTGCCGGGCCTCGACCTCCGAACGCGCTTCATTGGCGAGGATCTCGAAGTGGTGCTCGTAGGAGCCATCGACTCCCACCCGTGGATGACCTCAATGAGCCGCCGCGTGCAGCACTACGGGTGGCGGTACGACTATCGCAGCCGTCGCGTCCCTGCCGACGCGTACCTTGGTCCGCTTCCGAACTTTCTCGATCCAGTGCTCCGTCGCTTGCAGAGTGAGCTTGGCTTCAAGCCCGACCAGGCGATCGTCAACGAGTACGAGCCCGGCCAGGGAATCGCACCCCACGTCGACTGCCTTCCGTGCTTCGGCCCCCGCCTGGCGATGCTCAGCCTGTGTTCCGACGTGCAGATGGACTTCTCTGGCCCCGGCAACGTGGACTCCTCCCATCCGCTCCTCTTCCCGAAACGTTCGCTGGTGGTCCTCGACAGGGAGGCTCGGTCCGAGTGGATGCACAGCATCGCGAAGCGGAAGTCGGATCCCCGGTTCAACCTGACGCGAGCACGCCGGATCTCGATCACATTCCGGACAGTCGTGCCGGCCACCTGACGAGCAGACTTTTGGGCAAGCCCTTTAGCTTAGAAGTGAGGTCCTGTGCGCAGGGCAAGTAACGATGCTTGGTCCACCGCCCATCGGGGTAGGGCCGTCACACTGACTTGTGATGCTGGGCGAGGACCCCGAACCCACCCGTAGACGTCACTGGCCGCTGGTGCTGCTCGTCGTCGCGCTCATCGCTGCGCTCACGCCGGCTTGGTACGCGCAGTTGTTGGGAGGCAATCCTTCGAGCGCCGATACCACTCTGGGGTCTCTGACCGCGGCAACGATTCAGGCGGCACTCGTTGCAGCCATCGCCTACGCGACCGTGCGGTACGCGTCGCTTACGGCTGCGCTCCTGGACGAGTCGGCATGCCAGCGACAGATCAGTCAGCAGCAACTCGAAGCCGCCCGTGACCAGGTGGCAGCGAGTCTGCAGCAGGTCGACACATCGGAGCAGGAGCTCCTGGTGGCTAGTGCTCTGTCCGTGATCGTTCGTAGGGCGCGTCCACCACTTGAGGTGCTGGGCCTGTTTTGATCTGGGGATGTCCACTCCTGTGAAGGTCCGGCGGTTGTCGGATCACGAAGGCCGCCAGTTGCAACAGATCGTTC
>NZ_JBDNFF010000274.1:0-6686 GCF_041689975.1 Gemmatimonas sp.
ACGCGCGAGCAAGCAGTGGCCGTCCTCGAACTCGCCAAGGAGTTATTGCTCGCGCGCGCGGTTGCCTAATGCGGGTCCTGCTCGACGAGTGCGTCCCGCGTCGTTTCCGAAAGGCATTGCCGGGCGTTGTCGTGTCTACCGACCGCGACGAAGGTTGGACGAGTCTCCGCAACGGTGAGTTGCTGGCGGCGATGCGCACCGCCGGCTTTACCACGTTGGTGACCGTCGATCGCAACTCGACCTTCCAACAACACATTGCCGCGTCGGGAATCGCGGTGATCGTGATGCACGCGGTCACCAACCGCCTCCCGGAACTCGTTCCGCTCGGCCCTCGCGTTGTTGAGGCGATCGGGGTGACGCCCTTCGGAGCGAGAGCCCGCGTGAGTAGCTGACGGCACACCGCTGCCGACAGTACGTGTCGAGGTGCATCGCGTGACGGAGCAATTCCGCGCGGTCTACGCGCCGTGCTTAACCTCGGTCTCACGAATCGCCCGCTGCGTGATTCGGGCGAACAACAGTCCAAGGACCACGGTCGCGATCACGCCGAGCCCGAGCACCGGCATCGGCAACGCGCCTCTGCCATTCGCCGCTCTGGCGTCGGCTGCGCCGAGGGCCGCGTAGGAGGCAATGATCGGCAGCATCCCCGGTATCGCCATCACGAAGTCACGCGTGCGGACGCGGGTGACGCCGAGCGCGTAGTTTGACAGCACGAACGGAATCGCCGGTGACAAACGCAGCAGCAACATCAAGCGAAGTCCGTCGTTGCCGATCACGCGATCGACGGCCGAGAGGGTCGGGTTCGCGGCCACGCGCCGAGCGACGGTGCCGCGGAGAATCGTGCGCCCCAGCAGAAACGCCATCGTGCCGCCGATGATGGCACCCGTGAGCACCAGCGCACTGCCTTTCACCACCCCGAACACGGCGCCGGCAGCCATTGTAAGCAGAAAGGCTGGCAGCATGAGGATCACCACGCCGATGTACGCGATGACGAAGGCCAGCGGCGCCCACATGCCGAGCGTCTGTACCCACGTGGAAAATCCAGGCAGATACGGCGTCGCGAGCTGACCGAGGGCGAGAGCGGCCACGAGGGGCACTGCTATGCTGGCGGCGCGCAGCAGACCGGTGGAGGCGCGCTTGAGATCGGGAGGCATGACGCGGAATATACCGCAGGCCTGCATCGTGAAACGACAGCGGCCCCTGCGTGACGTACGCAGGGGCCGCTGTGTGTCATCGCCATCGACGCAACGACTTACTGCAGGGTCTTCGTGGGCCGCTGGAATCCGCCGTCGAGCGCGTTCAAAAACAGCTTGTACGTGCCGTGCGGCTGCGAACGGAAGAGAATTTCCGGTCCGAACAGCCAGAGCGTGCCTTTTCCCATCTTGGCTTCGGCCATCGCCACGCCGCCCTTCAGCAACTCCTGTCCCCACGCCCAACCGCTGGTGAGCGGCTTGTCGGTATCGAAGGTGGCGAGCACGCGCACACCCTTGGCCGCCGCGTCGGGACCAAGCTTCATGACCGGGCTGTTGTCGAACATCACGCTAGGACGCGGGTTCATGCCCGTGGCGATGGTGGCCGACGTATCGATGGCCACTTCGAGCAGCGAGCCGGGGATGTAGTACTTCTCACCCGCGTACGCACGCCCGTTGGCTTCGGCCATGTAGTTGTCGATAGGGAGCCCCATCGCCTTGCCGAGTCCGATCGACGAACCGATCGCGACGATGCGACCACCCGCCTCCACGAACGTCTTGAGCGCCGGCACCGACTTCTCGGGGCTGATGCGACCGATGGTGCGACGGAATTCCGCGGGGATGAGCGTGGTGTCGGGCGAGCCACCGAAGCCGCGGCCAGCGCCCGCTTCGGAGAACATGCCGTCGGTCACCACGAGCACGTCGTACTTCGCCTTGAGATTGCCCGCGTCCACATCCTGCGGATAAATCACCGTGAATGGGAACTCGAACTTCTCCAGAATCAGGCGCGTCCAGCCACTCGGCATGCTGCCGCCGTAGCGATCGATCAGCGCGATGCGCAGCGGCTGCACCGGCTGCGCCGAACTTGGCTTGCTGTTCGCGGCGGCGAAGTTCACGCCGAGGTCCTTGGCCGACTGTGTCACGACCTTATCGGCCGCACCACCGGCGGGAATGAACCAGCTACCGGCCGGCCACGTGGTGCCACCATCGGTGAACGCCGTGGGAATACGCGACGCCTTCACCTTCACCGCGGCCAAGCGGTTGGCCACGGTGGATGCGTCGTTCACTTCAGGACGAACGAAGTATCCGGCCTTGCCCTTCGCAATCGTACCCATCGGCATCGTCGTGACGCCCTTCACCTTTTCAAACGGACCCGTGAGGCCGTCGAGCACGCGCTCGAACTGGATGCCCATCTGGAAGGCGAGCGTCCAGCCGGCGTTGTCGTACGGAGGGATCGGCGGGCCACCCGGATAGCGGAAGTCATTCGGGTGATCCTGCGGTTCGAACATGTCGAGCACGTGCGAACGGAAGGCCTGGTTCGTCATCACGACCCACGAACCGGCCGGGAACGACTTGCCATTCGCGCTGAATGATCCGGTGGCGCGGTGCACCTGAATGCCGGAATACTGCAGCGCCTTGATGAATTTGGTCGCCGTCGGAAAATCATTCTGGGCGCTGCTGAGCACGTAGGCGCGCGGATCGCGGTTTTCCGGCTTCTTGAGTTCGGCCATGTAGCGATCGTTGGTGACCGCACTGCCGATGTTCGGTGCCGCTCCGCCGCCACGCGGGCCGCCGGCGCGATTGGCTTCCGGGCTCGCCGTGCCGCGGTCCTTCGTGATCTGCGCGATCATGGCATCGACGCGCTTGGGCGAGATCGTCCAGTTGTCCTTCGCACCGGCCTTGATCTGATCGGTGCCCATCACCCAGCGATTGAACAGGAACGTTTCGCGATAGCGCGACGCGAGATCGAGGAACGCGTAGTTCGCCGAGACCGAGTAGTCGACCGACTGACGAAAGTGCCATTCCTGCGGCGCTACCGGCAACGGCAAGTTGGCCGAACGCAACTGGCGATCGGGCACCAGCGACACGCGGATCGGCGTGGGACTGCCGATCGTTTCGGTGAGAATGCCGATCTGGTTGTGATAGTAGCCCACGGTGCGCATGCCGCCGTTCCACCACGTGCTGTAGTTCGAACCCGCGCGGAACGTAAGGCCCGGCTTGTGCTCGAGTACGAAGCGATGGTTCAATGCTGCGCCCACGAGATCGAGACCCGTGATCATGGCCGGATGGAACCAGTAGTTGGCCGGATCACGGTACGGCGGCGCCGCCATGATCGTGCCCGTGGGGCCGGTCTGGTGGTGGTTGTACATGATTTGGGGATTCCACTGCACGAACATCTGCTGCGACATGTTGCGCGTTTCGGCCAGCGCATTCATGTACGCATCACGATTGTTGTCATGACCCGCGTACTTCTCGTACAGCCGCGGAATGTTCGAATTGCGGCGCAGTTTGTCGGTCTCCTGCATGTACCAGTTCGAGACCAGCTCCATGCCATCCGGATTGGCGTGCGTCATGAGAATGATGCAGTCGTTCAGAATCCGCATCGTCTCATCGTCGGTGCGGCTGGCGAGCTGATAGAACGATTCCATGAGCTGCTGAGCGCCGAGCACTTCGGTCGCGTGCAGGCCCCCGTCGATCCAGAAGACCACCTTGCCTTCCTTCGCCAGCTTGGCCGCTTCCGCCGAGTCGATCCCGTCGGCCATCGCCAGACGGTTCGAGATTTCCTTGTAGCGCGCCAGACTCTTGAGGTTCGCCGGCGAGGAGACGATCGCCATGATCTGCGGCCGTCCTTCCTCCGTCATTCCGATCGTGTCGAGAATGACACGGTCGCTCTGCTTGGCGATGGTGGCGAAGAAGGCGTGCAGCCTGGTGTAATTGGGGAGCTCATAGTCGGCGCCGATGTCATGCCCGAAGAATTCTTTGGGTGACGTGAGGCGCGGCTGAGCCGGGAGCGTGGCCGGCAGGGCCGCCGCGAACAACATCGCGGTGGAGAGCCGGGTGGCACGACGCAGGCTGATCATGCGAGGGACGGGTGGGGAGGAGACTGGGACAGCCGGACTCGGCTGCCGGATTCTCCCGCGACGGGAGTCATCAGGCATACGATGGGGCCGGTTGTGGCGTTGGGCAAATCATTGTCGGAAACGACCAGTTCGATCAACTTTAGGGTATAAGAGGGCGTTCGTCCCTCAGTTCGTCATTTGGCCCTTTTCCCCACGACGATGACTTCGATCCGACTGACCGCTACGGCCGCCGCCTTGGCGAGCCTGTTCGCTACCGCTCCTCTGGCCGCACAGGCCAAGCCCCCGGTGGCGCCTCCGGCCGCCGGCCAGATGGACCATTCGAAGATGATGGACCATTCCAAGATGGATCATGGCGCGGCCAAGGCCGACGGCTGGAAGGAGCTCGATGCCTACCACATGCTCATGATGGCCACCTGGCACCCGGCCAAGGATAAGAACGACCTCGCACCGATCCGCGCCAAGGCCACCGAAATGGTGGCGTCGGCCAAGCTCTTGGCGGCGTCGAAGGGGCCGATGTCGTGCCAGAAGCCGGAGCTCTTGAAGGCACAGGCCGGCCTGCCGGTCGAGACCGAGAAAGTGGCGACGATGGTGGCGGCCAAGGCGGCCGATGCCGACCTCAAGGCGGGTCTCAAGGTGCTGCATGACCGTTTTGACGTGCTCGAAGAGTGCGCTGGCGCGGGGATGAAGCACTAAGTCCGCCGGACCGTTGAACTGATCAGACAGAGAAAAAGAGAAAAGGAGAACAGGAGGGCTTTTCCCCTCACGCTGTTCTCTTTTTCTCTGTGCGATCAGTTCCGAATGCGGTTCTACGTGATCCGTTCTGTCGCTAATACTTCCAGCTATAGCCCACCCGAACCACCTGCGTTTCGAGGTAGTCCGTACTCACCAGGCGGAACGTGGCGCCGTTGATCGTACGGCGCAGTTGCATCGTGTTCAGCAAATCCGTGGCGTTGACCGCGATCTCGCCTCGGCCATTCTGGACGGCCTTCCTCGCGCCGACATCGAGCGAGTACCGGCTTTCGATGCGCCCCTGCGGCAACAGGTCCGGTGCGAGATACACGCTCGACACGCGTGTGTCCCAGTTGTGCGGGAGCCGGATGGTCGCGTTCAGCTTCACGTTGCCCGACACGAGCCGCTGCCGATTGGCCGAGTACGTGACGGGCACCGGGTACTGATTGACCACCGTGAACGCCCCAAAAGTATTACGATAGATCGTGGCGTTGGTGTTCAACGAGAACCGCTTGGAGAAGGTCTGCTGCCACACGAACTCCGACCCCGTGTTCCAGCTGCGGCCAGCATTCTGAAACACGTTGTACAGCAGAACACTGCCCGGCGCTTGGGTCGCGATGCGAGTGATGGTGGCGTCGATCGAGCGGTGGAATGCGGCCGCATAGAAGCTGCCGCGTGACCAGTTTGTCTTGTAGCCAAGGTCTACCGACGTCGTGAACTGCGGCTGCAGCGCCGGGTTGCCCACCTTGATCAACTCGGGCTCGTCGTACTTCGGGAAAATACGAATATCCACTTCGTTCGGACGATCCACCCGACGATTGAAGAACAACGAGAGTTTGTGATCGTCGTTGAACTTGTACGCGGCGCGCACGTTCGGAAACGGCTCGGCGTAGCGATACCCGTCGCTCTTGTACGTGTTGTGATCCGGGTTCACCTCGTAGTCCACCAGCACCGTCTCGACGCGCAGTCCGCCCTCGAGTTCGACGTGCTGGCTCTCGAACACGTAGTTGGCGTAAAGCGCAGGAATCGTTTCGCGGTACGTGGCCATACCACCGGCGCCGGGGTCGAGCGGTGACCGTTCGCCCGGGAAGAACTGCATGTTCACGGGAATCGAGCGGTAGCGGCCCTTGAATCCGGCTTCCACGCGACCCTGCTTGAGCGGCTTGATATAGTCCGCGTTCAGGTCCACGATGTGCTCATCGGACAGCAGCTTGAAGGCATCCTGTCCAGTGAAGTTGGGCAACGTGTTCGTAAAGAAGTACTGCTCGTCTTCGCGGTGAAACGAGTAGTTGCTGGTGAAGTTCAGCGAGTGCCCCGCCTCGGGGAAACGGTGCGTGAAGACCGCGCTGCCGAACGCCGTGTACTTCACTTCGTCCTCCAGGAACTGCCACAGGCGATAGCGGTTGGTAAGGTTCCCTTCGAAGTACGGATTGTCGCCGTTGTCCAGGATCTTCTCCCGGTTGAACAGCCCCGATACACTCATCGAGTTTCGGTCATTGAACGCGTGATCCACGCCCGCGTTCAACGTGGCGTAGTCGGTGCGGCGATTACGCTTGATCTGCTGCTGGATCACCAACCCGTCGTTGTACGTGCGGGTCGAGAACTCGTTCTTTTGCAACGTCGGCGCATACAACCAGTCGCCTTGCAGGAAGCTGTTCGTCGCGCCGTTCCGATAGTTGACCGAAACCGAAGGATTGAACTTGGGGGTGTACTGGAATTGTGGCCGAATGGTGGGCAGGTTCTCGCGCTTCTCCCACAGTGCTCCGGCGCCGGCCATCAGGCCGACCTTGCCCGTAAGCCCCGTCTGCTCCTCCTTCTTGAGGATCAGGTTGATGATGCCGGCACTGGCATTGGCGTCGTACTTCGCGCCCGGGTTGTTGATGATCTCGATGCTTTGAATGGCCGACGC
>NZ_JBDNFF010000275.1:0-4461 GCF_041689975.1 Gemmatimonas sp.
GTACTCGTGGTGGACGACGAGCCGGCCATCTGCAAAGTGACCGGTCGTCTGCTCGAGCGAGCCGGATACACGGTATTGCTGGCCGGCAGTGGCGTCGAAGCGCTGGACATCATCGAGCAAACGGGACCGCCAGCGCTGATGCTGACGGACCTTGGCATGCCGGGAATGGGCGGGCGCGAACTCGCTCAGCGAGTGCGGCAGAAATGGTCGGCCGTCCCCGTGATCTTCATGTCCGGCTATGCGGATGGCGCGGCCGATCACGACGGAGGGGACGCGCCGTCGCCTGTGCTGATCGAAAAGCCCTTCGACTCGTCGGTGCTGCTCGCCAACGTGGCGGTGGTCTTGAAGGCGGTTGGTGCGAGCGTCGCTCGGCCAGCGTGAACGACCCGGTTTTGTGCTGTTAGCAAGATCGCAAACCGCCGGAATACGGATGCCACGCACGCCACGGAATACACGGAATACACGGAAACGTCACTGATAAAATGAACAGCGCCGTTTCGCTTATCTGTGCTTTTTCCGTGTAATCTGTGGCATTCGTGTTCCGGCTGTTGCTCTTGCTGTTGCTGTTGCTGTTGCTGTTCGCTGGCAGAGTTCCGTGAGCCAACGACGGTGAGCCACGGCCGCTCGAAGACCGACGCGTTCAGGGTGGACGAGCGACGATGTTTTTACCGACAACGGGCTCCTGCATCAACTGCCGGGGATGGCGTCTGAAATGCAATTGCTCAGTCAGCCAAAGGCCTCCTGGGAAGGCTTTGTCGTCACGCCAGTGCTTGCCAGCGAGCCGCACGATGAAGTCCGAAGGATCGTCTATTGACCCCGCCACTTCGTACCGCTCCGCGAGACCTACAACGCGAGCGCGTGGTTGTGAGCCTTTGGAGCTATGCGCAAGATCACGAACCGCCGGAACACGGATGCCACGGAATACACGGAAACGTCACTGATAAGATGAACAGCGCTGTTTCGCTCATCTGTGCTTTTCCCGTGTAATCCGTGGCATCCGTGTTCCGGCTGTTGCTGTTGCTCTCGTCGTTTGCCGTTGGCGTTCCTCCAGCCGACGACCAGGGGATACGCGTCCAGCCAAACTGCGCTAGTTTCAGCAAATCCAGTACCAGCCCGCCGCTCGCCCCCCAATGGGAACTCCGATGCGTCAAATCAACCAGTGGCCTATTCTCCTGCTTGCGCTGACCGTTGCCTGTTCGGGCGGCGACAATGCAGCCGGTGAGTCGATCGCCCCGACGACCACGATCGCCGACGGGACGTACGCCCGCATTCAGCGCGACATTCTCAATCCGTCGTGCGTGTCCTGTCACAAGACCGGCGACCCCGGCGCACGACAGTCCGGGCTGGTGCTCACGGCGGATTCGTCGTACCAGCAACTCGTGGGCGTGGCCTCGCTGCAGCGAACGGCCAAGGCCAGTGGAATGCTGCGCATCAAGGCTTTCCGGAGCGACAGTTCGCTCTTTTTTCACAAGCTGGCGTGGATTCCCGGACATCACAGCATCGACTACGGCAATCTGATGCCGATGGGCACGGTGCAAGGAGTGACGGCTGGTCAGCTGGAGTACGTGCGACGCTGGATCGAGGCGGGGGCGCCGCGCACCGGCCACGTGGCCGATACGCTCGCGCTGCGGGACACGCGCGTACAGGCGGCCACGTTCACGCCGCTCGCCGCGCCGGCCAGTGGCGGCCTCCAGCTCAAGGTCGACAGCTTTGCCGTGACGCCGCTCGGTGAGCGCGAGCTGTTCGTCAATCGACGGGTCGGGAATATCACGGACCTGTACGTCACGCGCATCGAGTCGCGTATGCGTCCGGGCAGCCATCACCTGCTGCTGTATACGTTCGACGAACGCAACACCGCCTTCCCGTGCAATACGCGTCCGGCCGCGAACGTGGTGCGGGACATTCGCAATCGCGATGGCAGCATGAACTTGTTGAACATGCTGCCGATGGCGTGTCACGTGTTCTTTGCCGGTGCGATGACGCCCGACTACGACTATCGGTTCCCAGCCGGCGTCGCTCTGAGACTGCCCGCCAATACGCAGCTCGATTTCAATGTGCATTACGTGAACCGTTCGCCGACCGATCTGCCCGGCGAAGCGTTCGCCAACCTGTACTTCACCGACCGCGCCAACATCCAGACCGTCGCGCGCTCACTGAACTACGCGAACACGGACATTTCGCTGCCGCCGGGACGCCGCACCACGCACACGAAAGTGTTCACGATGCCCACGCGCACCACGATCCTGGGCCTCACGTCGCACATGCACGCACTCGGCGAGCGGTTCGAAATACGCGTGCGCCGCGCCAACGGTACGGAAACCAGCGTGTACCTCAACACCGATTGGGAACACCCGGGCTTCACCAACTTTGCGACGCCCCTCGTGCTGGAAGTGGGCGACGCTCTCGTCTCGGTGGTGACGTGGAACAACACCACCGATCGCACCGTGTCGTTCGGCTTGGCCAGCACGGACGAGATGGACATCATCTTCGGGTACGCGTACTAGGGACAACACTGTCCAGATATAATGACGATCGCCGTGACCCGCACTTCCAGGGCCGGTGTCGCGCGACGACGCGTGCGCCAGCGGCCGGAGAAAACTGTTCTACCGCGGATCAACGCGAACACCACACGGATCGTCCGTCGCGCGACGACGCGTCCGCCCGCCGCGCCGCACACTCAATTGTCGTCGTTGCTGTTCATCTGCGAAGATTTGTGCCGATCAGCGGTAAAGCTGTTCGTCAGCGGTTGCCGAGAACGGCATCACGGCGGATCAACGCGAACAACCACATGTTGTCGTGGCGGCGTATTCGCGAGCACTCCCGCCGATCGGCGGTGGAGCGCACGATGGCCCCGCTCATGTGATCGCCGCCTCGACCAAGACCTTGCGGGCCGGTGTCGGATGACGACGTGGATGGTGGATCCGCCGCGAGTGAGTGGCGGTGGCGCTCACCATAACTGGACACTGTTGGTGCCAAGGAGAAAGCTCTTCCTACGCCCTGCCGGCTTACGGCGCCCAGAGTAAGAACTCGTTGATGTCGAGCACGCGCACACCGTCTGGCGATGCGAAGGCATAGTGCATGTGTCCGCACACCAGCGGTGGGCGCAACATGCGTTCCCAGACCGACTCCACGATGTCCGCGTTGTGATCACGCCAGTCAGCTGGCACGCCGAAGTGATGTCGCACGAGCGGGTTGGCTGATTCGCTGATGGTGCGCTGTGGAGGGACGTGCGTCACCATCAGATCGATCCGCTGCCACGACTCGGTGCGCGCCACCTGTTCGGGCGTGATGTTCTCGTCGAGGAACCAGTCTCTGTTCAGTGTGCGAAACCGATAGTCGATGCTCGCCGCTCCGCCCAGACAGCCAACGCGAAGACCGCTGAGTTCCAGAACGTATCCATCAGGAACGAACGAGATATTGGGGGCGACCACGACCGGATGCGTGGAATTCAACCAGGGCATCGATGGATAGTGCTCATGGTTGCCGCGGATCCAATGCACCGGTCGCGACAGCGCCGCACCGACGGCGGTCCACGCCGCGACGCGATCGGGATACCAGCCAAAGTCACCGACCTGGATGATCGGGATGTCCGGCGGCAACTGATGATCGAGTCGAACGAGGGCCTGTGGGTCGCCGTGCAGATCGCCGAGCAGTGCAATACCGGAGTTCATGCTATGGCGCTCCAAACTCTTGCTCGATCCACTGCGCCAGCGTCTCGGGCGACGGTCCAAGGAGCGGGATCGCATCCGCTCGCACCGTGAGCCACCACGGATCCCCTGATTCGAGCCGAGCGACATCACGCGCACTGAGCCCGATCAACGAGGTGCTGACGCATTCACGCGCTTCCGTCGGCTCCATGCGTTGGCGCATCGCCTCGACCATTGGTGCGACGTCTGCTTCGTGTTCGACGATGATCGCGACATCGAGATCACTGAGCGGTCCATCGTCACCACGCGCCGCGCTTCCGTAGAGCCACACCGCGATGGGCGCGACGGTAAGTTCGAACGCGCTCGCGCGAAGGTCCGAGAGCACGCGGTCCACTCTCGCCGCTTCAGCCACGTAGAGTCCGACGAGGCTTGCTGCGAGCGGATGCGTGGCGTTCAGCTGGTAGACGATCGATCGGGCGCTCCCAAAGTGCGCAACGAGCCCGGTGTTGGCGAGCGCAGTGAGGCTTCGGCGCATGCCGCTGGCGTTCAAGCCTGTGCGGGTGGCGAGTTCCGACGTGGCCATCGGACGGCCGTGTGTCGCGAGCGCGCGCAGGATCCGGACGTTGCCGGGCGTGCCGTGTAACGCATCGAAAGGATGCCTGAACGTGCTGGAGGGACTGGTCGGTGGTCGCATAGCCGATTGACGTAAATAATATTGGTAAAGATATTATGGTATGTTTAACGGTATTATAGTATTGCCTTGAAAATTGGGATTGATCGACACGATTCTCGTGTGACACGAACCTCGTGTGAC
>NZ_JBDNFF010000276.1:0-8344 GCF_041689975.1 Gemmatimonas sp.
CAGGGTGGCCCGCAGGGTGGCCCGCAGGGTGGCCCGCCGGGCCCGATGCCGCGCATGCCGCGTGGTGGTGAGACGACCGACTCGGCACCGCCAGTACCTCCGGTAAACTGATTTCGAGCTACGCAGAAAGCGAAAAACTTAAGCGGAGAAGCCGGGGCGCTGACAAGTGACCCGGCTTTTTCGTGGCGCGGACTTGCCGCCGTGCCTGCGGAGCCGCCCATTTCGCGGTTCACACTCACGCCGAGTTCAACTGTGCATCGTTCGCTGCATGTCGCCCTGGTGGCCGCCGCCTGTTGTTCGGCCAGCGCGCCACTCACCGCGCAGTCCACGCCACCAGCCGCTACCGCGACAGCCGACTCGGCGCTAGCCGAGTCGGTGGCGCGATGGATCACGCTGGCCGCGCCACCAAGCGGTGAAGCGCATGCCCTCGACGCGTTGCGCCCCATGCTCCCTGGGTGGACACGCGACAACATGGGCAATCTGGTGAAACGCGTGGGCAGCGGATCGCCACGCCGCATGATCGCCTGCGCGATGGACGTGCCGGCCTTCGTAGTCAGCGGCATCACCGATCAGGGCTACGTGCGTCTCCATCGCACCGGCGTGGCCGCACATCCGTTGTGGGATCAGTTCCACGAGGCCCAGCAGCTACGTATTCTCACGGTGCGCGGCGAAGTCATCGGGGTGGTGGCCATCGCCAACGGACACTTCGCGCGACAGCATCGTGGCGACACCGCTGTGGTGGGCGTCGATCAGCTCTGGGTCGACGTGGGCGCGAGCACGAAAGTGCAGGCCGAAGCACTGGGTATTTCATTGCTCGACCCCGTGGTCGCGTGGCGACCGGTGTGGAGCTACGCCGGTTATGCCTCGGGGCCGGCGGCCGGAGCACGAGCCAGTTGCGCGGCCGTGGCGAGTGCCGGCTCGGCGGCCACCGCCGCGTCGCAGCCTGGTGAAACGATCTATGTGCTGTCGTCGCAGCGCAGCTTCGGTTGGGTCGGACTTGCCGCGGTCCTGGCGCGCGCCGGGCGGGTCGATGCGCTAACGCTATTCGACGAGGGGAAGGCGACGGGCAGTTCCGCCATGCTCGGGGTGGCGCGCCTCGGGCAGTCCAAACGGGCCATCACCCGCGTAGTCGCCTCCACGGGGCTCGACAGTGTTCGCGTGGTCTCCCCCTCGGTACGCTTTGCCGGCTCGCTGGTGGAATCGGTGGCGGCGGATGACGTGCGCACCGTAATGCAGAGCGCGGCGCGCGCCGGTGGCTTGACCGCTGTGCCAACGTTGCTGGCGCCGTTACTCGACACCGCTCGTGCCACGATGTTGACGCGCGGGCCACGCCACGACGCATACGGTGCGCTCGAGAAAACGTTCTTCGCAATCGCCGACCTGCCCGGGGTGCCCGGCCACGAGTGGCGCGTGCGCGAGGCGATCACTGCCTTGCTGCCGGCGTGGGCAAAGTCGCGGGCAGTGGTGGATAGTGCTGGCAATCTGATCGTGGCGGCTGGCCCCGACCGTGACTCCGTGGCGTTCATCGCGCACATGGACGAAGTGAGTTTCGAGGTGGAAACGATTGCGCGCGACGGTACGGTGCGGCTGGCGCGTCGCGGTGGAGTCGTGCCGAGTGCCTGGGAAGGACAACCGGCGGCCTTGCACTTCGATCGCGTGGGCAGCGACGCCGCCGCGCCGTCATTGCGTGGCGTGTTCATCCCGCGTGATTCTGCGCGCGTCAAGGCGCCCGCCTCGAGCTCCGCATGGTTCGGTGTGGATTCGGCCACACTCGTAGCGCAGGGCGTGCGCGTGGGCAGCGCCGTGACCGGCTACAAGCGCGCGGCGCGACTGGGCGGCACGCGTCTCACCGGGCGTGGCAGCGACGATCGCACGGGGAGCACGGCACTATTGCACGCGGTGCAGCGCATCGATCCGAACACCCTCACGCGCAAAGTGCTGTTCGTGTGGTCGGTACGTGAGGAAGGCGGCCTGAATGGCGCCGGTGCGTTCGGCGCGAATCACGGCCGTTCGCTGCAGCGTATCTACAGCGTGGACACGTTCGTGAGTTCGGATACGCCGCTGGAGGATCCCGCTTTTGCGTACGCGCCGCTAGGCAAGGGCTTCGTGTTGCGCGGGCTCGACGACGGCGCCATCTCGCCACCCGCTGAACGTGCACGCGTGCTGTCGGCCGCGCGGGCGCAGGGAATTCCCGTGCAGCAGGGCACCACGCACGGTGCCACCGACGGATCAGCGATTGCGCCGTATGGCGCGCCAAATGTGGGGCTGTCGTGGCCCGGGCGATATTCACATACGCCCGGCGAAGTGTTGGACCTGCGCGACGTCGATGCACTCGTGCGCATCATCACCGCGATGGCGGTGGCCCGATAAGCGAAGGTACGGCAAGCGCTGGCCCGGTCGACGCTCTGCAATGCACTGAGAACCTGGCGCCGAGTGACAGATCCACGCGTGTACTCGTAGCGAGTTGCCTGCACTACGGCAGAGCGATACGTTCAGCATGGTCCTCGCTTCGGGGAGCGCCAGTAGCTTCTCCAGAGTCATCGATCACCGAGAATCGCAATGCGTCGCGTAACACGTCTGTCTTCGCTACTATGCCTGCCGCTCTGTTGCGTGTTGGGCCCCCTCGTACTTGCGGCACAACGCGCCCCCCGCGTCTCGGTCGGTGCCATGCGCATCGCGGTCTATGATTCCCGTATTGTTTTCGATTCGATGCCTGAACGGGCGGCCGTCGAATCTGAATTCGCACTCGAGCAGGCAAAAGCGCGTACGATGCTGGCGGAAGCATCTGATTCACTTCGACAGACGCTCGACGAGTACACAAAGGCCGAAGCGCGCCTGTCGCCGCGTGAGCGCGAGGCTGGCTCGCTCCACCTGCGCGCGCGAGAATTACTCGTCGAAGAAATGATGGCGAACCTCGATGCGCTGGTGTTGCAGCGGTTGGAAACGCTTCGGCGCCCGCTGCTCGATCGCATTCGCAAAGCGGTGCGGACGGTCAGAACGCGCCAAGGGGTGCAGCTGGTGATCGATCTTGCGAGCGAGGGTGTAGTCATCGATGCTGATCCTTCGATTGACGTGACGGCAGCGGTGTTGGCGGAGCTGCGTAAACCCGATCCCGCCCGTGAGCCCGACGTGTCGGCGCCCGAGCGGTGGCGCTAGGTCGACGTCGCTGGGAGCATTCCTATTTCCGACCGCCGACTATCCCACCAGTGTCTTTTCCCGAAGCGCCGGGAATAGTGAATTGACGTCTGGCGTAGCTCGAGAATCCCGATAGATTAGAGCGGAGAAGGGGAGTAGCGCCGCAGGCTTCGATCCGCGCGGCCGATTCGTCAACACTGCGCCCGCGAGAGCGCCCGGATCGGTTGGGCTCTGCATCCGTAATTGGATGATCAGACTGTGCGAGACCTTCGCAACCCGGACACAATCGTGTCCGGGATCTGCGAAGTGACTCGCGCTTCGCCAGACTCTCCACTGTGAGTGTGTTATGTCAATCCATTCTGCTCCGCGCAGCCGCTCCGCCGTTGGCTCGCTGTCGTACGCGCTTCTGGCGGCTTTGTTCGTGCTTCCGCTTGGTGCGTGTGCCACCATCCGCCAGGACGAAATCGGCGTCAAGACGCGTTTCGGGCGCGTGACCAGCGGTCCGCTCAACCCGGGCGCGCAACTGGTGTTCCCGGGCGTCAACTCCGTACTGCGTATACCGTCACGGGTGGTCAACCGCGAAGTGCGATTGGAGATGCCGACGCGCGAGGGGCTCAACGTGGCCGCCGAGGTCTCTATTTTGTATCGGGCCAAGCCCGAAGCCGTTCGGCGGATTCTCGAGACCAGCGGATTGCGGTACGAGGAGGATGTGATCATTCCGGTGTTCCGCTCGGCCGCCGCCGATGTGAGCTCGCGGTACATGGCGAAAGACCTGCACTCGGGCACGCGCGCGGGCATCGAGGCTGCGATCAGGACGCAAATGATGGAAGTCCTCGGGCCGCGCGGCTTCGAGGTGGAGAATGTCCTGCTCAAGAGCATCCGGCTGCCGGCGGACCTCGCCCGCTCGATCGAGGAAAAGCTCGAAGCGGAGCAGCGCTCCGAGCAGATGCGGTTCGTACTCGATCGTGAGAAGCAGGAAGCGCAGCGTCGCATCATCGAAGCGGGCGGCATTCGCGATGCGTGGGCGATTATCGCGCAGGGGCTGACGCCATCCATCATCTCCTATCAGTCGATCGAGGCGTTCCGTGAACTCGCACGCAGCCCGAATGCCAAGGTGATCGTGACGGACGGGAAGGCACCCATGCTGCTCACTACCGATACCGCCGCCGAGGTAGCCGCGCCGCGCGCACCGGCGGGTAATGAGCCAGCAATCATGACGGCCCCAGGGCCGCGCTTGATGCGTCCAAGCACACCAGCCCAGACCACGACGCGCACGCCGTGACTGCGCACAGGTCGCTTGCAAGGAGAGCGCCATGAAGCGAACGCCAACGAGTCTGCTTTCGTCACCATGGGTTCTGTCGATAGCGCTTGCCCTGTGCACACCGGAGTACGTGCAGGCCCAATGGTCGGCGCGTGGCTGCGGGCCGCACGACTTCCCGTCGGCGTGACAGCGGAGGCGTTGCTGATGTAGTTCACCGACGGCGCGACGCGGGAAGGACTCGATCGCGCGCGCGTCGGCGCGCTCACGGTGAACGTCACGACGCGGCGCCATGATCGAAGGCTCGATCTTTACGGGATCGCGGGCGCGGGATGGGACTGGCTGGATCGGATGGCGCCGGGCTATCTCGATCGTCAGGCGCTAGGGTTGAACGTGGGGGTTGGAGAGGTTGTGGCGCTCGGATCCACTGACTTCTTCGTGGAACTTCGGGTGCATGCGGTGCGCGCCACAGCCCACCTGGATGACCTTCATGCCGATTCTTGTGGGAGCGCGGTTCTGATGCCTTGGGATCGGCATCTTACCGCAATCGCGGAGCGACGACAGCGGTCGCTCCGCGTCGAACACGTCAGCAAAACCTTTCACTCCCATGCGTATAGCCCTCGAGCACTTCGTACGGCGGCACCTCAGAGAATGCAGTGTGACCGGAGTGTCAGCAGCCAACCGCGTGAACATGGGTTCATTGTTGAACCGCGTCGTGCTCGCAGATTGTCAGGCGCAGCACGTGGGCGAGCTGTTGCCTGGTCTGATGCGGCGGCTGGGCGTCGCGATCGCGTGTGGGAAGGATCCTGAAGTACTGTTGCTCGATGTAACATTGCTCGGGCTCGCCGAACGGCGCCATGTCGCACAAATGGGTGGGTATCAGCGCGGGGTAGTTCTGGCCGCCGTGAGTGCGCCGCGGATGATATCCAGTCCGCGCTCAAACCCTTTGCCGAACGAGTAACCCGGTTGTAGCACGTGTTCGATGGCAAACGCACGAAGATTCGGATACTCGTCCGGCGGAAACTGCTCGAGCATCGAGTGCGTCATGGCCTCGATCTCGTCGGCGCTGGCCCCAGGCAGGCTCCGTTCCTGGAGCACGAATCCGAACACGTACGAGTCCAGCAGGGCTCTCATGTTGGCGGCCCCCATTGAGGTTCGCGAATCCATCAAGCCGACCGCCCAGCGGTGTTGCATGAGAACGCGATGGACGGATTTCGCCCTCCACCGAAGCGCCGTGTGTCACGAAAGCGCCGGCGGTGGGAGGCCGATCTCGTCGTGCACGATATCGATCATCCCGTCGAGAATCTACTCTTTGTTCGCCACGTGATGGTAGAGCGACATCGCCTCGACACCGAGCTCGCTCGCGAGTGAACGCATGGTGAGCGCGTCGACACCGTGCGCGTCCGCCAGCGCCATCGCGCGCTCCAGCACCAGCGCCCGGGACAGTGGCTGACGAGTACTTCTGGTCCGCTTCGTCCGCTGTGTCGCCACCCTCCCCTCCTCGAGAAAAAGTCTGTGAAGTGACCGCGTCGCCGTTTCTGGCCGAGGGCCGCCACAAAAGGTATACGGCGCCAGGCTTACTGCTCGTCGGCCGACGGACCGTACAGCCCCGGCACCGACACGCCCAGCAGGCGATAGTACAGCGTGAGCTGCGCGCGATGGTGAATCATATGGCTGATCACCATGCCGCGAAGCATGGCGAGCTTGGGCTGCGCCATGAGGACCTGGGGGCCCATACGGAGCGTCCACGTTTCCTTGAGCTGTTCGTCGGTGACGGTCGCCAGCGCCTTGCGCAAGCCGTCAAGGCGCTCGTCGAACACCGCCACGAAACCGGCGGCAGTGGTCGGAGCGGTGAACGGCGGCATGGGCTGCGCGAAGTCGAGCTCCGACGTCGTGAGCGTCACCGTGCCCCACATGCCGAAGTCGAGCAGGTGGTTGGCCAGCTTGCCCAGCGGCCACGACTTCTCGTGCGGCGTAAAGTCGAGATGCGCTTCGGGAATACGCTCCAGCATTTTGCGGGTGTTGGCCATCTCGTGTTCGAGATCGGCAAGTGCGGTGTGAACGAGAGACATGGGTGTCGGGGCTGACGGTGGAATGGAGTGCTGCGGGGAGGTACCCTCGGTCGCGCGCCATGCGGCGACATCGACCGGGGTGTCGAGATCGAAATTGCCATGCCGAAGAGAAACCGTTAGGGTGTCCTGCTGCCGGAGCAGCCCGCGGGCCCCTTGGTCGCCGTCGAGCGCCGCCAGTGACGGCCAGTCGGCGCGCGGCAGCACCGCCGGAATGCCCCGAACCGTCGCGCCGTCGGGGCCAGGGTAGGCCGACGCCACCCGCATGCCGCCGTGGGCGGAGCCGGAGTCCGCAGCCGACATCAGCGCCGTCAGATGCTCAAGGGTGACCGTCGGCATGTCGCAAGTGGCAATCAACACGGCCTGCACGGTGGCAAAGCGTACAGTGTTCAGAGTTGCCACAGCCAGCGCGATCGAGGTACCCATTCCCATCTCCCAAAGCGCATTTTCTACACAACCTACCGAAAGCATAGAGACAGCATCGCGTACTTCTGCGGCGTTCGCTCCAAGCACGACAAAAACTGGCGCACAGCCAGCGTCCAGCAGCTGACGAGCGGCTCGCTCCACCATCGTCACGCCGTTCATCTTGAGTAGCTGCTTCGGGGACCCCAGCCGGCGAGAGCCGCCCGCCGCCAGGAGCACGCCGGCCACGGTCATGGCGCCACCGTTGTCCGGCCACCCTTTTCCGACAACCGTCAAGCCGGTCGGTCGGCCAGCCCCGCATCGCATTTCGACGACACCGGTCCGTCATGCTCAAACACCCGAGGGGTCGGCGTGCGAGCATGGATCGGGCTCTGACGCTCCCGCAGAAAACCGGCCGGGCGGCCATGGATCACCGCTTCGATCTCTGCAATCGCCGACAGCGCGATCGAGGCCGGACTCTCGCCGCCGAGGTCAAGGCCGATCGGGGCGTGCAAGCGGTGACGCATGCGCTCCGTGAGGGCCGTGCCGCGCGCACCCAACGCGGTGTCCACCGCGTCCAGCAACTGGCTCGCGCGCGTCCGCGACCCCAGCACGCCGATGTACGCCACTGGCAATGGCAGCAACGCCGTCAGCCACGCGAGGTCCACGTCGAAAATATGCGACAGCAACGCGATCGCCGTACGGCCATCCTGTGGCAGCGACGCCAGCAGTGTTTGAAACGCATCGGTCTGGTCGGCCCGCACCACATGCGTTACCACATGCGTTACCACATCCGTTGCCACATGCGTGGTCACTTCGATCGGCAGATGCAGCTCGGCCAACACCGCGGGGCGATGATCGATCACGGTGACCTCCCACTCCATCGCGCGCGCGATATGCACGAACGCCTCGGCCCCACGCCCGGCTCCGATCACATGCAGCGCGATCGGTGCCACCAACGGCTCGATGAACAGCGCCGCGGCATCGTCGCAGAGGTCGTGCAGCAACGGATGCGCGGTGCGTTGTGCCGCGCGGGCAGATTCTCGCAACTCCGGCGCCGCGATCCCATGGACCTGATTACCGATGGGGCGCCAGGTGCCGGTCGCGGCATCACCATCGAGCACCGCGCAACTGCTGCCGCCACCATGTCCGTCGAGTACCGTGAGCACGGCGCCGTTCTGCCGCCGCGAGCGTATCGCGTCGACATCGGCCAGCCACGACGGATCTGGCAACGGCTCGAGCAGCAGATGGGCAATGCCGTCACAGGCCGCACCGAAGCCCCAGATTGCCTCCAGGTCGGCCCGCAGGTCGTACATGAGTCGCACACCGCGACCGGTGGCGCAGACCTCGGCCGCCCTCGCAGCCACGTCGCCCTCGAGACAGCCGCCGCTGATCGCACCGGCCAGCACGCGCCCCTCGGTGTCCACCAACAGGCGGGCGCCGGGCTGACGATAGGAGCTGCCGTCAACCTGCACGAGCG
>NZ_JBDNFF010000277.1:0-1689 GCF_041689975.1 Gemmatimonas sp.
CCGTACAGCGGCTTGTAGACACCGTTGTGGCACGTCACGCACTGTGCTTTCGGCGCGTCGCCCTGACTTCCGAGGCGCATCGACGGATACACGGGCTGCAACGGCGACAGGTAATTCTGGTTCACGTCGCGCAGCATGAGAATGCCATGGTATGCCGTGACACGAGTCGGCGGAGCTTCCTTCCAGCTCGCGAACTGCCGCGAGTTGTGGCAATACGTGCAGTTCACGCCCAATGACTTGGACTGGCTGATCATGAGCGCGTACGTCCACTCCGTCTGCTTCACCGAACTGCGATTCACGTTGCTCGGCGCGATCTGCTGCGAGATGACGCGGGCGCCGTCGCGATCGAGATAGTGCCGCAGATAATCCGTTTGGCTGGAGTAGAACCACAAGCCATTGGGCAACGGCTTGCCCAAGTGACAGGTGTAGCAGGTCACGCCAGTGTACTTCACGTGCTGCGAATACTGGCCGTTGATCTGGCGGGTCATCTGCAGCATGCGGCGCGCCACGAGCTTGGTGTAAATCGGCTTGCCGGTGGGCAACGTGTCCAAGGCGAAGTTGGCGACGTTGTGGCAGTAGGCACAGTTGCCGGTGCCCGCCACCCAGGTGCTCATCGCCACCATCGTTCGGTTGAACTCGCCGACCGAGATGTCATTCAGCACCTGCACGTTCTTCCACGGGAGCGGACCCGGCGGCGACTCGCCGGCAGGGGGGAGCGGCGTGGGGATCTTCACCTGCGCGAACTGCTTCTTCAGGTCGCCGTGGTCGTAGTTCTGCTCCATGCCGGTCCCGCGATACCCAACCTGCACCGAGTCGGTTTCGGCGTTACCGCACGCCCCCAAAGAGAGCAGGGCGAACGGGGCCACCAGGCCAATGGAACGTCGAAGGATGCTCATGGCGTCTGCCTCGCGGTCGTGGAATCGGCCTTCGTCGAATCCGCCGTCATCGAGTCTGCCGGAATTAGCAGGGCAGTCGAGTCGAGCATCATCGCGGGCTGCGGTGCGTCGTATGACGGGAACGTATCCGGAGCCGTGCCCTGATAGCGGCCACGCAACAGCTGCTGCTGCTCTGGCGTGAGCACGTTGTTCGCCGGGTATGGTGCCACGAGGCCGTTCTTCACGCCCCAGAGATACCAGTTGTCGACGACCGTTCCGGTGAGGAGGATGCCGATACCGCCGGTGAAGGTCGTGAGCACGGCAAACCACCAGGCCCAGCGGTGGATCGATTCCATCGTGGCGTTGAAGCCCATCGTCCAGCGCCAGAAGAGCATCGAGCGTTCGGCGGCCGTTCCCCGGTCCGTGATCTGTTCGATTTCACGCTCACCACCCAAACGGGCGACGGCAAGAATGGTGGCGGCGTGCATGGCGAAGAGCACGGCGCTACCGTACAGGAACACGATCGAGAGTGCGTGGAACGGATTGTAATACAGGTTGCAGTAGCGGATGGAAAACGCCGACGTCCAGTCCAGGTGCGGAAAGACACCGAACGGCACCATCTCGCTCCAGCTGCCGACGATGAGCGGCTGAAAGAAGAATGCGAGGTACAGGAAGATTGCCGACGCGAAGGCCCATGGCAGGTGCGTGCCCATGTTCAACGCGCGCGCCCGGCGGTAGACGCGCACCCACCAGAGCAGGATGCTGATCGTCAGGAAGAAACCGGCCATGAGGTACCATCCGCCCTGATTCAGCG
>NZ_JBDNFF010000278.1:0-5361 GCF_041689975.1 Gemmatimonas sp.
CGGTAGGCCTTTGGCGTCGAGCATGGCGCTCGCCTCGGTGAACCGCTTGTCGGCGTAGCGCAGGAAAATCAGGCCGAGGACCGGGGTGGAGAACTCGGCGGGCTTGAGACCGGTATTGGCCCAGAGCTGGTCCGCGGCGGCCCAGAGGCGACTTTCTATTGCGACAAGGTCTGATGACATCGTGTGGTGGACATTGGGGTGGTTGGCGCCCGAAGGCGGCTACGGCTGAGGAGAATGTAGCTCGGCGGGGCGACAGTCGGTCTGCAAACAGGGACTAGTAGTATGCGGGCTACAGCGGGACGCTTGTGCTCACATTCGAGACATCCTACCGTACCGGCGGGTGACACAACCTCGGCGAGGACGTAGGCGGACGATGACGGAGGTCACCTCGCCGGAGCACGCGCCCAGCCGGGGGCGGTCCCAGCGGTCTACCAGCTCTGGTAGTCTGTGCACCGCGTCTTTGCATATGGCACTATGTCAGACGCGCCTTCGCTCACGTGCCGGAACCATCGCCATGGGGCACGGACGCAGACCACCGGCCCGTGGCGCGGGAACTGAATTGAACAGGGAAAGCGGGGGCCTCGGCGCCGTCAGTGCATCAGGCGCCTCAAAGAGGAGCGCGGCTGCGCGCTGCGGTTATCGACAAACCTACGTGTGCTGGAAGCCGCACAATTGCTGCTCGCGCGATGGCCGCAGATCACGCCGTGATCCCCAAGTACCCATCAGCGACGGCATCACGCAGTCCGGCAAGAAATCGCTCGCTGGATTGTGCGGCTACCTGAAGATCCCGACTCGCCTGCTCGAGCCGTCCAAACCAGGCCACAACGTGCCGCTGGGTCTTCATGTCAGGCACTGCGATCTCGATCTCTTCCAACACGTCTGCCCGTAGGTTGCCGATGGTGGTACCAGTGGTTGCCGCCGCGAGCGCCTCGTAGCCGGACGATGACGTGAGAACTAAGCGCAGGTAGTCAGGCTCGATCAGGTCTGTGTTCACGGAGAGCAGCATCAGGGATTCCGAGAACGCGACCTCTTGAGGCACATCAATTTTCGCGCAGCGCGCGCGCGCTGACCGATCAATTCCACGCGACGCGAGGAGTAGGTCTCCGCGCCTCGCGAGGCGCCCTTTGATGCGTCCGCGCGTGAATGCTTCGGGGACGTCGGTGAGGACGCCCGCGCCGCCGGTTACTTCGCCGGTGGCGATCCAAGGAACGGCATCGTGCTCGCCGGCGGGGTCATGTCGCGTTCCGGTTATCGGTCTCTCCCTGAGCAGATCAGCAATTCGTAGCGTTCGCGAGTCGGCCGGCCAGCTGATCTGCAACAACTGGTTCACTTCGGCAATGCTCGGTGACGAGGACTCGATTTCACGAAGTGAGGACGCGACGGAGTCAGCAAGCACGCGTACATCCGACAAGACCACATGCCGGTTTACTTGGGTACTCTGGCCGCCGTATCGAATGAAGCGCTGCGGGCGCAACTCTGCGCCGTGCTGTCGGATCTCATCCACAGATGCGGTCGCCGAGAATTGCGGCTCCTCGTGATTGCGTCCCTCATGCCAGGCCATCACAACGTCAGCGATTCGCGCAATTTCCGCATCAGCGATCTCATTCAGTTGCCCGCGTCGATTGAGCCCCAGTTTGCGCCCATCGACGAAGAGGACCTCGCCCGCACGTGCAGCACGATCCCGAGCGAAGATGACGAGCACCACCGAGATTGCGGTTCCAGGGAGCAGCCCGGGGGGTAATTCGATGACCGCGTCAATCAAGTCCGCGTCCAGCAGGCCGCGGCGAATGTCAGCGTTTCGACCCGAACCGGCGAGGGCGCCAGGCGCCATGACCATGATGCCGCGCCCCCGCTCGCCAAGATGGTGCACAAGGTGCTGCGCCCACATCCAATCAGCGGTTTTCGTCGTGCCGAACTGCCAGCGAGGGTCAAAGAGATTCTCATTGGCATCGAACCGCACGCCCAGGGGTGGATGTAGAATGATGCGGTCTGCCAGAACACCCCGAAAATGGTCGTAGCGTAGGGAGTCTCCGTCGGCAATGTCGACGAAGGAACCATAGAAATTGAGATGCAGTACGCCGAGCTTCCAACTCACTTCATTGATCTCTTGGCCCAGCAAGCGCACGTCACTCCGGTGCGCCGCGTGTTCGGCAATCTGCCCGAGTGCCAGGCCGAATCCCGCAGCAGGGTCCATGACGGTTCCGCCGATGGGCTCGAGTAATCTGATCAGGAGTTCGGCTATCCCAGCAGGCGTTCCAGCGTCTGGTCCAAAGCGCGCGTTGTTCGCGGCGAGATCGCGTAGCAGAGATGTGACTGTGGCCGGTAACCGGATTGGATCGATCTGCGCTAGGGCGACTACTTGGACGGCTTCCCTGAGTTCGATGCCCGTCACGTGCGCTGGTACAGCAAGCGCGCGATGCAGTGCACTCGAATTCTGTGAAGCCACCACCGCGGCGGCGTCCCATGCTGCGCGAACGTGGGCTTCCGAGCTTCCAACGATTCTTTGCCACAAGCTCTCGGGGAGTGGGAGAGCAGCGGACGTGCGGTCTCTGTACTCTCGAAGAAAGAGCGCCTGAAGAAACAGCAGGGCTGCATGACCAGGGCTGCCGGTATCGCGGGAGCGCGCGCCGTCGATCCACGAATTCCACAATCGCCGAAGCGTTTCGTGCTCATCAAGGGGCGCAACGTCCTTGCCGTGCAGGCTGAGCCAGTCGGTTACCTCTGTCAGCTCAAACAGATCGACAGAGTTCCCGGCCAATGGGAGCGGGAAGTCGGCATGGCGCTTCCTCCAGTTCGACACGGCAGATGAGCCTACACCGGCGAGTTGTGCGATCTCAGAGACGCTGACCCGTCGTTTTGAACCAGTCTGGTGAGCCATGGTTACGCTGCCCCCGCGAGCATGTGGTCTGAGTGGAATAGCCGAACAAACGTGGCCGCCCGCGCGAGACGACTGGAGACACGAACCGCCTGCGCGATGACACCGACGGCGATACCCAACGCGCGCAGGTCGTTGGCGAGCTCCGTGAAGATGCCGTCACCGGAGCCAATGACGACTCGATCAAATCGAGCGGCAACCCACTCGCGATCTGCGACGACCGACAGTAGCGCTTCGTCGGCGCCATTCGGGCCACCGCGCACAACGACGCGCGCACCGCTGCAGGTGCGTCCAGCGGCCACCGCCAAGGCCGGATTGACCGCAACCACGACCAAGTCATGGTGGCTGAGCGCGGCCGCCTCTCGGTACATGGCCACAGCCGCGTCGAGCTCCGATTGAGCGACCTTGGGGCCGCCGGCAAGATTCTCAAGGTCGAGCAGGTGCAGCGTGCGGCCGGCTGGCGCATGCGACGCACGAGGTACCCGACGTTCTGGGACGAGATAGAGGTGGTGCCGGCGAGTGCCGGGGATGCTCAGTTCGCGCGTAGACATTGCTCGGGCTCCGTTCGCGTGGTTGACGTTGACGGAGGAAGTATCGTGAGCACAAAGCATAATGTCAAGTGTGACTTTGTGAACTAAGCGTGTTATCACGCAGTCACACCTGTTGAATCTTCTGTGAATAGGACGCTTGTGCTCGTAAGCTCATCGTCTTGGTAGAAAGCTGCCCGTCTCGTGAGTCGTCAGGCTAGACGGCGCTGCCGGAGCCGCTCCTCATCTCGCCCGCCGCCATGAGCTTGAATCCGGCTTGGCACTTGGCGACGGCGTATGGCGCTGCGTTGAATGGTCCGACACGCAGCGGTTTTCGCTTCCCGACGAGGTGTTGTACCAAGTCGCGCTGCACGGGGCGTGCGACTAACCACGGCGAATCCATCGTAGGGAGATCTCTGGCGCCGGACCGCATCGCGTACGCGCGGCAACGGGTTCGGCGCCAGATCACTCACGTGCCTGTCCGAGCATGGCGCCGACCGGTCCCGCCGTGCAGTCTACGGTCATTGCGGACGACGCCGTGCCAACCGGCGGAGGGCGCCGCGCGCTGCCGCACCTGATGGTTTGGTCCTTCTTCCCCGACGGATGCCCTACCATGGATCGCGACGTGCCTTCACCGCCGGTACGGCTCACCCGTGAGGAGCTGTACGAAAGAGTCTGGTCTGAGGCTTCGGCGACGCTTGGTCCGAAACTGGGACTTTCCGATACCGGTCTGCGAAAGATCTGCGCGAAGTTCAGCATCCCCACGCCACCGCGCGGATACTGGGCGAAGGTGGCCGCCGGACAGCGTCCGCGTCGAACGCCGATGCTGAAGCTGGCCACCGGTGCCAAGGGTCACGAGGTAGCGGTCTTTCACCAGCCGCCCAGGCCCACCGCGCAGGCGGTTGCGCAGGCGTTCGCGGCGGACCCTTCACCGACGGGCGTGCAGCGGCGGTTCGAGGCGCAGCCGGAGCACCGGATTGTGGTGCCGGAGATCCTCGAGGCCCCGCATCCCTTGGTGGCCGCGTCGGTCCTGTTGCTGCGCCGGGCAAAAATCGACGAGGACCTACGGGTACGGTCGGGGGGGCTCAAATGCGTCGCGCTGAAGCTGACCCTCAGCTCGGTCGACCGCGCGCTTCGCATCTACGATGCGCTGTTCAAGGCCCTCGGGCAGCGCGGACATCGGGTAGAACTCGCGACGACCGACGCGGTCACGAGGACGGTCGTGCACATCGGGGCGGACGCCATCGGCCTGGAAATCACCGAGCAGGTTCGGCGCACCGAGGTCCCGCCGCTAAAAGCGGTCACCGGCTGGTACGCGAAACGGTACGCCTACGAGGCGACCGGCGCGCTCACTCTGGAGCTTACCACGCCGTACCTGCCGATCCGAGGCAAGTGGTCCGACGGCGGCCGGCAGCAGCTCGACGAGCTACTGAACGACGTGATCGTTGCCCTGGTGGCCGCGGCCGAGGCCCTGACGGCGCGCCGCGCGGAGGCCGAACGGGTGGAGCGTGAGCGCCAGGCCGCGGAGGCGCGACGCCGCGACGAGGAGGAGCGCCGCCGGCGCGAGAATGCCCGAATACGCGCCCTCCAGCAGGACGTGCAGTGTCTGCAGCAGTGCCGGGCCGTTCGGGACTACGTGGCGACGATGCGGGAGGCGGCAACCGCCGCTGGCCTCCCGCTCGACGACGCGCTGCTGTACTGGCTCGCGTGGGCGGAGCACCATGCGGACGATCTGGATCCGGCGAAGGCGCTGACGGTGCCCACCGACCCGACCCCGCACGCCGATGCGCGCCACCCCTGGTCGCCCAGTTCCCCTGAGCCTGAGAGGTCGTGGTGGCAACGCCCCTGGTACAACCGCTGACGCGCGAGATCCTGATTGCGGAAACCGCGTACCACGTGACGCTGCACCCGGACCGGGTGGCGATTCGCCAGAAGGGCCGGCGCTCTGGGGTCGAGATC
>NZ_JBDNFF010000279.1:0-5269 GCF_041689975.1 Gemmatimonas sp.
ATGATCTCCACTTTTCGTCTTGCCGGTCGAAATCAGCCGGGTCAGTACCGCGTTGAGGGCTCGTCCAGCGGGTCCTGAGGCCAGTGGTGAACGGGGGTTCCGGCCCGCTCCTCCTTCACGCGCCATCGCAGGTAAGCCACATACCAAGACAGAGATTGGACGCCCTCCGACATCTTTTCCAACCGATGTACCTCGCAATGGTGTTTCTTACAAAGCTTGATCAGATCGCGAGGCGTTTCGCTGCCCAGCTTGCGGTAGCTGAGATGGTGGGTCGCGAAGGGTATCTGGAGCACGTCGTCCTGAAGTGGATGCACCTCGCATACCCAGCAATCGCGCAGGTGCGGATTATCACGGAAGAGTTCTGCGAATCTGTCCTTTGCTGGATGGTCGGCCTGGTAGTCGCCATAACTGGTGAATTTGGATTTTGCGATTTTCTGCACAAGAATCTCCTTCTCTTCGCAGGCTGATAGATCTCCAGGCCACACTCTGCCCCACGGCCAGTGCTCAGCCAGCACTTCTAGCCCGGCGCCGTTGAGCCAACCGCACTGATCTTGGTAGCAAGCGTCGGCGGGCAGGCTACTCATGCGCTTCTCCTCAGACGCAGCGCCATCACGGTCAGATGAATCAGCCCCATGGCCAGTAGCACCGCGACCGCAAGCCACACGCCGGTGTCAAAGAAGCCTGTCGCCAGTCCATCGGTGGCCGGCGAAGACGGGAAGGAATCAAAGCTCGTCTGCAGATCAATGGCTGCTCCAGCGCCCCTCAAACCCCATTGGGAGGCAGCGAGCCGGGATACCAACGCAATAGATGCTCAGATTATCCATCCCCACCCCTACCTCTCGGTTACCAAATCTTCGATGAACTCAGACCCCGGTGTCACGCCGGTCACGAGCAGGTGATCCCGCGCTCGGGTACAGGCGACGTAGAGGAGCTGGCGTTCGGTCTCCCAGACGTCCTCGAGGTCGGCGTAATCACCGATCTGCTCGATCCGCGATTGAGACGGAACGACACCTTCGTCGCAGGCGATTACAGCAACGGCCCGGAATTCGAGCCCTTTGGCAAGCTCCATGATCCCAACGGCGACCGCGCCGCTGCCGGCGTCGTTGGTCCCGTCGAGGAGCAGCGCCTTCGCGCCCGCCGCCTCCACCGCTGCTCGGGCGCGAGGAATCTCGTCAGACGAGCGAACGAAGGTCCCGATCTCCCCCGGCTCCAATCCACCGTCGATGAGCCCCTTGATCCACTGCGCGGTCAGCGTCTCCTCGGCGGCCGCTGAATCAACGAGTTCGATGCTTGGCAGCGCGCCGGCGAAGACGGAGACCGTTCCACCGCGGCTTTCCGAAATCCCGTCAACATCGCTCAGCTGAGGCGGCAGCAGCCGGTCCGCGCAACGGCGAATCTCATGCGATGTCCGGTAGTTCACCCGCAGCGTCTTCGAGCGCCCGCGGATGTCCACCCCGAGCGATTTCCATGAGAACGGTGTCTGGAAGATCCTTTGGCCGAGGTCGCCGGCAAAGAAGAGTCCGTCCGGGCGGCTGCCGGCCATCGCAGCCAGCAGCCGAAGCTGTGGCACGCTGATGTCCTGGGCCTCGTCCACCACGACGAAGTCAAAGCCGCCACCGCTGCCATCCTCGACGACCCCAGTCGCCGTCCCGTAGAGCTGCGGCATCGTCACCAGCCTGCGCTCGTCCAGGCCCGCAGCGACCTGCTCGAAGATCGCCCACAGCTCCTTGCGCTGAGGCTCACCGAGGCCGGTCTTGCGCCCGAGCCGTTGCACCGATCGGTACTCCTCCCAGCCGCCGATCTGCCACTGATCCACCACGTCGCTCCATTCGCTCTCCACGAACGCTTCGGAGAAGCGATTCTCCTCAACCTCTGAAGCGGCAAGAGCAACCAGCTCACGGATGTCGTCGACGCTCGCGAGCTGGGGAAGCTCCCCGGCGCCGCCCACTATCTCGAGAGCCACCGTGTCCAGCGGCTCGACAACGATCCGCTCCAGGACTTCGTTCTCGCCGTCCAGAAGCCGTTGCAGCTTCACCCGCAGCGCCGCCGCCAGCGGCTCGTTGAACGTCGTCAGTAGCACCCGCGCCTGCGGATCACGCCGCGCCAGCCCTGCCGCCCGGTGAAGCGCCACCACAGTCTTGCCCGTGCCGGCGGAGCCGGAGACCCGCGCCGGACCGTTGAATTCTTTCTTAGCGAACACCCGTTGCTCGGGATGGAGGAAGACCGTCCACTTGTCCCACGGGAAGTCGAGCGCGCGCTGGAGCTCCTCGACGGTGTTGACGAGCAGGAAACGCCGCTGCGCGTCAGGGTGCTCGAACGGGTTGGACCCGGGCTCGGCGTGGACAGGAACCGTTGGAGTACCGCCAGTCGCTAGCTCCCAGAGCGCTTCGAAGGCTTCGGCCGGCAGATGGCTTGCGAGGACTTCCAGTGAACGCTCATCGCAGGCGGCCCGTACGTCGGGCAGCCAGTCCTCCGGCACGCCGAAGCTGAGCAGTTCATCGTCGGTGATGTCAGTAAACAGCGGCTCAGGGACCGCCGGCGCCTTGGGTTTCTCCGGCGCCTCGCTGCCGTCGGCGTCCTCCGGCGGCGCCTCGATGTAGACGGGAATGGGGATCTCCTGGACCGTCTCTCGGACTTCGACTATCTGCGGGGAACCAGTCTTGGGGTGAATATCCATACGCCGACGGGAGGCCCACTCGTAAGCCTTGTCGTGGTGCGCGACAAAGCAGAGCGTGCGCAGCCCATCTCGCTCATGGATGATGATTCGTACGTCCCGGTTGACCCTGACCGAACGAAAGTTCTTGTCCTTCGGCGCCTTAAGGCGCTCGTAGTTGAGGCCTTTGCTCCCGAGATCGCCGTCAAACAGCTGAAAAGCGGTACGCGAGGCGGCCCGTTCATCCTCTGCTCCCAGCCGAGCAAGGCCGTCGGTAAAAGAGTCAGCGACGCCGATCTGCATGGTCAGTCGACCCGAACGACCTTCATCACCTCATCGCCGAGGTGGTTAATTACCTTCACAGCGATGCGGCCAGACTCCGGCTTGTCGAAAGGCCGGGAGACGTCGCTGTTGAGGCTCGCCCAAGCCTCCTCGTCGATCTCAGCCTTCAGCGTCGTCTTTAGAGCCTTGTAGGGGTCGTTGGCTCCGAGGAAGTAGGCCTGCCGGACAAAGAAACTCTCCTCGTTGTAGTCGCTGTCAATGAACCAGCAGGCGATCCCGTCGGCGCCATCGCTGCGCACCTCGCCGCTGCTTGGATCGAAGACGTCAACGCCGTTGACGCGGATCTGGATCTGCCCTCCCCCAGCATCGTCGCCTTCGGCGTCCAGTACCTCGATGTCCGGTTCGCCGAAGATCACGAACAGGTTGCCCTTGCCAGTGTTCTTCAGGTCCTCGGCCATGTGGAGGTCGGCGTTCATCCGTGCCTTCAGCACCGGAATCTTGCCTAGCTGGTCGAACTCGGAAGCGTGGGCCTCGTAGTTGAATGCGCAGGAGACGAGCACGTCGAAGTCGGCGTCGCCAGCTTCCTTCGCGGCCTGCACGAGGTCGGCGCGCGAAACGGTCCCGAACTCCGGGCCGATGAAGATGGCGGCGCGCTTTTCGGGCGCGTTCTCCTTCTCCCCCTCGCGGTAGCGCCCCTCGCCGCCGATCATCTGGCCGGGCCACGGAGCTACAGAGACGAAGTTGAGCTTGTCTTCTTTATGGGCCTGCTGAACGCCGGCCGTCTTGAGGTTCTCGAGGACCATCGTGGTGAAGCCCTGGCCGTCGGCAGCTTCCTCCCCTTGGTCAAGCGGATCGATCATCTGATCGTTCTCGTCGACGCCGAGCACGCGGTGCGGCGAGATACTTTCGACCGTGAATGGGCCTGCGACGCGCACAATCTTCTTGTCCTCGTACGGTTTGTCGTAGAGGTTTTCGAACTGAGCTTTCGCCGCGATCGAGGCGTCGATCTCCTGCTGGCGCGCGATCCGCGCCGCCCACCACTCCTCGTGGAGTTTCGTTGCGCTGGCGCTCCAGTCGTCTTCGGCCTCCCGCGGTATCTCCCACTCTTCCCAGCTCCCCTTCAAGGCGCCGTTCAGCTTCTCGCGCAACGGCTCCAGCTCGGCCTGCCACTTCACCCAGATGACATCGATCTCAGCGTTGTTGGCGATCGATTTGAGGGTGATATGCGGCACGCGCTGATAGACGAAGCCGTGGCGGATGTTCCCGTACACAGGCTGCGTGCCGGGCGCCG
Organism: Gemmatimonas sp.; assembly: GCF_041689975.1. GTDB lineage: Bacteria > Gemmatimonadota > Gemmatimonadetes > Gemmatimonadales > Gemmatimonadaceae > Gemmatimonas. Next base: position 4,227 of record NZ_JBDNFF010000279.1, read on the forward strand.
ATTGCGTGACCTCCGCTTGCTTCGCCTGTCCCTCCTTCGAATCGGCGAGCAGGTAGAACGGATAACGCGCGCCCATAATGCGGGCACGGGCCAGCGCCAGCGCCACGCGCGAGGTGTCAATCGTGATCCAGCGGCGTCCCCATTGCTCGGCGACGGTGGCGGTTGTGCCCGATCCGCAGGTCGGGTCGAGCACGAGGTCGCCGGGGTCGGTCGCCATCAAGAGGCAACGCTGAACAACCTTCTCCGCTGTTTGCACGACATAGAGTTTCGGCGACGCGAAGGTGCTTCTGACCGTATCGGACCAGACGTTCGTAAACTCCGTAACGGAGAAATCTTCCGCGTATCGGACGTATGCCAGCGTGTTCTGAACTGCGACAAGGCGGTTTGCTTTCTGTAAAACTCCGAGACCGGTCGCTGAAGTCTTCCAATGGTTGCCTTGGGCAGGTCGAAACGTCTTTCCTTGGAACTCAATTGGGCGAGAACCGACATCTGATGCTCCGGCGGAAACGAGAATGCTGGATTGGAATCGTTTGCCAGAGGGAATGTCCTCCTCGCCGTTGATTTGCTTCGTGTTTAGCCGAATCCAGTCCCCGGATTCCGTTTCAAGCCACTTATAACCCGCATCAATCAGTGACTGTTCCTTCTCGCGTAGCGGCTTCCTAAATTTTACAGACTCCTTCTTTTTCCCATACCAGAGCACGTAGTCGTAAACGGATGAAATTAGAGTTGGCGCAAACCCCCCAGTCTTTTGAAATGCAATTTGCCCGCAGAGATTTTCCTCCCCGAAAACCTCATCCATCACCGCGCGGACGCGATGGACATTTTCATCTCCGATCTGCACGAAGATTGAACCGGAATCGGTGAGCAGATCGCGGGCGACGGTGAGGCGGTCGCGCAAATATGTGAGGTAGCTGTGGATGCCGTCGCGCCAGGTGTCGCGGAAGGCTTTGACCTGCTCCGGCTCGCGGGTGATGTGGCCGGCGTTGCCGTCCTTCACGTCGCGGCTGGTGGTGGACCACTGGAAGTTGCTGTTGAACTTGATC
>NZ_JBDNFF010000280.1:0-41697 GCF_041689975.1 Gemmatimonas sp.
GCCGGCCATCAGGCCGACCTTGCCCGTAAGCCCCGTCTGCTCCTCCTTCTTGAGGATCAGGTTGATGATGCCGGCACTGGCATTGGCGTCGTACTTCGCGCCCGGGTTGTTGATGATCTCGATGCTTTGAATGGCCGACGCCGGCAGGTTCTCCAGACCGCGTTGGGATCCGGCCCCGGTCAGTGCGGTCTGCTTGCCATCGATCAACACGGCCACCTTGTCGCTGCCGCGCAACTGGATCTTGCCATCCTCACCGACCGTGACCCCCGGCAATACGGACATCGCCTGCACCACCGACCCGCCCGCCTGGGCCACGTTGTCGGCCACGCGAAAGGTCTTCTTGTCCATCGTGCTGGCGATCTCGGACGCGTTGGCCGTCACGACGACCTGGCCAAGCGCCGACGCCACCGCTTCCATTGGTAGCACGCCGAGGTCGAGGAACGCACTGAGTTCGCCGATCAGGACCCGCTGGCGCAGCGGCTTGTAGCCGATGATTCTCGCGTCGAGGAGGTACGTGCCCTTCTTGAGCCCCGTGAACGTGAACGCGCCGGCACCATCGGTCAGGCGACCGGTCACGAATACGCTGTCCTTCTCCGTGAGCAGCTGCACGGTGAGAAACGGCAGCGGCGTCTTTGTCTGCGCATCCTGCACTCGCCCGGACACCGTGACGTTGGAGGCAGGTGTCTGGGCGAGTGCAGTGGTTGCCATGCACAGCAAGAGCGGGAGCAAACGAAGTGAGGTCTTCATTGGAAAAAGCGCTCGCGCGATTAGATGATCTCGCAGGCTCCACCGGCACAGGCCACCGTGTCGCCAAGCGTAGTCATGTCCACGCCCTCGAGCAACATAGTGTAGTCGACGTCGCGATACGACAGGGCGTTCCAGCGAATCATATCCGACTCACTCGTCACCTCTTCACGCGGCGCTTGCGCATAAATCTTGTCACCCGTTTCGCGCAGTAGCGAAATGCCGGCGAAGTATTCCTTGTTGTCCCAGATGAACTGCTGCACCGCGTCCCACTCTTCGTCCTTCACGGTCACGGTGTTGGACACGTTGTGGTGCAGTCCCGGGTTGTACTGCTCGTGACGGCGGCCGGCGCGGACCCAGTGTTCCTGCACCAGACGCACGTACTCCAGAAACTGTACCGCGCCGACGTCTTCGCGCAGGATCGCATCGGGCTCGGCGCTTACCGGGAAGGTGATCACGTCCGTGGTTTCGGGATCCCACACCGACGTTTCGGTCATGTGCGGATTGTGCAGCTTGAACCACTGGTACAACGGCTCCGTACGCGCCGCCTGCACGCGACGGAAGTAGTGACGCGCATGATGCGGATGAATACCCGAGCCCGCGCCCAGCACGAGGCTGGCGGTGCCTTCCGGCTTCACGCAGGTGATACGCGCGGCCGGCGCGATGCCGAGGTGTTCGGCGATCGCGGCGTTCGTGTCGAGACATTCCTTCGCGCCACGTTCCAGCACCGACGGATCGAGCAGCAGCGACGGGCGATCGAGAATGCCGCAGATCGACACGCCGAGCAGTGACTCGCGCTCGTTGATCACGCGCGAGGCGGCACCGAGGTACGGGATGTCGGTGTACGCCGCCTGCAGCGTACCAAGCAGCGACGCCGCGCGGCAGCAGGCGAGGAACGACTCTTCACTGTCGCAGGCGCCGGCGTTGATCGTGGTGAGGTTGCACATCTGCCAGCCCGACACACGCGACCCGATGGCGACATCGGGGCGGCCGTACTTCGCCAGCTTCGCCTGCGCCGCTTCATCGACCACCATGTAAGGCGCGAGACCGATCTCGACGCACGGATTCGCGCCGTATTCTGCGTCGTCAACGAAGTAGAAGCCCGGCTCGCCGAACTCCTTCTGGAACTCGAACAGCTTCGCGAAATCCGACGTCTGCACCGACTCGCGCACGAGCACCGCGGAGTTGTTCGACTTGCCACGTTGCGGGTTGGTCTCGAACCAGTTGCCCGTCTTGGCCGACGCCATCTCGTCGTCGTCGGACGAGAAGAGACAGATGGTGGCCGAGCGACGGATGCCGCCGGAGAGCACGGCAACCGCGACGTGCATCATGATGTCGTACACTTCGATCGAACGGAGCGCTCGGCCCGGCACCTGGTCCAGCATGTGTTCAGCCGCGCGAAGCGCCTTCTTGAGCGGCAAGTGTCCCGGCGCGCGACCACCGGAGGTGCGCAGCTGCTGGCCGCGCGAACGGATGGCGCTGTAGTTGAACTCGACCTTCGTGCCGTCGAAGTACGAGCGGATCAGGGCATCCAGCGCATCCGCCCAGCCTTCGAGCGTGTCGGGCACCATATAGTGCACCACCGGCAGTTCGTTCTCGGCGGCGCGGAGCGGGAATGTCGGGAGCTGCGATACATGCTGCTTCTGCACGCTGAAGCCCACGCCCGTGCCCGACATGAGCAGGAAGAACGACTCCTTGAAGGCGTCGAGTCGATCCATGTGCGTGAACGCGCAATTGAACATGCGCGCATTGTTCGCTTCGATGGCGCGACCGCCGAACTGCAGCGAGCGCATGGAGGGCAGGATCGCGCGGCGTTGCAGCGCGTCCTCCGTGTCCACCATGAGCGCGCGCAGCGTGCGGTTGCCGAATCCGGCCACCGGCAGATCGACGCGATCGGCGAAATGGCCACGATGCATGTCCATCACGCGCGTGAAGGCCTCGGCCGGCGTTTCGCGACGACCCAGATCTTCCCGGTAGCGCGAGTAGCGCGAGAGGAAGATGTAGTCCTGCAAGCCGTTCTCGCCGTGCACGTTGAGGCGATGCTGGGCGCGCGCCGCGCGATACAGCACGTAACGTTTCGCGATGTCCCAGTGACCGCGCGCGGCGATCATCATTTCCACGATGTCCTGGATCTCCTCGACCGCGGGTACATGGTCCTGCGCACGACGCTCCACGGTGTTCACCACGAGCTGCGTGATGGCGCAGACGTCGGCGAAGTCGGTGAAGCCCAGTCCGAAGCGGTGAGCGGCATCGTCGTGAAGCGGGTTCGGCGCATCGTCGTGACGCGACGCGTAAAACGCGAGCGCGATCGCGCGAGTGATGCGCTCCGGATCCCACGGCGCCGATACGCCGTCACGATTGACGACCTCTGTGACCACCTTGATAGTGGCGGCGTCGTAGCTGGCTCGAAACTCGGAACTGCGCGGGGCGACGGATACGGCCAAGGGTGCCTCCTTCGGGTGAACCAGCGGTTGAATGCACACCCCCGAGGAGCTGCGCTCTCCATCGCCCAACGGACACGCCGGGCGGCGAAAAAGGCTCCTTGCGATGCGCAGCAAGGAGCCCAGCGGAGCAGGCGCCACTCGAGTGAATGGCACGCAGCAATCCCCGGCGTGCCCTCCCACGAGGGTGCGCGCGGACTCCGGCAATTGGTAGGTCTTCTGGCTCGGGATTCGTCCTCCGGAACGGCCTTCCCGTGCACCCATATCGAGTACCCAGTGGCGTGCTGTTCCTTCGTCCTCCCTTACAGCGGCGGGGCCGCCCCGGAATCACACCGGGTTCCCTCTTAGCGCCGACCCCAGCTTCGGAATCGTTGACCAAATGCCTATGTCTTGAAACAGTTGCCTGCTGTCACGAACAACAGCGGGAAACTGAAGTTCCAGCTAAAAGCGACTGAAGTCAATACTTGTTTCCTTACACAAGCCACCAATCAGCGCATTTTCGGGGACCGATCTCAGGCACGTCCGGACACCGGCGTTACGCTGGCTCGAAGGTGCCACGGCGAACGGTCATTCCGCCCCGAATATGCCAAGCGCCGCGGGCCATCACGTCGCGCACACGATGGTCGCTATCGAGCACCACCAAGTCGGCGTCGCCCCCCACACGGAGCTTGCCCTTGCCCGAAAGGCGGAGCAGCGTCGCCACGTTGCTGGTGAAGGCGGGGAGGATCCGCTCCAGACGGTGTTCGCGGGCCAGGAGCTCCCGCAGGGTGTCCAGCAGCGTGCCCGCGTGACCGACGCCCATCTCGACCGCCCGGCCGTCGGCGTCGAACACCGGCAGGCATCCGCCGCCGTCGCTGCTCACCGTCACATTCGTGGCGGGCGCCCCGCTGGCCCAGAACCGCTCCAGCGCGTCGGCGGCGCTCCACGCGTCGTCCTCGGGCGACACGTCGAACGACGTGATGTCGACCACGCACCCACGTCGGGCGAGGGCGATCGCTTCCTCGAACAGGGCCCGTTTGCGATTCACGTGCGTGGGGTTGAACACCCGCGCCGGAATCTCGCTGGCGTCCAGCGCCTGCCGCACAAGATCGAGTCCGCGCTCCCCATCGCCCATGTGCAAGTGCACGACGCCGGCCTTGCCGGTCATGATGCCGCCCACGTGCGCCTCGGCCGCCACCTTCAGCAAGTCGTCGAGCGTCGGTTGACTGGACCGGTGATCGCTGACTGCGAGCTCGCCCACACCGATTACCCGATCGAGATGCACGATGTCGCCGCGCACACTGCCCGTGAGGGTGGCTGGAGGTACGTGGTATCCGCCCGTGTGGCACCACGCCGACAGCCCTTCGGCCACCAGACCGCGCGCCGTGACCACCAGTTCGGCCGTGCTCCGCGTGACGTCGTCGGTGCCAAGCACCCCGATGGCCGTTGTGACCCCGGCGTTGGTGTACTGGGACAGCGGTGGCGCGGGGACGCGGGTGTGTGGGCCGGCTTCGCCACCACCACCGGTCAGGTGGGCGTGGCCGTCAACCAACCCCGGAATCACCACGCGCCCCTCGAGATCGACCTCGATCACGCCCAATGCGCTCGGCAGCGAGCTGAGGGACGCGCCCATCCACAGGATCTGCTCACCGCCGATAAGCAGGTCCATCTGCCCCCGCGATTCGGGAGCGAATACAGTCGCATTGCGTAGCAGCAGCATGTCGGAACGTTACCCAGTGGCCACGGCCAGCGTTAGCTTTGCACACGCTCGACACGTACGGCGATGTACGCGACGGTGAGTACGGTTCACGCGAATCCACGACTTATGCGCGGCTGGATCATCCCGATTGGTGGCAAGCTGCTTACTTCGGCTATTCTCGACCGCTTCGTGGCGTTGAGCGGTGGCACGGCGGCACGCATCGCCGTCATCCCCACTGCGTCATCCGAACCGGACATGGGCGCGTTTTACGAACGCGTGTTTCAGCGCCACGGCGTCACGCAGGCCAAGGCGCTCAACTTCGAGCGGCGCAGCGACTGTGACGATGGCGACTGGCTCGAGTGGCTGAGCGCCGCGACCGGGGTGTTCATCACCGGCGGCAATCAGCTCAAGCTGTCGACCACTCTTGGTGGCACGCCGGTTGGCCATCTGCTGCGCGAGCGGCACGCGGCAGGCATGCATATCGCCGGCACCAGCGCCGGCGCCGCGTATCTCAGCGAACACATGATCGCATACGGGGCCGAGGGCAGTTCGCCGCGCGCCGGTATGGTCACCATGTGCGCCGGTCTCGGGCTCACGAACCGCGTGATCATCGATCAGCACTTCCGTCAGCGCGATCGACTGGGGCGCTTGCTCACTGCACTGGCCTACAATCCATTCGCTTTCGGACTCGGCGTCGACGAGGACACCGCCGCGTTCATCGGGCCGGACGACACGATCGACGTCATGGGTGCCGGCTCGGTCACCATCATCGATCCGACCAATGTGTCGTTCTCGTCGATTGCCGAGGCGGAGCCCGGCGAGGCGGTCACCCTGCTTGGCGCCACACTGCATCTGCTCGCGGCCGGCGCGAGCTTCAATCTCCGGACACGGCTGGCGGTCGCCACGGCGTCGGCAACATCACCGCACGACGCGCTCAATTCTGCGCTGGGCGACTCCCTCGTCACGGCCGAATAGCACACCATGAAGATTCTCGAACGCGCCACTTATGTAGGGCCGAGCCACTACGCGCACTTCCCGGTTATCCGGCTCGTCCTCGACCTTGGAGCGCTCGAAGAGTGGCCTACAAGGCGACTGGGTGACGAGTTCATTCGGGCGCTACTAGAGGCGCTGCCGGGCTTGCACGAACATGGCTGCTCGTACGGTGTGGCCGGCGGATTCGTACGTCGCATGACGGAGGACGACGGCACGTGGATGGGGCATGTGCTCGAGCACGTGGCTATCGAATTGCAGAACGTGGCCGGGGTCAAGGTCACCTTCGGCAAGACGCGCGAAACCGCGACCTCCGGTGTGTACGACGTGGTATTTGAGCACGAGCAGGCCGATGTCGGACACGAAGCGGCCGACGTGGCGCTCGAGTTGTTGCACCATCTGTTGCCGGTGGCACTCCGCCCGCGCGATACCGATCCGAGCTTCGATTTGGCGGCGCGTCGTGACGCCTTCATTCGCTACGCCCAGCGCCGGGCACTGGGGCCAAGTACCGCGAGCATCGTGCACGCCGCGGAAGCGCGCGACATTCCGTGGATTCGCCTGAATGAACAGAGTCTCATTCAGCTGGGCTACGGCTGCTATCAGCAGCGCATTCAGGCCACGATCACCGGCGGGACGTCGCACATTGCCGTCGAACTCGCGGGCGACAAGGAAGAGACGAATCGTATTCTGGCCAACCTCGGGCTGCCGGTACCGAAACAGCGCCTGGTGCAGTCGGCCGAGAAGGCGATCAGCGCCGCGAAGACGATCGGCTATCCCGTGGTGACGAAGCCGTACAACGGCAATCACGGGCGCGGGGTGTCGATCGCCCTCGCCACGCCGGAGCAGGTGGTCGCCGGATTTCTGCGCGCGCAGGAGATTTCGCGCAGCGTGATCGTGGAGAGCTACATCACGGGACACGATCATCGCATGTTGGTGATCAACGGCGAGCTCGTGGCGGTCAGCAAGCGCGAGCCCGGCAAGGTCACGGGCGACGGCGTGCACAGCATCGAACAGCTCATCGCCATCGTGAACAGTGATCCGCGTCGCGGCATCGGTCACGAGAAGGTGCTCACGCAGCTCGAGCTCGACGAGCCCGCAATGGGTCTGCTCGCCACGTTGGGTTACGACGCTGCCACGGTGCCGCCAGCTGGTGAAGATGTGTACTTGCGCCTCACCGCGAACTTGTCCACGGGCGGCACCGCCACCGACATGACCGATGTCGTGCATCCCGACAACGCCGAGATGGCGGTGCGCGCCATCAAGGCGATCGGCCTCGATGTCGGTGGTGTGGACTTCCTCACGCCCGACATCACCGAGTCGTACAAGGATATCGGCGGCGCCGTGTGCGAAGTGAACGCGGCGCCCGGCTTCCGCATGCACATGGCGCCCAGCGAAGGACGCCCGCGTGACGTGGCCGGCAAGGTCATCGACATGCTCTTCCCGGATCGGGCGCCCAGTACGATTCCGATCGCGGCGATCACCGGTACGAACGGCAAGACGACCACGTCGCGATTGCTGGCTCACATTCACAAGCTCGCCGGCAAGCGGGTCGGACTCACGACCACCGATGGCGTATACATCGACGGGCAGCGCACGGTCGAAGGGGATATGACCGGCCCCACGTCGGCGCGCATCGTGCTCAGCGATCCGGCGGTGCAGGTGGCGGTGCTGGAAACGGCCCGTGGTGGTCTGTTGCGTGCAGGAATGGCGATGCGGCACGTGGACGTGGGCGCGGTACTCAACATTCAGCCCGATCACCTCGGACAGAAGGGTATCGAAACGCTCGAACAGCTCGCCGAAGTGAAGCGCACGGTGGTGGAGATCGCAACGGATACTGCGGTGCTGAATGCCGACGATCCGAACACGCTCCGTATGGGGGCCTACACGAAGGCGAAGCACGTGTGCTACGTGACGATGGACCCCGCGCACGATCTGGTACGCGAGCACATTCGCGCTGGTGGCCGCGCCATCGCGCTGGAAGCTGGCGTGAACGGACAGATGATCACGATCTACGATCGTGGGGCGCACATTCCGTTGCTCTGGACCCACCTCATTCCCGCCACGCTGGAGGGCCGCGCCACGTTCAACGTGCAGAACGCCATGTTCGCGGCGGCGATGGCGTTCTCGATGGGTGTACGGCTCGAGGACATCCGTCACGGGCTGCGCACCTTCGACACCACGTTCTTCCAGGCGCCCGGCCGACTCAACGTGTACGACGAGCATCCCTTCAAGGTGCTCTTCGACTACGGTCACAACGCGCATGCGATCGCGGCACTGTGCGACCTCGTGAATCGGATGAAGCCGGTAGGCAGACGGATCTGTGTGCTCGCGGCTCCCGGCGATCGGCGCGACGCGGACATCACGGCCGTCGGGACGGTTGCCGCTGCCGGCGGCTTTGACCACTACATCGTGCGTCGTGATGATTCGCCGCGCGGGCGTAGCCCCGATGAAGTACCTCGCATGTTACGCGACGCCTTGATGGCGGGTGGAGTCGCGGCGGATTGCGTGACCATGATTATCGATGAACAGGAAGCGATCGACGCGGCGCTGCGCATGGCACGCGCTGGTGACCTCGTGCTCGTGTTCGCTGATGTTCTCGCTCGTGGCTGGAAGCAGATCATCAATTTCCGTCCGGAAGCCGAACAACGCGTGATGCCGCCGGTGCGTGCCGCGCGTGCGGTACCGCGCGCCGAGGTGTCGGAAGAATCGCCGGCCGACGACGCGGCGCCGGCGCGTTCGACCGCGGCACCGGCTACGACGGTAGAGCCGGCGGCCAAGTGGAACAGCATGACCAACGACGTTGTGCTCATGCGCGACGAGCGAGGCGTGATCCTCGTGCCTGAGGCCAGCGATTGACCCACGTGTCGGTCGACGATCCGGAGTATCCGTCGCCGAACATCCGGGACTGCCGCCGGTTGCAGGGACCGAATAGGTACGGACCTGCGCCGGGCGCGGTCGTCACAGTGGCGGTGGTCGATGACGAAGCGCGTCGTGCGGTGGATCATTGGCCGTACGCGGCGCGTCGGCTCACGCAGGCGCTGGGCTGGGAGAATATCGAATTCGTCGCCCGGCACAGCATCGGCGACGCGACCTGCTATCTCTCGGCGCCAATCGACGGACTGATGACCGCCACCGCCGTGGCCGAAATGGCGTGGGTGGAATCGGAAGCCTACGTGGATCAGCGCGAAGTGCCCGATGCGGCGCCAGCGCTGCGTGCGCAATACGCCGAGGAACGTGCCCGTCACCCCCACGTGCGCGAGCTCGAGGCCGGCGCGCTCACCCGCGGTGTGGCCTTCAGCATCGACGATGAAGCGGTCAGTGTGGGGAGTGGGCGTGGTGTGATCACGTGGGCTCATGGCGAGGCGCCAGCGTCGGCGTCGGTAGCGTGGGACAGCGTGAGCGATATCCCGCTCATCATGGTGACCGGTAGCAACGGCAAGACCACGACCACACGGCTCATCGCGGCGATGTGGCGCGCTGCGGGGGCGACCACCGGCTGGAGCTGCAGCGACGGAGTGTTCGTGGAGTCTGATGTCGAGAAGCACACGCTGGGCCTTGGTGACTACACGGGGCCTGGGGGTACGCGGCTCGTGATGCGCGACGCCGACGTGCAAGTGGGCGTGCTTGAAACGGCGCGTGGTGGCATGCTGCGCCGCGGACTCGGCACGACCAACGCCACCGTCGCGGTGATCACCAATATTTCGGCCGACCATTTCGGTGAGTACGGCGTCCACACGCTGGAGGATCTCGCCGATGTCAAGGCGGTCATGATCCGCGCACTGCGGCCGGAGGCTCGTCTGGTGCTCAATGCCGATGACGCCACACTCGTCGCGCTCGGTGAGCGACTCGCGACGGTGCATACCGTACCGATCGTGTGGTTCAGCATGAACGCCGATACCGAACTCGTGGCGGATGGTATCGACGCGCATGGCGACGGTGCCGTGCTGCACGACGGGCACCTGATGGTCTGTCGCGAGGGCGTCTGGGGCGACGCCGGTCGCGTGAGCGAGATGCCCGTGACCGCCGATGGTGCGGCGCGCCACAACGTGGAGAATGCACTGGCGGCGGCGCTCACGGCCAGCTGCTCCGGGGTGTCGCTGTCGGCGGTACATGTGGCACTTCGCCGCTTTGGTGCGGCGCTGCACGACAACGCGGGTCGACTCGAGCGCTACGCCTTCGGCGGCATCACCGTATTCGTGGATTATGCGCACAATCCCGAAGGTATTCGCGCGCTCTGCGCGACGGCCGCTGCGGTCCCGGCCACGCGACGCGGGTTGGTGCTCGGAAACGCCGGTGATCGCGACGACGATCAGCTGCGCGCACTCGCGCGGGCGGCGTGGAGCGTCGCGCCGTTCGAGCGGGTGATCGTGAAGGAAATGGTGTCGCTGTTGCGCGGCCGTCCCGCAGGGGAGTTGCCGGCGCTGCTCGTTGATGAGCTACGGCGCGTAGGCGCGCCTACCAACTGCGTGTCGATTTCGGCAAGCGAGTTCGAGGCCGTGCACGAGCTGCTCGCGTGGGCGCAGGTGGGCGACGTGCTGGTGGTTCCCACCCACGCCGAGCGCGGGCGGGTTACGGGGTATCTCGAACAGCTGCGAACCATAGGTTGGCGTGCCGGCGACTCGCTGCCCGATTCCTCTTTTACCGCATAGCGGCGACCGGCTACTTGACCGTGATCAGCTTGACCATGCCCTTCTCCGTGTGCGCACGACCGTCGCGCGCCGGGATAAGGCAGGCGAGGATGTAGCGGCCCGGCTTCATGCGTACCGTGAGAAACGTTTCCTGATTCGGCGCGATCGGAGCGGTTTGCCCCAGCGTTGGCATCCACGGCGGAATGATACCTTTGCTGTGGTACATATCGAGGAACTCACGCAGGGTATGATTGGCTGGGAGCTCGAGTATCGCGAGGGCGTGCAGGTCGGCGCCGCCGTTCGTGAGGTTGAAGGCGACGACACCGGCCGGCACTTGATCAGTTGCCATGAAGTTGTAGTCGACCGAATTCACCGCGACGTAGGTCACCCGATTCGGGTTGGCCGTGGGCGCGGACACCAGTGCGACGGATTTGGCGGGTGCGGCCTGCGCGACGACATCGTGCGGTATGGACAGCGACAGCAGGAGTGCGGCAAGAGGGCAGAGCGACTGAGCAAAACGCATTGGGATCTCCGGGCCTTGGGATGCTGCGAGAGTCTGCAACCGGTTCCCTTTGATGGTGCAGCAAAAAGGGCCGGACGTCAATGACATCCGGCCCTTTTTACTAGCGGTTCCGCACGGCTGACAGGCGTTTCGTCTCCTCGAAGCCGAACAGCAGTCGCGTTTCAGAAACCGGATAGCTGCCCCCCCACGATCCTTCGGTGAGCAACGTTTCCCCGGTTTCCTTGCTGACGTACCAGACTTCAGGTTTGGCCCCGGTCTCGAGGACCACCCGCCACGTGGCGTAGTGGCCGCTGAGCGTCTGGATGTCGCGCGACCCATCGACGCGAAGGTTCAGATACTCGGACTCGCCCATGGCAACGGTGCGGTCGTCGCCAGAGAGGGCGCCGACGCTGGCGCGCCAGCCTTCGTGGAGCGGCGCGGCGCGCAGTACGATCCGCATCGTCTCTTCGGTGGGCACGAACGGAACGCGCGTCTGCAGCCTTCTGGACGTGCCGTTGCGAAACGGCATGAGCGTCATGCCATTCCGGAGCGTCATTCCCGGAGGTGCGACCAAGGAGTCCGTTTCCAACAATGTGCTGTCGGTGAACGTCTGCCGCATGCGCAGGAAACCTGCATGACGCGCCCGACGGATCGGTCGTAAATCGCTTCGCCGGAGCCAGACTGTATCGTGCTCTGCATTGCGTTCGCTGTTCTCGGCCGGCCCCGCTGATGTTTGCGTGACAGTCACGAGACACCAGGCGCGCTGCTCCCCCAACTCCACGGAGTCGAGCTCGACCGTGTACGTCGTGTACGGCAGCAATTCATGCCTCGCATTCCCCACACTACGCAGATAGCTTCGCCGGCCCGGCTTCAGTCTGGACTCGTCGAGCGCCATAAGCCCGGGATACGGCGCATTGCGCGCAGCCTTTCCTGCCGATTGCGCGAACGCCACGCGCGGCCACGGCGAGAGGCGTTCGGCGAGGCCCTCGCGAGGCGAGGCCATCGCGGTCGTGTGTGTCAGCGAGTCGAACAGCGCGGAGTCGGCCATCGTCGGCGGCGCCTGTCGCGGCAGCGCCCGCGCCGTTGCCGGCAGCGAGCCCCGTGCGTCCAGTCGCGGCCACAGCGCGGTCACCGCCGCCACGAGTGCGGCTGCGACCGCGAGGCCGATCATCCACACACGCCCGGCCAGCTGCTCCACCGTGAGAGCATCGATCGCTGACGACGGTGCCTGGGGCACGACTGGCACCGTGGCTGCATCGCCGTGGGGAAGCATCACCCGCATGCCATCGGCGCGGCTCGCGTGAATCCGCTCCAGCAGTACGCCGGAGGGCACGACATCAGTAGCCTGACGAACGAGCGCCGCCAGATCCCGATCGTCCGTGAAGAGTGCACGGCGGTTCATACGTAAGCCTCCAGCACTCGACGAAGCTGCTGCACCGCGCGGTGCAACCGGACTTCAGAGGTGTTGGTGGAGATCTCCAGCAGACTCGCGATCTCCGCATGTGAATAGCCCTCGATCACCCGCAGCACGAACACATGACGCAGCGGCGGGGTGAGCGTGGCCAGCGCCTGCAGCACCTTCTCGCGCAGCACAGGATCGCCGTCCGGCGTGCTCGTGGCGGGCTCCGTGATGTCTACCAGTGACACGTCGCCGCGTTGACGCACCTGTCGCTGACGCATCAGTGCCACGCGCGTGGTCACGCGACCAATCCACGCGCCGAACTGCCCACGCTCGTCGTAGCGCGCCAGTGCCTCCGGCAGCCCCACGAACACGTCGTGCACGATGTCCTCGGCGTCCTCACGCGATGCCGTGAGCCGGAGCGCCAGCGCCATCAACGCCGGTGCATGCGACCGGTAGCACGCTGCCAACGCGTCCGGGTCGCCCGCGCGAATCGCGGGCAGCGAGATGGGCGTGGCCGGCCGCGTAGCGTCGGGGACTGGGAGCGAGGAGGAGGCGGAGTGACTCATGAGTACAGGATCAATGCCCGGCGTAAGGGGAAGCTTACATTCGAGGCCGGAAGCGTGCCCCACGTGAAGTAGGTAGAAGCGCCGAGGGTCTCCCAAAGCCGTCTCTGCGCGAAGCGCAGCAACGGCGACTGGGAGACCCTCGGCGCTTCACCACCTCTCAGCAAGCACCCCACCATCACCATCACCAACATCAAGCATTACATCGCGATCTTCTTGGCCTCGAGCTTCTTCTTCTGCTCGCGCAGATGTTCTTCGAGCTTGAGGCGCGGAATCCCCTTGGCCAGCCACTCCGGCGCTTTTTCACCCTTCAGATAGCTGTCCCAGTACTCCATCAGACGCAAATCGTAATCCTTGCGGTTCTTGAGCTGCGCCAGGCCGTGGTTCTCGCCCACGTACTCCAGCAGGATCACGTCCTTGTCGAGCTGACGCAGCGTATTGTAGAACGTGATGCCCTGATTGAAATCAACCGCGCCGTCTTTGTCATCGTGCAAGATGATGAGCGGCGTCTTCACCTTGTCGGCGAAGCGGTTCGGCGAGTTGCGCTCGTAGGCGTCCTTGTTGTCCAGGAAGTTGCCCTTGAACCGGCCCTGCGAGCTCTGGAAGATGCCCTGATTCGTGCTGCCGGAGTTCCAGTATACCGAGCTGTACATGCTCACCATGTCGGTGAGTGGCGCACCGGCTACCGCGCTTTTAAAGATGTTGGTCTGGCCGATCAGGAACGCCGTCTGGTAGCCGCCCCACGAGTGACCGTGCAGCCCCACATTGGCCGAGTCCACGATGCCCGTCTTGATTGCGGCCTTCACCGCCGGCACCACACTCCACACCGCACTCATACCCGGGTCGTTGATCTTGTACACGATGTCCGGCAGGAACACCGCGTAGCCTCGCGAGTTGTGCACGCCGATCAACGCATTCGGCGAGCTCGAGAAGGTGGGCGAGTAGAAGCCGTTCAGGTTGTCCGACTGCAGCTCGTAGATGAACACCAGTGTGGGATACTTCTTGCCCTCTTCGTAGCCCGCCGGGAGATACAGCGCGCCCTGTAGCGAGTCGCCCTTCTCGGTCACGTAGTTCACGAGCCGCGACCCAGCCGACCACGCCACGCCGTTCATGCTCGGATTGGCGTCGGACAAGCGCACCGAGTCCGCAATCGCACCGCCGCCGAACGATACGCGCCAGTAGTCGGGGAAGCGCGTCGAGGTCTGAATCGACGACACCCACACCTCGGCGTCGCGTGCCTTCATCGGCGCATGACGTGCATCGCGCCATCCGGTGATCGCGACCGCGCCGGCCTTGGCGGGATCGATGCGCACGATCGCTTCCTTCTTGGTGAGCGCCTGCATCGCGGCCATGTACACGGGCTTGGCCAGGTCGATGTTGCGCTCACGCGGGTCGGTGTTGATCACGCGCGAGTAGCGTGTGCGCGTGGCGCGGCCGTTGCCGGTGAGATTCGCCCAGCTCTTGCCCGCCATGCCGATACGCCACACGTCGTAGTTGTCGCTGATCAGCGCGAAGCGCCCATCCTTGCTCCAGCCCACGATGTTCGTACTTGGACGGTCCACATTGTGATCGTCTTCCGTGTTGATGAACGACACCGGCGCGCCGGCCGTCACGTTGGAGATCGCCTTGGTGGCCACGTCGTACGCGTGGAAGTTGCCGTCGTCCCAGAAGAGCACCGACTTGCCGTCGGGTGACAACGTGGACGCGCCGCGCAATTCCTTCCTCACCAGCGTGCGCGTTCCCGTACGGGCGTCGATGAGGTACAGATCGCGGCGCTGCACGCCGTCGTAGCTGCTCTGACGCTCGTACGCCTGATTGTCGGTGCCGAGCACGTAGCGGTCGCGCGCGCCGAGTGTGCCGGTGCGCACGATGTCGTCGGTGAGCTGTACGACTTTCTGCGTCGCGGGCAGGAACGTGGCCAGGAACGAGAAGCTCTTGTCGGCATTCTCCTGCACGATCTGCATCGACTGCAAGCGTGCGTCCTTGCTATGCCACAGAATGAGCGACGGACGATCGTCGTCTTCGAGCTGTTCGCTCTTGGGCACCGGCGGCGTCGCCACGCGGAGGCCGATCGCGAGTCCGTCCATCTGCTCCAGCCAACGCGGCGTGCGCTCCGGGCTCACTTCCATGCCAGTGGGGAGGGCTGCGGTGGCACCGTTGCCCACCGCGATCATCTGCTGCGTGGGCGAGCCTACGCGCGCAACGGCGGCCGCGGTCCACGTGGTGTCGGTGGTCGCACTGTCGATCGTGCCCTTGAGATAGGCGAAGGCGGGGAAGCTGTCGGTCCAGGCGAGGCGACGGTATAGCGCCTTACCGGCGTCGATCGACTTCACGGTGCCGCTGGCGAGATCGCGCAGCTGTACGCCGTTGCCGAGCTGATCGCGCGCGTCGATGGTGTAGCTGAGCCAACGGCCTTTGTCGTCGAACGCAAAGTCACCGACGTTGCCCACGTTGAAACTGGCATTGGTGCCCAGCTCATGCAGCAGGAGGTCGGTGCCTTCCACCCGCGCCGCGCCGCCGCCGATCGGATTGCCGCCCATGCCTGGCGCGCCGGGGCCGGGAAGGCCGCCGCTAGTGCCACCGCCACCGCCACTACCGCCGCCGACTTCCGGCGCGTAGGCCTGCATCGCGACCCACTTCGGCGAGTCACCGCCGAACGAGAAGCGACGGATCTTGTCGAACTCACGCGTTTCGCCGGTGGCGACATTCACGAGGCGCAGTTTCGATTGCACGGTACGACGTTCGCGACGCATGCGCTTCTGGTCCGCCGCCTTGGGATACACCAGCATCGCGGCCCACCTGCCGTCGCCGGACAGTTGCAACGCGGCGTTGCCACCACCGCCAGGCCCGCCGCCGGCTGCCGGCGCCTCGCCGATGGCGAAGCGGTGCTCCTTTCCGCCCAACGAGGTCTGACGGATCACCACCTCGGCGTCGCCTTCATTGGGCGCGATCGTGTAGGCGAACCAGGCTCCATCGTTGGAAAGCGTGGTGCCGCGGATGGACTTCCAGGCCGAAATATCGGCCGGGGTGATGACGCGCGCGGTGCCGGCACGACCGGCGGCATTTGCACTGGCGTTGCCACTGGCCGGCTGAGCTAGCGTCACGGCGGGGGCGGCAAGCAAGAGCGCACCGATCGCGAGAGGGCGCCTCGGGAATGCGAACATCGGAACTCCGAGTGTGAGAGGACGGAGGGGAAGCTACGGCTGGGGCGGGAGAGCGCCACCGCGGTGGCGCGGTTGACCTCCGTTTCTCATGCCTCTTGACTTTTAGCTGTACTAGTACAACTAGTACACCATGCTGCCGTTTCCCATATTTCTCGTCCCCGGCGAGTCCCCCTACCGCCAGGTGGTCTATGCAGCCACCAAGGCCGTGGTGTCGGGCGTGCTACCGTCGGGATCGCCGTTCCCCTCGGTTCGTGAGCTGAGTCAGGCGCTCAAGATCAATCCCAACACGGCGCACAAAGTGGTAGCCGAGCTCGTGCGTAACGGCGTGCTGGAGGTGCTGCCGGGGGTGGGGACGGTGGTCGCGATCGGCACGGAGTCGTCGGCGGCGGAGAAGCGGGCACTGTTGTCGAAGCCAGTGGAACAGCTGGTGGTGGAGGCCATGCGTCTGGGGCTCGCAGAACAGGATGTGGTGCAGGCGGTGGCCTCGCGTTGGCGCGAACTCCGTAGCGAAACTCAACCAAAAGTCGCCATTTGTGCGGCGACGTCGGAGTGATTGAAATGACGACAACACAGAGCGCCGTCGCCGTGCAGGGACTCTCGCACCGGTATGGCCGCAAGCGCGTATTGCACGAACTCGATCTCACGATTCCCGAAGGGGCTACGTACGCATTGCTCGGCGCAAACGGCGCCGGCAAGACGACGCTGCTGCGCGTGCTCGCGGGGATCGAGCGTGCGCAGTCGGGCTCCGTATCGCTGTTCGGCGACCGCGTGCAAGGCATGACGCTACCGCAGCGACAGCGATTCACCTACGTGGCCGAAGGGCAGGAACTCCCCACGTGGATGCGGCTCGAGCAGATGGAGGCGTACTGCGCACCGCTGTATCCCACGTGGGACGCGACACTCGCGGCGGATCTGCGCCGTCGCTTCGAGCTCGATGCGACACAGAAGATCGGTACGATGTCTCGCGGGGAGCGCATGAAGGCCGCGTTGCTCTGTGCACTCGCGCCCCGCCCGCGGCTGTTGCTGATGGACGAACCGTTCACCGGCATGGACGTGGCGGTGAAGGAGGAGCTCGTGCGCGGATTACTCGAGACGGCGGGTGAGCATGGATGGACGATTCTGGTGAGTACCCATGACATCGCGGAGATCGAAATGCTGGTGGACTGGGTAGGATTTCTGCGGGATGGTCGAATCGACGTGTCCGCACCATGGGAGCAGCTGCGCGACCGGTATCGGCGGGTGGAGTTCACCCTCGCCCCGGGCATATCGTTGCCGCGCTCGCGACCCGCGTCGTGGCTGCGCGTGGAACAGTCAGGGCAACGGGTGTCGGTGTTCGGCAGCGGCATCGGCGGCGCGGCCATCGCGCAGGCAATGCCGGGCGCCATGGTCGCGATCGACGAGCATGAAGTGACGCTCCGGGAGTTGTATCTCGCGTTGGCGAAGAAGGATGTGACCAGTCTGCCATCGGAGGCGGTCGCATGAACCTCGCCGCTCAGACGTTGCATTTGTTGCGCTTCGATCTGCTACGCATGCGCTGGGTGATCGCGGCCTGCTACGCGGTGCTCGCACTTGCCGTGATCACGGCACTGGGAGCGGTGGAGGTCGTCTCCATTCCTCGCGCGTCGCTGCCGTATCTCTGTACGGGTCTCTTGTCTATGGCGGCGGCGTTCGCAGTGCAGGGCGACTCACCGCTACGACCAGAAGCATTTTGGCGTGGCCAAGCCACGCGCTCGTCGGCATTGTTCCTGGAGAAGTCACTGCTGATCAGCGTGATCTTCGTGCTGTGTCCGCTGGTCATCGCGCTGATGGCCGTTGCATCGTTCAACCTGACGCTCACGGAGGTCGTGCAGCACACAGCACCGGCTGCCCGAATGCTCGCGATGTGGGTAGCGGTCTCTGCGCTCGTCGCCGTGAGCACCACGGAATTGAAGTCGGCGATCCTGTTGTTCCTCCTTTCGCTGATCGGATTCGCCGGCGTCCTGAATCTCGCTGGCAGCGTCTCGGTCTGGCTCACTCGCGTGTTGCCGAGCGTCCCGTTGTTGCCGGTCTTTCTCGCCATTGGCACCGTCATCGCCGTGACGTATCTGCGGGGACTGCCGCGGCGACTCTCGGTTGCGCTCGCGGCGCTACTCACTGGGTTGGGGCTCTTTGCGTTGAATGCGAAGCCATCGATCTCGCTGGCGGGTCGTGGCCAGCCCTCCGTGACTCCGGCGACGCTGGTCGCGGCGCCGGAGTCGCTGCAGGTGGATAGCGTGTCGCTGGCGTCCGGTACGCGCAACGATGGTGTCGCGAAAGTCGACGTCAGCCTGACGGGAGAGACGCCGGGTGCCCGCTATTCATTGAGCTGGGGTCTGCTCACGGCGTACTTCGCGAACGGGGACAGCGTGGCGGTCTCGCTGCGAGGCACTATCGGATACGCGCAGGTCGATCGTCTCGTGATGCTGCCCAAAGGCTTGCGACTGCGACACGGAGCCGAGCGCGACGTACACCATCGAGGTACGCTTGCCGTAAATCGCGCAACATCCTCCTCCGTTCGCCGGAGCGCCGCAGAACCTGAAGGGTACAGCCTCACGCCAGATTTCGCTGACCCGACATCCGCGATCTTGAAGCGTCTCGGCACCGACGCAGTTACGAAGGTGCGCGTCGACGTCGTGCTCAATCGGTACCATCAGGTCGAGGTGGCGTCGATACCGCTCAATGGTGACGTCGAGAAGAACGAAGGCGGAAGACGACTCTCGTTCCGTAGACGCGCGGGATCCGGCCCGGACGCGTTCAACGTCAGCTGGTCGACGCTGGGCCCGACGCGCGCCCCAGCGTACGGCGCGATCGAAAACGGCGACTGGCGATTCACGCGACCGTATCTGTTCGTGCTTGAGAATGCCTCACGTGGCGATGCCGTCGTCATGCAGCAAGGCAACTCCCAGAGTAGTGGCGAGGCCGTGGTGCTCCCCGGCATCGAGCGTCGATACCAGCGCTTTGAGCTGGACGGCGTCGAGGCGGCGGACGACCGAACGCTCGATGCGGACTGGCTGAAGGGGGCGACGCTTCGTGTAGTTCACTGGGAGCTGGACGGGCGACTTGCCCTCTCAACGAAACACGTCCTTCCGCGTCGTTGAACTTGACCAAATTGGTCAACCGTTTAACACTTCGGGGATCGCCATCGTTCACGCACACCCGCACTTCGAATGCCGAAGAAAGTCGTCCGCGAATCCGTCGCTCTCTACGACGCGAAAACCCCGCTCTCGGCGCTGGTGGATCGTGCCGCCGCCGGCGAGGAAATCGTGATCATGAAGTCGGGGTATCCGATGGCACGGCTCGTCCCCATGGAAGACACGCGATATCTCCTAATCCCCGGACAGGGCAGGGGGCTATGGAAGGTTACCCGTACGTGCGACGAGCCGCTGCCCGATAGCGTGCTCGACACCTTCGAAGCGGACTGACGTCGCGTGCGCGTGCTACTCGATACGCACGTCTTGATCTGGTGGGATTCCGGTGCGCGCTTGTCGTCCGCGGCCTCGAAGGCGATCCGGAGTGCTGACGAGGTCTTCGTGAGTAGCGCCTCGGCATGGGAGATCGCCATCAAAGTCGCGCTCGGCAAGATCAGTGGCAGTCGAACCGTCGCCTCCGCGACCGAGGCCTCCGCGTTCACCGAGCTGCCGGTCCTCTTCCGGCACGCTGAAGCTGCGACGCGTCTCCCTTCGCACCATCGCGATCCCTTCGATCGCATGCTGATCGCGCAGGCGCAGGTCGAGAATCTGGTCGTCATCTCACGGGACGACTCCTTCACACTGTACGACGTGAAGCTTGTCCGCGGATAGCCCCGCCGCCAAACGTCACGGTTTCGCAACCGACTGTTCCAGCCCCGGAAGGTCGTTCGTCATTTCCCTGACGAACGACCTTTCTCTCTATCAGAATCTTTGAAGATGTCCCGTTCACGAGTGCTCCTGGTGCTCGCGGCGAGCATCATGGCCGGCGCCTCTGTCGAGCCTGTGCGCGCGCAGTCGCTGCCAGCGAACATCCCAACCCCGGCCCAAGCGCTGGATCTGGTGCAGAACCGCCCCGAATTGGTGGCGCAACTGCGGCAACGTATCCAGGCCTCAGGTCTGTCGGCCGCGCAGCTCCGGGCGCGCTTGCGCGCCGCCGGTTATCCCGAGTCGCTACTGGAGCAGGTCATGGGCGGCGCCGCCCCCGCGGTCACCACATTACCGTCCGATTCGCTGATCAGCGCTGTCCGGGCCCTCGGCATCGTCGATTCCGAAGACGCAGTGGTGTTGCGCCGAGTCGCCTTGACCGGCCCCCGCACCAACGCCGCCAACGCGGCCAACATGGCCAATGCGCGCAATGCCACCGGTGCGTCCAAGCCGGCGAACGGAGCCACGACGGCCGCCGCCAACACCGCTGCCGTCGACGGCCGTCAGCTGAGCACCAGCTACGACGCCGAGGGCTCCACGCTGTTCGGATACGCACTGTTCTCGCAGCCGACGACCATGTTCGATGCGAACGCCGGTGGACCGGTGGACGCGTCGTACAAGCTCGGCGCCGGTGATCAGCTGGTGCTCATTCTCAGCGGTGACGTCGAAGCGGCCTATACTCTCGACGTCACACGCGAAAGCTTTGTCGTGATCCCCGTCGTCGGCACGGTACCCGTGGCGAATCTCACCCTCGGTGATCTCGACGTCTTGTTGCGTACACGGCTGCAGCGCGTGTACTCGGGAATCGGCAACAGTACGCGCTTCTCGGTCAGTGTAGCGCGTCTGCGCAGTAATCAGGTGTTCGTGGTCGGCGATGTGCAGCAGCCCGGCAGCTATCGCATTTCCAGCGCTGGCACCGCGCTCACAGCACTGTATGCCGCCGGTGGTCCGAGCGAGCGCGGCTCTCTGCGGCAGGTAGAAATTCGTCGCCGTGGCAAGCCTTCGCAGCGCTTCGACGTGTACGAATATCTGTTGCGCGGCGATGCCAATGGTGATGTGCGACTCTAGAACGGTGATGTGCTCTTCGTGCCTACGTACGGGGCGCGCGCTCGTGTGAGCGGTGGCGTATTGCGATCGGCCACATACGAACTGCGACCGAACGAATCACTCGATGAGTTGATCGCGACCGCCGGTGGATTCACGGATGATGCGTCGCGTCGGCGTATTCGGATCCAGCGTATCGTGCCGCCGGCACAACGCACAGCCGAGGGTAGCGATCGTATCGTAGGCGACGTCAGTTTACCCGACGCCGCCAAGGGCACGACGGCCGTGCGCATCCCGATCGAAGCCGGCGATGTCGTGGAAGTGCCACTCGTCTCGAACCGTGTGCGCGGTCGCATCACGATCACCGGTAACGTCTGGCAGCCCGGCGCGCAGGGTATCGACAAGGCCAGCACCCTCGATGACGCGATCCGTCAGGCCGGTGGACTCAAGTCCGACACGTGTCTCGGACGCGTGATCGTCTCGCGTCTGCGCGCGGACTCCACGCGCGCGCAGATTCCGGCGACGCTGCGCAGCAACGGAACCGCGACGTCACCTGTTCTGCTGCAGGAGGACGACGAGATTTCGGTGTCCTCTCTCACGGAGTTCCGTGCCCCGCAGTACGTGGCGATGAGCGGGGCGGTACGCAGTCCGGGTCAGTATCCGTATCGTGAGGGCATGACGATGCGCGATTTGATCCTGCAGGCCGGCGGCCTGCTGCCGAGCGCGTCGCTCGAGGAAGCGGAGATCGCGCGCCTGCCCGACCGGCATGAGCAGGGGCAGTTGGCGATCACGTTCCGTGTGCCCCTCGATTCGTCGTACGTGGTCGAGTCGCGCGCCGCCGCCGCGCCCACCGGCGACACGCGTCTCTCACCCTATGACAACGTACTGGTGCTGCGTCAGCCCGACTGGCAGATGCAGTCTACCGTGACGCTCACCGGCGAAGTGCAGTTCCCCGGTACCTACGCGCTGACCTCGAAAGCTGAGCGACTCTCCGACGTGATCGCCCGCGCCGGCGGGCTCACCGCCTCGGCCTACTCCGCCGGCGTGGCCTTCTACCGCGGGCAGCATGCCGTGGGACGCGTGGGTGTGGACCTCCCCAGCGTGCTGCAGAATGCGAAGGATCGTGATAACCTGCTGCTGATCGACGGCGACTCTGTACACGTGCCGCGCTACAATGCGCTCGTGTCGGTTTCGGGAGCCGTCAACTCGGCCGTCGCCCTTCCCTACGAGCCCGGCGCGTCACTCGCCCACTACGTCCGCGCCGCCGGTGGTACAACACGCAACGCCGACGCGAAGCGCGCATACGTGGTGCAAGCCAACGGGAAAGTAGAGACGCGCCACCTGTATCTGTTTGCGCTTGTGAAGCAGCCAACACCGCGTATCGGGAGCCAGATCGTCGTGCCGGCCCGCGATCCTTCGGACAAGCGCGATGTGATGCAGTTCTTGGGCACGATGACGCAGGTCCTCGGCAGTCTGGTCACGCTTGCCGTGGTGCTGAGCCGTACCAACTAGACCCCGCGGCCGACGCGGTCGAATCGTTACGACCCGCCAGCTAAAGGCTGGCATTCTTTGTCCTGATATTCGAATGAGTACCCACTGAGTCTTCGCCGCAGAGAGTGAATATCACGATGTCCCGTTCCGTGTCTCCGACGCCGGCACGATCGCCGGAGGCCGGGTCATCGACTGAGGGCCGCAAGGCGCCGTGGCTGACTCACAGTCAGTTGTTCGTACTCGATGTCACGACGCTGACGGCGGTCTGGGGGATTGCCTGGTCGCTGCGATTCGAAGGACTCGAATGGCTCGACTCGAGTTGGCGTCAGGCCGCGAGCTATCATCTGATGTTCGCGGTACCGATGTGGCTCGGCATCATGGCGGCCTTTCGTCTGTATCACCGGTCCTGGAGCACGGCCTCGGTCGAGGAACTCAAGGCGATGATGGCCGCCGTATCGGTGGCGACGATCGCCAACGTCACACTGGCGGTTTTTTGCTGCCGGTTCTCGGGTTGTCTCCGACGCGACTGCCACTCTCGGTCATTCCATCGCACACGGTGTGGAGCATTGCCGCGCTTACGCTGCCGCGTTTGCTGGCGCGCGTGCGGATCGTGCACCGCCGTCAGCGTTGTGACCGCACGGTACAGGCGCCGATGCTCAGTCTCGGTGCGAGTGCGGCGGGACGACTCACCGCACGCGAGATGCTCGAGAATCCAGCCATGGGGCTGCGTCCGATCGGCTATCTCGACGACGACGTCTCGAAGCGCAACCTGCACGTGGGTGGGCTTCGCGTTCTCGGCTCGGTGCGGGAACTCGAAGATCGTATTCTCACGCATGGCGTGCGTCATGTCATCATTACGATGGCCAGCGCACCCGGCGCGACGATCCGCGAGATTGTGCGCATCTACACCGCAGCCGGTGTGGAGATTCGGATCATGCCGCAGATCGGCGAGATTATCTCCGGTCGCATCGGCGTGAATCAATTGCGCCCGGTGGAGAGTCAGGATCTGCTTCGCCGCGAGCCGGTGCAAACCGATCTCGGTTCGGTGCGCCGTATCATGCAAGGGCAGACCGTGCTCGTTACCGGAGCCGGTGGGTCGATCGGCAGTGAGCTCTGCCGCCAAATAGCGCGCAATGCACCGGCGCACCTGTTGCTACTGGGACACGGCGAGAACTCGATCTTCGATATCCAGCAGGCACTGCGCTCCCACTACGCATCGGTGCCTCTCACGTGCCTCATCACCGACATCCGTGACGAGACGCGGCTGGACGCGATCTTCAGGCAATATCGCCCGAGCACCGTGTTCCACGCGGCGGCGCACAAGCACGTACCACTGATGGAAGACAATCTGGCCGAGGCGATCACCAACAATGTGAAAGGCACGCGTTCCCTGATCGATGCGTCCGTGCGTTACGAAACGCCGCAGTTCGTGCTGATCTCCAGCGACAAGGGGTCAATCCGTCCAGCATCATGGGAGCGACGAAACGCATCGCCGAGCTGCGCGTACAGCGCGCGGCGGTATCGACCGGCCGGAACTCTGTGAGTGTGCGCTTCGGCAATGTGCTCGGCAGCCGCGGCAGCGTGGTGCCGACCTTCCTGCGGCAGATCCGTGCCGGTGGACCGATCACGATCACGCACCCCACATGCAGCGGTGCTTGATGACGATCCCCGAGTCGGTGCAGCTCGTGCTGCAGGCGGCGGTGCTCGGCAGGGGTGGCGAAGTGTTCGTGCACGATATGGGCGAGCCGATCAAGATTGTCGATCTGGCGTCCGATCTGATCCGTCTCTCGGGGCTGCGCGTGGGTGACGACGTCGAGATTCAATTCACCGGACTGCGGCCAGGGGAGAAGCTGTTCGAGGAGCTCTCACGCGACGATGAGAGTCTGCAACCCACGGCGCACCGGACTCTTCTCTCCTCGCGCCTCGGCATTCCACCGGCAGGCGTACACGCCCACGTGGATGCCTGGTGCAGTCGGCGATGCGTCGCGACGACGATGCCGTGTTGCGGCAGCGCATCGCGGAGCTGGTGCCGGAGTACATCGCGCTTGGCACCACGCATCAGGTGGCCCGCGAACTCACGTTGGTCGCCTGAACGGCGATTGCCCCACGACGCAGACGAACGGCGCGTCGTGGGGCATCGATGAGACGTGGTGTGCCGTCAGAAGGCGACGATATCGAGGTAGGCCTTACGGAACGTGTCGACCTGTGGCAGGGTCGCGTCCTCGAGCGAAGGCGCGTATCCCACAAACACGTCGGCGCTGGCGATGCGCTTCACCGGCGCATCCAGCCACGCGAAGCACTCGTCCGCGATCTTCGCGGCGATTTCCGCACCGTAGCCCCACGAGAGCGAATCCTCGGTGGCCACGATCACGCGGCTGGTCTTTTTAACGCTGTTGAACACGGTTTCCTGATCCCACGGCGAGAGCGTGCGCAGGTCGATGACCTCCACGCTCGGTCCGCCTTCCTCGGCGATCTGATTGGCCGCCACGAGAGCACGCTGCACGGTGGCGCCGTAGGTCACGAGCGTGACGTCGGTGCCTTCGCGCAGGACGTTCGCCTTGCCGAACGGAATCATGAAATTTGGGCCGGGGTAGCGGCTCTTGTTGTACGTCTGGCGATACAGGTGCTTGTGCTCGAGGAACAGCACGGGATCTTCACTGCGAATGGCGGTGCGGAGCAGACCGTTCGCGTCGAGCGCGTTGCTGGGGCACACCACGCGAAGGCCGGGGGTGTGCGTGAACAACGATGCACCCGTCTGCGAGTGATAAATACCGCCGCGAATGTAGCCGCCGTACGTGGTGCGAATGACGACGGGCGCACTGAACGTGTTGTTCGAGCGCCAGCGCATCGTGGCGAGTTCGTCGCGGATCTGCATGAACGCGGGCCAGATGTAGTCGAAGAACTGAATTTCGACTACCGGCTTGTAGCCGCGGTGTGCGAGGCCGATGGCGCGTCCGACGATATTCGCTTCGGCCAGCGGCGAGTTGTACACCCGTCCGCTGCCGAACCTGGTCTGCAGGCCGTGTGTCACCTTGAACACGCCGCCCTTGCCTTTGACCTTGCCCAGGTGCTCCTCGCGCGACACGTCGGCCACGTCTTCTCCGAACACCAGGATGCGCTCGTCACGCGCCATTTCATCGCGCATGCAGGCGTTGAGTAGATCCACCATGGTGGTCGGCTCACCCGTGAACTGCGGATCGTCTTCGGTATCGAACTGTTCCGCCGTCGGATCGACATCCGGCGAGTACACGGCGAAGCCGACGGTATCGGCGCCTGGCTGCGGCTGCTCGAGCGCGTCGTCGGTGGCCGCGAGAATCTCGGCGTCGACCGTGTCACGCAACGCCTGCAACTCTTCTTCCGTAGCGAGACCTTCGGCGAGCAGATACCGCGGGAACGTCGTGAGTGGGTCGCGCGCGGCATCGGCCTCGATCTCGTCCTTCGGACGATAGAAGACCTCGTCGTCGGAGAGCGAGTGCGAGTATGGACGGATCACTTTCGCGTGCACGAAGGCCGGTCCGTTGCGCTCGCGCGCGTAAGTCACCGCGCGGTCGAGCGCCGCGTACGACGCCAGGAAGTCACAGCCGTCGACTTCCTCGATATAGAGCCCCGGGAACGACGCCACGAGCTTCGAGATCGAGCCGCCGGCGGTATTGACTTCGACCGGCACCGAGATCGCGTAGCCGTTGTCTTCCACGAGGTAGACGACCGGCAGCTTGAGATTGCACGCGCTGTTCAGCGACTCCCAGAACTCGCCTTCGCTGGTTGTCCCGTCGCCGGTGGTCACGAGCGTCACGTCATCGCCGGGGAAGCCGTCGGTGAGTTGGCCCTGGCGCGCGCGCAGCGTGGACTCGGCGTTGCCGATGGCCTGCAGGAACTGCGTGCCCGTGGGTGACGACACCGACACGATGTTGAGATCCCGACTCCCCCAGTGACTTGGCATCTGCCGCCCGCCCGAGTTCGGATCGGCGGCGGCGCCGACGGCACTGTACAGCATGTCGGCGGGCGTCATGCCGAGCTGCAGGCAGAGCGCTCGGTCACGGTAGTACAGATAGAACCAGTCATAGGACGGACGCAGCACCATGCCGGCCGCCGTCAGCACGGCCTCGTGACCCGCGCCGGAGATCTGGAAGAAGATCTTGTTCTGTCGCTTCAGCTGAATCTCTTTATCATCCAGCCGGCGCGAGGTGTACATGACACGGTAGGCGTTCACCATCTGCTCGCGCGTCAGCGCAGGCTCGGCGGCGGCTCCCTTGCGGGGGCGGCTTGGGCGGGTCGAAGTGGCCATCGAAGTGATTTGGAGGGCTGGAAAGAGACAACCCTTAATCTTAGCGCCCGACGTGAGCGGAAGGGACTTTCCCCGGCTGGGATCCTCCAGTGCGTGCCGGGCGTAGATTTCCGGGACAGGTTGGCGTCGCCGTCTCCACTCTTTGGTGAAATACCATGCATGCTCGCACCGCTCCTATGACGCCGTCCAGCGGCCACTGCATCTTCTGTGATTTGATTCGCGGCGCCGCCGAAGTGTCGATCTGCTACGAGGATTCCGTGGCGATCGCCTTCCTCGACATTCAACCGGTCAACCCCGGTCATGTGCTGGTCGTCCCTCGCGAGCACTACGAGGTGCTACAAGACATCCCCAAGGACATCGGTGCCCATCTGTATCAGGTGGCGACGAAGCTGATCCCGCGGGTGCAGACCGCGTCGGGGGCGAGCGACATGAACATCGTCGTGAACTCGGGCGCCGCCGCCGGCCAGAACGTGATGCACTATCACATTCACCTGATCCCGCGCCGCGAAGGCGATGGCTTTGATGTACCCCTGCCGTTCCCGGGCTCTCTGATGCCGAACCGCCAGCAGCTCGATGGCATGGCGGCCCGGATCGGAAGCATGCTTCGTGACCCGCTCACGAACAGCGGGATGAGAGGGTAAACGGAATTTGATGTAACGGTCCGGCTCTGGTCTTGACGGGAGCAGGAACGTGATCGTATCGTCGCGATGTCCGAAAGATCGATGCAGCGATCGTTTCAGCTTTGGTGTGCGTGTCCACCCGGTTTTCCTGGAGGATGATGCGTTCCACTCGCCTCAGTTCTTGCTCGTGCCGTGCGGCCCACCCATCGGCACAATCCCGGCCCGCAGCGCGCCGGCTCTTTCGCGCCGACTGTTCCCAACGCCCCGTCGTGAGGCTCACCGCCTCCGCCGGGGCGTCGTCACTTCGGCCACAGATAGCGGCCCATGTGGCGGCGAAACAGGCTATGCGCCGCGCGGCCCTGCGCGACTGCGGACAACGCTGCGTGTACTGCGCGTTGCGTCTCGATCATCGCAGCGCCACCCTTGACCATGTCGTGCCACTGACCCGCGGCGGGGCGCACGATCCCGGCAATCTCGTGACGGCCTGCGGTCCCTGTAATCGTCTCAAGGGCGGCATGCTCCCATACGATTTTTTCGAGCGACATCCATGGGCCGGTTCGAACTTTGTGCGCTACGCCCGCTCGGTCCATCGCGCACTCAAGCGTGGCGCACGCCGCGCCGTGAGTCTGGCCTTCGCTCGCGACGACCGGATGGCGGCGTAGCGGAACGCTCCCGAAGGTGACGCGCAGGCGCGACTCGCGCTGGCGACGCGGGCATGCGACCATTCCGTATGCTTCGTTTACTGGCGCTGAGCGCCCTGCTGTTCTCGTGCGCGTGCGTGGTTTCGGCGCAGGTGACGCCGTCGTCACCGTTGCCGCTGGTGCCGTCCGATTCGGTGTTACGCCTCGCCGTCGATCCGGCGCGCTCTCTAGGACAGCCGTTCGTGGTGTTGCTGCAGGAGTCGAGTTTTCGCGTGGAGTCCGACGGGCGCTGGCAGCAGCGTAACCGGCGGGCGGTGCAGGTCATCGACGAAAGCGCCGCGCGTGGCTTGGCCGAGCAGGCGTTCGCGTTCGCGTCGTCGCATCAGACGCTCACGATCGAATGGGTGCGCGTGCTGCGAACCACGGGTATCGTGATCGGCGACAAACCGGCGCAGATGCAGGATGCCGACGTGCCAGCGGCGATGGCGAATCCGATCTATCAGGATCAGCGCGTGCGTCGTCTGTCCCTCGCTGGCGTAACCGCCGGTACGGTCGTCGACATCGCGTGGACGGTGAAGGAGTCCGCTCCGCCGCGCCCGGGCGACTTTCTCTTTCTCGCTGGATTGAACGGTCCGGTCACCATCCGACGTTCGCTGGTCGAGCTCGATGTCCCTGACGGCTACGCGCCCACGATCGTGGAACGCAATCTGACCGTGCAGCGCCGAGACGACATCGTGAATGGCCGTCGTCGATACACGTGGACCTCGAGTGATCAGCCGGGTGTTCGCGGCGAGCCGTTCGCCGCCGATTCCAATGGCGTCGCGCAGACAATCACCGTGGGTCCGCGCGGCACGTGGACAGAAATCGCGAGTTGGTATCACGGCTTATCGAAGGATCGATACGCGTTGAGTGCCACGGACGCCGCGCGCATGGATTCCATCGTGCGCGCCAGCGGTGCGCGGACGACGCTCGACACCATTCGCGCGGTGCATCGCTTCGTGGCGCAAGACATCCGGTATCTCTCCGTGGCACTCGGCATGGGCAGCTATCAGCCGCGCACGCCCGGCGAGGTGTTGTCCACGTCGCTCGGCGACTGTAAGGACAAAGCCACGCTGTTCGTGGCAACGCTCCGGCGGTATCGCATCACGGCGAATCCCGTGTTGCTCTCCCTGTCGCAGCGCCCCGACCCCAACGTGCCATCGATGCTGCAGTTCAATCACGCCATCGCCGCCGTGCGCGACGGCGCCGGTTGGAGCCTCACCGACCTGACCGCCGAGTCGATTCCTTATGGCGAGTTGCCGGATGCGTATCAGGGGAGCTTCGCGATCATCGTCGGTGACGATGGTTCGGCGCAGCGCGTCACGCTGCCGGTGCGGCCGACGGAGCGAAACATCTCCACCTTGCAACTCACCATGCAGATCGGCGCGGATGGACGGGCGGCCGGTCGTGCCGTTGAGCGGGCGGAAGGATCACCGACCTACGGGCTGCGTCTCGGACTGGGCACATCCCTCGACTCGACGCGCCGCGCCGCATTCTCCCGAACGCTCGCGCAGCGCATCTTCGGCGCCGAGGCGATCGGAAGCGCCCGCGTCGATTCGCTGGTGGTGTTCGACGGCCGCGATTTCAGCGCCAACGCGCAGATCTCATATTCGGTGGTGTCCGAAGGGCTGATCCGATCCATCGGATCCACGAAAGTACTGGCGGTGCCATCGGTGGTACGCGGACCAGCGCGAAGCTTTCGCGCGGCCCTGAGCGAGCTCGAGAGTCGCGGCGCCCGACAGCTACCAATTGACGCGAGCCGGATTCTTGCACCTATCGTGCATGCCACAGAATGGACCGTGACGCTGCCGCCGGGTTGGACGGTTGACGTCCCGGCAAATCTGTCGGCCACGAGCTTCTTCGGCAGTTACAGTTCGACGTGGTCGCAGAACGGTCGCGAGGTACGTGTGGTGCGCCGGTTGCAGGGACAGCGTGGAATTTTCGGCCCCGAGCGCATCGCCGAGGTGTTGGTATGGCTGCGCACGGTTGGAGCGGATGATCAGGACTTCTTGACGGTGAAGCCGACTGCGGCGCCGTAATTGCGGAGCGAACGACATGCGTTGGACCCCAGGTGGACGAAGCGACAATCTCGAGGATCGCCGTGGCGCGACGGGCGGCGGCGGGTTCCGTGGCGGCGGCGGCGGTTTGAAACTGGGCCTCGGCGGCACGGTCGTGTTGCTGGTGCTGAGTCTGATCTTCAAGCGCGACTTGCTCACGGAGTTCAGCGGCGGCGGGATACCAAGCGGCCAGCCGGCCTCGGCTACGCAGGAAGCGCCGCTCACGGATGCCAGCGAAGAGCAGATGGTGCAGTTCGTGTCGTTCGTGCTCGACACGGCGCAAGTCACGTGGCGTCAGCTCATTCCGCAGTATCGCGACGCCCGGCTCGTGCTGTTCCGCGAGGGGGTACAATCGGCCTGCGGGCCCGCCAGCGCGGCCTCGGGGCCGTTCTATTGCCCGGGTGACCAGCGGGTGTACGTCGATCTTTCCTTCTTCGATCAGCTCGAGCGACAGTTTGCCGCGCCCGGTGATTTTGCGCAGGCCTACGTGCTGGCGCACGAGATCGGTCATCACGTGCAGAACCTGCTCGGCACGGAACGCGACATGCGCAATGCCGTGCAGCGCAATCCGGCGGCGGGCAATCAGCTCTCCGTCGCGATTGAGCTGCAGGCCGATTGCTACGCTGGTGTGTGGGGCTACGCGGCCGCGCGCGCGGGCATTCTGCAGGCGGGCGATCTCGATGAGGGGCTGTCGGCTGCCGCCGCCGTTGGAGACGATCGGCTGCAAAAGATGCAGACGGGTCGGGTGAACGCGGAAACGTTCACGCACGGGTCGTCGGCCGACCGGCGGGCCTGGTTCCGAAAAGGGTTCGAGTCGGGCGATCAAAGGGTCTGCGACACGTTTGGGCAAGGGCGCTGAGTGATACCAACTCACGATGGGTATGCGCCGCGCGTTGGCGTGCTGGAAGAACAGAGCTGGCCCGTAATGCGCGAGGGCGTGTGGCCCGTGGCGCTGCTCCCGTTCGGCGCCACGGAGCCGCACAACACGCATTTGCCCTACGGTACCGACACGATCATGGGGCGCGAAGTGGCGGCGCGGGTTGCCGCTGCGTGTGCCGTGCACGGCGTGAACGTGGTGGCGCTACCCGCGGTGCCGTTCGGCGTGAATACCACGCAGCTCGACTTGCCGTTCACGATCAACATGATGCCGAGCACACAACTCGCCGTGCTGCGCGATGTGGTGCGCAGCCTCGAACCACATGGTGTGCGCGCACTGGTGCTCCTGAATGCGCACGGCGGTAATGAGCTGCGGGCGTTGGTGCGCGAACTGCAGCCCAGCACGTCGATCGTTCTTGCGATCGTGAACTGGTGGCAGGCTGGTGATCACGGCGTGTTCACGAGCGCGGGCGATCATGCTGGCGAACTCGAGACGGCAGCCATCATGCATGTGGCGCCGCACTTGGTGGTGCCCGATCGCAGCACGTGGGGCGACGGTCACGCCAAGCCCAGCGTGTTCGACGGCGTGCGCCGCGGCTGGGCATGGCTGCCGCGTCGCTGGACGCAGGTGACCGCAGATACGGGAGTGGGCGATCCGCGCGCGGCCACGGCCGAGAAGGGCGCGGTATTCGTGGCGCAAGCGGTGGAACGGATCGCGGCATTCTGCGCGGAGCTGGCGGTCGTCGATCCGCATGCGATGTGGGCGGACAGGTAGGTGGTCGCGGAACGTAACGCGGCGATCGTCTGCGAACTTCCGCCTTGCACGCGGTAAATCCGGCTCCCAGTGACGTGCGCGAATTCACGGGAGTCAACGAAACGCTGAGCGGTTACCGAAGACGAACGCCAGCAGAGATGCCGTAGACATTCGTGTGCATCCCCATGAGACTGGGAATGGTCAGGTTTCGCGCGGAGATCACCAACGCTGCGCGCTTCACGACGAAAACGCTTAGATCGACTCGTGCCGCGAGTGCAAGCGTGGCTTGCTCCGTGGTGACCGCAAGCGCCGGTCCGGCCAGCAGCATCAGTGTCGCCACTCTACTTCCAAGCTCAATCCCCGCGGAGGCGCCAGAGTACCCTACGGACGGCATGAGCGGCGCACACGGACCTCCGGGGACCCGAAACGTGCACGTTAAGCTACTTCCGTTTCGAAAGGCGCCGCCCGCGACTGCGCTGACAATCCACGATTTGTGCGCGGACGCGTCAACGCGAGCGCCGACCAACAGATCCGCAGAATACGTGTCTCTTTCCTGGAAATTACCCCCTCGACTCGAACTGAGTCCGACCACGGCGGTGACGAAGCGGTCACGAAAGACTTGTGCGCCGATGGGATCGGCGAACGTGAACAACGCTAGCATGCCAATAACACCAGCAGAAAAACGCATGAGAGCTCCGAAAAGTTGACCGTCGTGCGCGAAGCGAAGAAACGAGAAACTGAGCTCACCGGAGAAGCCGGTTTTGCCGCGCCTTCACGCGTTAGGGGCGTCTTGCCGAAACCCGTTCGCGCTTGGCCGAGAAACCGATGTACGTCTCGAGCGCGCCCGGTGTAACGAACTTCGTGACATCGGCATGAAGTTGCCGAGGCAGCCGACTACGGAGCGAGACGGAAGTACTTCATAACGCTGGTGCGAGAGGGCGTGCCGTTGCTGTTGTACGCAATCAATTGATATGCCGCGTAGCCCTCCGTGCTGAAATTCGGAATCGTGGTGCCGGTGTACGCATCGACGATAAGAAAATCGCCGGAAAACAGGGAGGTCACGTTTCCCATGTCCTCGAAACCGTTCGAACCCTGTTCGTTCGAGTATCGATACCATTGACGAAGAAGACGATAGCTTACCGCCGACGGTACCGAAGGCCAAGTCAGAACGGGGTTGTTACCTGAGAGGCTGCCAGTGACCACGGGCTGGGCTGGGAAGAGCGACGGATGTATCACATCGTACGCGTCGATTGCCAGATTCTGCGCTACGCGCGCAAACGAAGAGAAAATCATGTTGTTGTTCGGCCAGCCACCAATCGCTGAGGTAATGCCAGCCAACGTGACGTAGCCGGAACCCATGCCGTTTTCAAAGAATACGGGGCCGCCACTATCCCCCTTTTTCAGATAGACGTTGGCATCGTTCTGGCAAGTGCGCGTGCGCGTCCCAGACGAAAAATAATCGTTGCAGGTATGCGTGATCTGGCCAGACGTCCAGCCCGTAATCATGCCCGTCTTACTGATGCTGAGGCCAACGAACATGTTTGTTGGCGCAGCCGCTGAAATAGTCCAGAACGGCGTGCTTTGGTTCCATTGTAAAGAGCCGCCGGGATTCAGCCTGGCGATCAAGCCAACTTGGCCAGCAAGACCTGCTGAGTACGAATACGTCGCGGCGTCACTCCCTCGGCACGTCCGGAGCCCGCCAGCGTATCCAGCGGGATCTTCGGTCTCGAAGCCGATCTGGCGCACCGATGGGGAGTTGCGCATGAGCGCACCGTCCACGCTCCACTCGTGTGACGAACAGTGAGAGGCAGTCACGAATCTTGGCCCGGCATTCGTCGTTGCGGTAAAGCTCACAGTGCAAAACGATTGACCGTCTGGGCTCGGCTCCCCGACGTTCCTATCACGCCAACGATGACGCTGTCTTGGTCCGTAATCGAGTTCGGCGTGGTGCTCGCCGTAGCATCAACGGGTCGTGTGCCACGTTCGACTGATAGCGCTGCGGCTGGAACGCCTAGCTTCACAATGGCGGCTCGCGCTTGGTCTATGGTCTCGGGACCATCCATCACAAAACAAACTCGGTTCAACCGTTCGTCGAGGTCTAACGAAACAGCAGATGGAATCTGTCCATTGTTCACGGCGTCGAACACGAGGTCACGCCACGCGGCGAGTTCAGACACGGTGAACAGTGCCTCGTCCACCACAAAGCCAGAGGACTTCTGTCCCAGCGGTCGTGGCAGTGTGCCGTCAAGGAAGGTGCGCGTCACGGCGGCGCGTGCCGTCTCAATATTCCTTTGGCTGTGACCCACACGTGTACTTCGCTGGCTTCGTTCATGTAGAGCCCACCGAATCCGACAACGCGCGATTCAAGGTCGAAAGGAAAACGCTCCTCGGGACGAATCTGGTCAGGCTTGACCGAAACCGCAGTGGACCGTTTGACGAGTTCGGCTTCCGTCGGTCAACTCTGTTCTCTACAGGAGATTGCGACGAAGAGGGCTGCAAAACCGGCGTACTGTGACTTCGAAAATTTCTTCACCCATAAATCTCGATGGTTTGATGGAAGGGGAGCGGAACGCGCCGAACGAGTCGACCATGTTTTAGCGCAGGAAAGCTCAGACTACGTACGCTGCAGTCGCCTAGCAACTACCGCTGGTGATCGGTATCACGGCAGTACACGGGGCGTTTCAATTGTGATGAGGGTGGTGGGGAGCATCTTGCATCGCGTGCTCTTCCCGTCATCGCGCTCTGTGGCGCGCGCGTAACGTGTCGAGTCACGCTCGTGCGGTGCCGGATCTGTCGCTACTCGCGATCGAGCGCGTTGGACGTGAACAGGCGACGGCGGTTTTTGGGATCCGTCAGCGCGGACACGTCGGGCGTTTCATAGAGGGTGTGGACGAGCCACGCTGACCGCAGGCAATGCCGGGCTCAGCATCACGTTGCGCACGTCGGCATGCTCGTCATTTACTTTGCACTGACTGTCGTGCAGCCCCACGAGTAATTGATCCTGTCGCATCGCGCTCCAACGCTCTGTGCTGTCGGCATTGCCCAGCCCGCAGCCCAAATACTCGCGATCGCCGTGAGCCCGCATATCGATGACCCAGAGGGTGGCAATCGACAGCTGGTGGCTCTCTCGCAGAGCCCGTTCGTAGTGCGCATCGACGATCAAGAAGGGCACAGCTCGGGCGTCGAGGTGGCGGAACCGCGAGGCGATCAAAAGCGTCATCAGCGCGTGGTCGTGTCTGGCATGGCGCTGAAGCTCGCTCGGCTGACACAGCGGGTCCGGTGCGTACGACACGAGGGAATTTCGGCCAAGGCGGCGGTCGGTGACGATCGTTCGCAGCAGACGTTGATGGGTCGGGTGAACCCTGAGTCATTCATGTACGGTTCGTCTGCCGACCGGCGCACGACGGATACGCGCCGCGCGTTGGCGTGCTGGACGAACAAACGTGGCCCGCGATGCGCGAAGGTGTGCGGCCGGTCGCGCTACTCCCTTGCGGCGCCACCGAGCCGCACAACACCCATTTACCGTACGGTACCGACATGATCATGGGGCGCGAAGTGGCGGCGCGGGTCGCCGCCACCTGTGCCGCGCGCGGCGTGAACGTGGTGGCGCTACCGGCGGTGCCGTTCGGTGTGAATACCACGCAGCTCGACTTGCCGTTCACGACCAACAGGATGCCAAGCACGCAGCTGGCGCTGTTGCGCGATGTGGTGCGCAGCCTCGCACCGCACGGTGTGCGCGCGCTGGTGCTGCTGAGTGCGCACGGCGGTAATGAACTGCGGGCGTGGGTGCGTGAGCTGCAGCCAAGCACGCCGATCGTGCTCTCGATCGTGAACTGGTGGCTGGCCGGCGATCACGGCGTGTTCGACAGCGCCGGCGATCATGCGAGGGAGCTCGAGACGGCGGCGATCATGCACGTGGCACCACACTTGGTGGTGCCGGACCGCGACACGTGGGGCGATGGGCACGCCAAGCCCAGCGTATTCGACGGCGTACGCAGCGGCTGGGCATCGATGCCACGCCGCCGGACGCAGGTGACGGCTGATACGGGGGTAGGCGATCCGCGTGCCGCCACGGCCGAGAAAGGCGCGATACTCGTGGCGCAGGCGGTGGAGCGGATCGCGGCGTTCTGCGTGCAGTTGGCGGGTGCCGCCGAACGCCATATTGGCGGATCGGTGGGCTCGCGCGGTCAGCGCCGCAGATCGACCGTCTGCGCCGCCATGTCACCGTCGCCGAAGTACAGCGAGTGTCGCTTCTCGCCCGGCATCGACAGCAGTACCACGATGTTGGCCTGACTCGGAAAGAGCTCGGCCAACAGCGCGTTGCGTATACACAGACTCGTTGGTGCACGCCCGGCGCTGAACTGCAACAGGTACCAGTGCACGGTGCCGCCAACAGGGTCTTTATCTACGCCCTGTTGTACGAGCGATGCCCTGAGCGCGCGGCCATTGGCCGACACGCTCACCTTGGCGTTGAAGTACGCCGTGAACAGCGAGTCGCCTTCGGGTCGCGGTCGAGCACAAAGGCGGGGTGACGCGCATACGCGCGCAGCCCCTTCTCCAGATCATCGCTGAACAACCGTACCTTCCACATGAGCGCGCCGTTCTCGACCACGGCGCGCGTATGCGTGCTGTGCACCTCGTGCATGTCGCGCGGCGCGTGCCCCTCCACCTCGCCGCCGCCGAAGAGCACGGCGGCCAGCGTCAGCGTCGCCAGCTTCAACGGGGTGGTCACGACCAAGCGCCGAGGCGCTGGACCAACAGCATGAGCGCGAAACCACCGGTCACGCCCACCGACAGTTGTACCCACCGGCGCCGCTGCAGGATCGCCGGCACGAGCGCGGCACCAACCGCAAGCACAATGGAGAGAATTACGAGCTGACCGATCTCGAGCCCGACGTTGAACGCCAGCAGGGCCCCCGCAATGCTTTCTTCACTGCCCAGCAAGGCGCGTAGGTACGTGGAGAGGCCAAGCCCGTGAATGAGTCCGAACAGCAGTGCCACGCCATAACTCCGAAGCGTGATCGGATTCTCCGGCCGCTGCGGTGTGGCCGACGTATACGTATCGAGCGCCGTGAACAGAATCGTGACCGGGATCAGTGTTTCCACCAGCTGCGACGGCACGGACACGAGACGAAGCGTGGCGAGGGCCAGCGTAAGACTGTGACCGAGGGTGAACGCGGTGACCAGAATGGCGAGCCGTCGCCAATCTCCCACACCGAACGGAATCGCGAGCGCCGCCACGAACAGGATGTGATCGTACCCGGCCAAATCGGCGATATGTCGAAAGCCAAGTTCGAAGTACACGCGAAACTCGTCGAATATCGGTTACGCGAACGCGATCGGTGGCGCGAGAGCGCTCAGTAGTCCACCGGGCGCAGATACGATTCGCCGATGCCCGACTGACTCACCAACGCGGTTGCGGGCGGACGGCGCTTCCAGTGCGTGCCGTTGAGACGACGTGAAACGAGTGTGAGTTCGTCCAGCTGGAAACCGCGCGCGCGTAGTGCCTCGTGCGAGAAGCCGTGCAGCATGCCGTTGAGAATGTCGTCGGCACGGCCATAGCTGATACCGAGATCGCCTTCGTCGGTCTGTCCGGCGATGAGATCGGCGGTGGCCGGTTTCGTGATGATGATGTCGGGGACACCCAGGTGGCGGGCGAGCGCCCAGACTTGTGTCTTGTACAGGTCGCCGATCGGATTGATCGGCGGCGAATCGTCGGCGTGCCACGTGAAGTAGCCGAACAGGCGCTCTGTTTTGTTGCCGGTGCCGAGTGGCAGCGCGCGATAGCGGGCGGAGAGATCGAAGAGCGCGATCATGCGCATGCGCGACATGATGTTGCCGCGACGCGAGGCGTCGGCGTCCGGTTCAGCGGTGAGATAACCGTCGACTGCGGGACTGATATCGACGGTGCGTGACTCGATCCCGAGTGCGTCGATCACGAGTTGGGCGTGATCGAGCGATTCCGCGCTCGACGTGCGGTAGGGCAGGCGAATGCCGATCACATTCTCGCGGCCGAGGGCGCGTACCGCGAGAAACGCGGTGACGGCCGAATCGACGCCGCCCGAGATGCCGATGACCGCTTTGCCGAAGCTACGTCGGGTGAGTTCGTCGCGCAGGAAGCCTGTGAGCCATTCTTCCGTCAACGCGGCATCGATCGCCAACGGCGGCGGACCGCCGTGGTCGCGCATTTCGTGTCGGATCACCGGTAGCGATTCGGGGATGGCCCGCACGATCGAGTTGGCGCGCTGCAATGCGGCAGTGGGGACCGCGAACTCGCCGGTGGTGAAGCCGCGAGCCCCTCGGAGCAGATCGGCGGCGGCCGGTTCCGGCCCGTCGTACGACAGCGGCACCCACGTGCCGTCCTGCACACGCCGAATATTGTCGAGGACATGCGGTAACGCCACGCGCAGATCGCTCAGCAGCGGTCCGTCCGCACGCGCGCGCACGAGGTCATCGAGATCGATGGTGAGGGACATGAAAGACTCGTCCCACACCGGCGCGCGTCCACGCACGTCGCCGCCGGGGCCCACCAGATGCGACGTGCCGAAGAAGCGCTTGCCGCCTTCTGTGCCCACCAGATTCACGAAGCTCGTGTACACGCCCTGTTCTTCGGCGATGTCACGACTGAGCCGCTCCCAGCGGGCGGCGCTGTACGGTCCGGCCACGCCGTCGTTTCGGGGCCAGACGCCGCGGGCGGGGGCGGCCGACGACACGAACACCACCTGTGCGCCATCGAGCGCCGCGATCGTGCCACTGATCGAATGCCAGGCATCTTCGCACACCAGTATCGCCGCGCGTCCCCACGGCGTTTCGAAGGCCCGGATCTCGGTGCCGCGTTCCACGAAGCGCTCTTCGTCGAACAGGCCGTACGTGGGCAGATAATTCTTGCGGTGCACGTGCCGGATGACGGGCGGCCCGTCGTCGAGGCCGATGGTGAGATACGCGGCGCTGTTGTGCAGCGTATCGCGCCAGCGCTCGTAGAAGCCGATCACGATATCCATCGGCACGCAGTCGATCCCGGCCGCCGCGCACGCGGTGCGGTACGTGTCGTCGAGATCGTAGGCCAGGGCGCCGGCGGTGCAGGCGACCTCGCGGACGCCGCCTTCCACGAAGTAGCCGGAGAGCGCGGTTTCGGGGAAATGCACGACCTGCGGGCGCGGGTCGAGGGTGGAGGCTTGCGCGCACAAACGCCCGATGCGGGCGAAATTGGCGGCCGTGTCGCCCTTGCGGGGGGCGAACTGGCAGAGGGCAAGCGTCAGCGGACGAATCGGATCACCAGGCATACCTGAAAACTACGAGGATCAGCCCGCATCGACTACGGTCGCGTGCGGGTTTCAGGCATGAAACGGCGGAACGGGGTCGGCGTACCGGGTCGCGGTCGCACGTGTACAATTCCCCCATGCGTCCTCTGAAGTCCCGACTCGAACGATCGTGCATCCGACTGGCGACCATGGCATGGATGCCGCTCGCGCTGGCCACCCTACCACTCGGCATGGCGGCGCAGCGGGCACCCGGCGCCACCGGCGAGGCGTGGCAGATCATCACGCCGGCGCAGGCCACGTTGGTGCTGGGGCGGGACGGATCGCTGATCGGGGAGCTGGGCAAGGGGCGCCGCACCAACATCGCGCTGCGCTCGCTGCCCAAGTTCGTGGGACATGCCTTCGTGGCCGTGGAGGACAAACGCTTCTATCAACATGACGGCGTGGACCTGGTGGGCGTGGCCGGCGCGATAAAAGATGCGGTGACGAAGGGCAATCTCCGCGGGGCGAGCACGATCACCCAGCTGCTGGTGGGCAACATGCATCCCGATCTGATTGATCGTCGTGATGTGACGGCTGGGCGCAAGCTGCGTGAGCAGCAGGCCGCGCGTGAGATGGAACGCCACTACAACAAGGAGCAGATCCTCGAGGCGTTCCTGAATCAGATCTCGTTCGGTCGCGGTTCGTACGGTATCGAAATGGCCGCACGCCAGTTCTTCGGCAAAGGCGCGGCCGATCTCACGCTGGCCGAAGCGGCGTCGCTGGCCTCGATGCCGAAGAGCCCCGTGCAATACGACCCGGCGCGCTATCCCGACCGCAATCGCACGCGACGCAACACGGTGCTCGCGCTGATGGCGGAGCAGGGCTACATCAGCGCCGCGCAGTTGGCCGCCGCTCAACGCGAACCCGTGCGCACGGTCACGTTCATCCGTTCACCAGCGCCATGGGTGGTCGACGTGGTGCGCGTACAGGCCGAGCGCGCGGGTATCGCCGTGATGCAGGGCGGGTACCGCATTCACACCACCATCGACGCCGCGTTGCAGCGGGCAACGCAGCAAGCGCTCAGCAGCGGGCTCGACGAGATCGAAACGCGTCCCGGATTTCGCGGCCAGCGATGCGCTCGAGTGGCCGGCGATACCCTTGCCGCGCCAGCGAAGGCGGCGAAAGTCGAGGCGTGTCTGGAAGGCGCGGCGGTGGTGCTCGATCCGACCACCGGTGACGTGCGGGCGCTCGTGGGTGGCCGTGACTACGCGCGGTCTTCGTTCAATCGCGCCGTGGACGGCAATCGTCAGCCCGGCTCGAGCTTCAAGGCCTTCGTGTACGCTCAGGCAATCGCGCAGGGGCTCACAGCCAACGCCATGGTTGCCGATACCGCGCTGCGCATCCGGCTCGACAACGGGCAGTACTACAGTCCCGACAACGCAGACAACGCGTTCCTCGGCGCGCTGACCGTACGAGAAGCACTCACGAAATCACGAAATTCGGTGGCGGTGCAGCTCGCGCTCACTGTCGGCATGGACTCGGTGATTGCCCTTGCGCGCCGGGCCGGTTTGCGCGCGCCGATCTCACCGTATCCCTCGAGCGCGCTGGGAGCGAGTGTGGTGCAGCCGCTCGACTTCGTGGCGGCGTACGCGACGTTCGACAACGGCGGTGTGGCCATCGAGCCGCGATTCGTGCAGCGCATCGAGGATCGCAGCGGACGCACAGTGTTCACGCCGCTGATCCCGCCGCCACGGCCCGCGATGGACCCGCGGGTGGCCTTCATCATGCGCGACATGCTGCAGGACGTGGTCACCCGCGGCACGGCTACGGCGCTTCGCAAGATCGTGCCGGCACGCATCCCCGTGGCCGGCAAGACGGGTACGACGAACGACAATACCGACGTCTGGTTCGTGGGGATGACGCCCGAGCTGGTGACGGGCGTGTGGCTTGGTTTCGACAAGCCGGCCATGATCTCTCCGGGCGCCGTGGGCGGAACACTGGCGGCGCCGATCGCCGGACAAATTCTCGCGGCCGCGTATGGAAATCGCGCCAGCGGGATCTGGACTCCACCGCCTGGCGTGGTGCCCGTGGAGCTCGATCGGGCCAGCGGTCAGCCATCAAATGCGACGACGCCGAGCGAACGACGGTACGTCGAGTGGTTTATGGCAGGCACCGAACCGGGAGCACCGGTGTGGCCGTGGAGCTTGTTCCGGTTGGGACCGATCGGGTATTGAGCTGAGAGCTACTGACTAGGCCGCTAATTAGTGCATAGTGCTGTCATGCGGCATACTGCACGTGCTGCTCGTGCAACAGATTCTGCATGATCTGCGGGTGCTTTTGGCAGCGGACGAGATGTCGGCGCACGGGAGCCATCCTCTCGGCCACAGCATCACGCGAACGTCCGCCTTGTTCTCTGCCACGAACAGTTTCGCGAGACGCGAAGAACAGCAAGAAGGATCGATACGGACATCACGCCAGCGGACCTGGGCGCGCCGAACCACCACTCCTGTGGTTGCTGTGCTTCGCGGGCCTTCGCGATCTTCGCGGACTTCGCGCGAACGGCGGTGCGTGCGGCTGCTTCGGAGCTGTCGGAGAGTCGGCAGGTTCGCGCGAAGCTCGCGGAGCA
>NZ_JBDNFF010000281.1:0-13242 GCF_041689975.1 Gemmatimonas sp.
AAACACGCGAATCGCCTGCGACTGCAGCGTCAACGAATCGGGGGCGCTCGGGCGCCCCATCATCCCCGGCGGCGGGCCACCGGGAGCGCCAGCGGGCGGACGACCACTTTGTGCGAGGGCGGAGGGTGCCAGCGCGAGCGAGAGGCTCAGCGACAAGAACACCGGAAGAAGCGTACTATGACGAAAATGCGACGAAGGCATGGATGCACTTACAGGGTGAGTCAAACAACGAAATGGGGTAACAACCACATACGCAGCAGGCTCGCCTTTTGTTCTAATCTACTTTCCGCTTATGGGAATGCGACGTGCTAATCCCGAAGGCCGTGGGCTTGGGGCTGTGAGGCTCGTGGTCATGGGTCTTGGGTCTTGGGTAATGGGTCGAAAACACGCGCACGAAAACCCACAACCCAATACCCAATACCCAATACCCCAAGCCAACAGCCCACGGCCCCGAGTCGCCTCACCGCCGCGTTCCAAACCGTATGCCCCCATGCTACACTACCGCCCATGTCGCCCCCTTCCCGCCTGCCCACTCTCGCCCGCAGCACCCCGCTGCGCCCCGCCACCTATGCCGGCCTCGCCGCTGCCTTCGTGTCGATCGCCGCCGCCTTCGTCATCCGCGCCTCGCCGTCTCTTGAAACTCCAACAGCCGCCGCGCACCTCCTGCTCACCTGCGCGTTTTACATCATGGGTGGTGCGCTGGCCGCGCGACTCGGTGGCGACGGATGGCGCGCCGGTCTGTTTGCCGGACTGCTCGACGCGTTGATCGGCCATGCGATCGCGTTCCTGATTGCCGCACCGCCCGAT
Organism: Gemmatimonas sp.; assembly: GCF_041689975.1. Lineage (GTDB taxonomy): Bacteria > Gemmatimonadota > Gemmatimonadetes > Gemmatimonadales > Gemmatimonadaceae > Gemmatimonas. The sequence goes on from NZ_JBDNFF010000281.1 coordinate 808, forward strand.
GCTTCTCGCATATCGTTGCCAAGCGGCGTCGAGCCTACCCCGCAGCTCCTTGGCAGCATGCAGCTGTGGGGTGCCCTGCTGGGCGCGGCGATGGCGATCGCGATCGCCATCGCGTGCGGGGCGGCCGGTGGCTGGTATGCCAAACGCACGCGGCGCTGACCGCTGAAGCCGAATGGGGTGACAACGAGACTCGTTGCCACCCCATCGTGTCAGGTCGTGCACGTCGCCCTACGGACGCAGGTCCGTGCAGCCCTTGAAGTTCGGGTTGTTGCGTTCGTCGAACGACACCGGGATCACCGCCATCGTGCCGTAGATGCCGCCGCCTTTGTGAAATACGCCGGTCGGATACACCGACTCGACTGGGCGGTTGTACTGGCGCACAAGGCGACGCAGGTCGCCCAGGCGGTGGCCGGTTCCGAACATCCAGAAGGCCCGCTCGCGCATCACGAGATCAACGCGAGCGTTTTCATTGCCCGGATCGGCGAGGGGTGCGAGTCCGGCCACGCCACCAACCGGCTGGGTCCGCAGCAAGTTCAGCGTGGCCAGCATCTGCGCTGGGTTCGCTGCGCGCAGCGCCGCTTCCGCCTCGATGAGCCGTGCCTCGATGCCCGAGATCAAGGTCACCGGTCCGAACTGCGCGAAGTTCGTGGTCTCGAAAAACGGCGTCTCGGTATCGAACGCAAGACGACGTGTGCCCGTCCCCGCAACGGTGCGCACGCGCGGATCGGCGGCCGTACGGAACGGTAATCCGTTCCCCCCTTCGCGATCGCTCAACACATAGCGACGCGTGTTGCTGTTCAGATTCCAGTTCGTGTTCGTCGTGCTATTCACGGAATGGAACGTCTGATACAGGAAGCCGGTCGGAACGGCGGCCACCGCTGCCGCAGCCGCCGCGAACTGTCCGCGGTTCAGCAGCGCTCGTCCCTTGACCAACGCGGCCAGGAACACCACTCGCGTGCTGTCGGCCACCGGCCCGCTCGTCTCGCGCAGCGCCGAGTCGGCGAACGCAATGGCGCGAATGTTCGAGTTATCGGCCGGTTCGGGAAGGCCATCGACCACCTGCCCGTCGCTGATCGTGCTGTACGGAATGCCGTTGCAGAAATGTTCGCCGATCAGCACGGCCGAGTAGCCGGCGAGGGCGAACATCAACCCGACGTTCGCGCGCGGCACGGGCTGAAACTGCCGCGTGACCGCGATCGCCGTCTGTGCCTCGACGTACACCCGCATCGGAGCCCGCAACGCGCCCGCGAGGAACGTATTTTCCGGGATCAGATTGCGTTGATCGGTCGTGTTGCGCTGTTCGAAGGTGTCGCCGGAACGCCATTCGTCGGCGAGCAGCCCGCCCAGCAACAGCACGTTCTCGCCGCCCGACGTCGCCTGCGCGAGGCGCAGGACCACGCCGTTGCGCAGAGTCAGGGCCGCCGACGGGCTCGTGAGATCGGCGGGGTTGATCACATCAGGATCGACCACCTTGATCGTCTCATCCCAGCTGCATCCGCCGACCGCGCCGAGAACGGCACCGACGCTCAGAGTGCGAAACAGTCCGGCCCGCGCTCGGCGGGATAAGGCACGCAATGTCATGGCTCAGTATCCCAGGTTGAAGCGGAGCGTGAAGTAGGATGGCGGGGGCGCCGTCTGGAAATCAGAGACGGTACCGCGCGCTCCGCCGAAGTAGTTGCTCTCGGGATCGATGCCGGAGTAGTTGCTCCACAACTTCAGGTTGCGCGCCGAAAGCACGATGTCGAGCGACTTGGCGCGCACCAACTTGCCCGCCAGCGTGCTGCCCATGCGATACACCACGGACAGTTCGCGGAAGCGGACGAAGTCCGCGTCCTCCATGAAGCCCGCCTGCGTGCGGCTGGGGTGTTCGCGCACCGCGACGGCCGCCGCCTGCTCGCGCAGCGGGGCCTTCGGATCGACCGCACCGCGGCAGTTGTTGCGGCTCTCGCAGCGAATGCGGTCCGTACCGTTGTTCAGTGTGTGACCGCCCTTGTAGTCGAACATCGCGTTGATGCGCAGCCGACCATTCAGCAGGTCGATGCCGTTCGTGAACGCGAACTCATTGATCGGAATAGACGGGCCGATGAACTCGACCGAGTCACCAACCGTGATCTCGGTGCTGGTCAGGATGCCGTCGCTGTTGGCGTCCGAGAATCCCGTGATGCGTCGCTGCCAGTAGCCGTCCAACGGATAGCCTTCCACCTGACGCGTCGTCGCGCCGATCTGCGGCGGGGTGCCGCCGAGATCGATGAGCTTGTTCACGTTGCGCGACCCGTTGAACATGACATCCCAGCCAAAATTGGCACGATCGACCAGCCGCGCCTTGACGAGCGCCTCCCATCCGCGGTTCTGCACTTCCCCGATGTTTTCGAAACGCGTGACTGCGGCGCCCACCGACGGGGCCACGATGCGGGAGATCAGCGCGTCGAAGCTGGACTTTTCGTAGATGCCACCGTCGATGGTCAGGCGATTGTTGAACAGCGCGACCTCGAGACCGACTTCCCGTTCGCGCGTGACTTCCGGCTTGAGCTGCGTGTTACCCAACGCGCTGAAAACGAGGGCAGGGGCATCGGCGGTCTCGGTGGTGGCCGTACCGGCCGCGAAGAAGCGCAGGGCATCCGTTGTGCCGGGCTGTGTTCCTGCGGTGCCGAACGCCGTGCGGAACTTGAGCGTGTTCAGCCACGACGCCTTGGGGATGAACTTCTCGTCGGACAGGATCCACGAGAGCTGCGCGCCGGGGTAGAGCTGACTCTGGAAGTTCGTGCCGAACGCACTCGACTGATCGCTCCGGAGAGAACCGGTCAGGAACATCTTGTCGCGCCACGCCAGCTCCTGCTGCACGTACACGCCGAGCGTCTTGTTCTCGTCCTGCACTTCAGACACCTGTTGTAGTGCGCCAGCGCCGGCCTGAATGGCCCCCGGCGGCAGGTTCTCGCCGTCGGCACCGTTGCGCGCAAACTTCCGACGCGTGTACTGCGTGCCAAGTGTGGTCGTCGAATTCAGACTCTCGAAGGGACTGAAGGTGGCGATGGCGTTGGCCTGCGCCGTGTATTGGAAATTTTCCGTCCGGTTGTTGATCTTGTAGCCGGTGCGCGAACGCAGACTGAAGTCCGTGCACTGATCACGACGGCACAACTCGGAATCATTGCGCGAGGTATAGTCCATGCCGCCGGTGCCGTTCATGCGCAGCCACGACGTGGGCCGGTAGTTCGCCTGTTGTGACCCGATGAAGCGATTGACCGCCTGGGTGTTGGTGTTCGAGAAGAACTGGTCTGGCGTGAACGCGCGATAGCCGAAGCGTCCGCCTTCGAGCTTGCCGAAGCCGCCAAAGGCGTTGGAGAGCAGACCGACGGTATTGTTGTCGGTCTGCGGCAACCGCTGATCACTGGTCACGAAGCCGACGGACGTGGCGACGTCGGTCTTGGAGTTGAGCTGCGCCGTGACATTGGCGCGCAGCGACGTCTTGCGCAGCGCATTCGGTCGGCTCTGCTCGCCCAACGCCGGCGCGGACCGCGCGGCCTGAATGCGGTCGAGTGCGAAACCAGGCATCTGCAGGTACCCGACTTCATCTTCCCATTCACCGGAGATGAGGTATTGCACGACATCGCTGCCTCCGGACACGTTCATACCATACTGCTGCCGACGGCCCGTCCCGTTCGGTGTCGTTTCGGGATCTGCGAACAGATCGAACGCCGCCACGCTGTCCTGCGCGCACAGTCCGCGTCCTACCTGCGAGGCGAAACACTGCGCCACGTTGCCTAAGCTCGACGACGGCGTGGAACCGGGAATGTTTCTCGACCACCCCCGATACGCCGACGGGTACTGATTGCGATCACGGATGGCGCCCTGCTCCGCCCACGCGTTCCACTTGGCGGCGCCCGCCTTGCCGCGCTTGGTCTTGATCACGATCACGCCGTTGGCCGCATCCGTGCCATACAGCGTCGAGGCCGTCGGGCCCTTGAGGATTTCGATGCTTTCGATCTCCTCGGGATTGAAGTCCGAGAGGCGGCTCGGGTTCGTTCCGCCAATCCCGATCGACGACGAGTTGTTGTCGCTGAACACGCGAACGCCGTCGACGAACACGATCGGGTCGTTGTTCAACGAGAGCGACGTCGTGCCGCGGATACGAATGCGCTGACCACCGCCGGTGATGGCGCTACCGAGCACCTGGACACCAGGCGCCTGCGCGGTCAGCATATCCGTCATGTTGGCGATCGGCGCCTCGGCCACGCGCTTTGCCGCGTCGATCTGCGTGGTCGCAACACCAACGGTACGCTTGTCCTGCTCGCCCGTAGCGGTGGTCGTGATGGCCTGCAACTGTATCGGTGCGACAGCCAGCGCAAAGTCCTGCACCATGTCCGCGCCCGCCGTGACCGTCACGGTCCGTTGCAGCGGTGCGAAGCCGATGAAACTGACACGGACCGTCTGGGCGCCCGTCGGAACCGACGTGAACGCGTAGCGACCGTCGGCGTTGGTCCCGGTGACCAGTGTCGTGCCGACAAGTTGGACGCGGACGCCTTGCAACGCCTGACCCCCCGGTAGCGCGGTGACACGCCCACGCACACGAGCACCGCTCACTTGCGCGGATGCGTCATGCGTGGGGATGCCGGAGCCGATGACCAGTGCGCAGAGCGCGACCAGTACTGCGCGACCGGCGCCAGCAAACATCCTAAATCGTCGCATCAATGACGTTCTCCGAGGATAGAGATGGTGGGGAGTGGTGCTCGCACGCGATCTGGGATCGGGACGTACGAGTTCCAGTACAGGTACAATTACCGAAGCGTCACATTCGTCACTGGTCACGTCACAATGTGTCGATGAACGTAAAGTGCGCTGTCGAACACCATAGTAGGGCTCACGGCGTATGCGCAAAAGCCGTGTCGTGCTGCGGGGACGAATGGAAGGCCATGGGTGGCCAGTGGATGGTGTCGATGATTTGCACGCAATGTCCCACCTCGAATGCGGCGAGCGTGTTCGGATAGTCGCCACACGATGCACGACGTTCCCTTTCATGGAAACAGCCGCTGCGAGTTGGCGCGATTGGGTGCCCATGCGGCCATCCCGCACCGTCGCCTTCGCCACGACCCTCGTCGCGGTCGCGGCGCTCGCGCTCGCGCTCGCGCTCGCGCTCAGCGCATCCCGCGCCGCCGCACAATCCGACGTGCGCGCCTTCCGTACGCCCGATCGCATCACGCTCGACGGACGCTTCAACGAGCCCGATTGGGCGCGCGCCGACTCGATCACCGACTTCCGCCAGCGCGACCCTGACGAGGGCGCCCTCGCGAGCGAGCGCACCGTTGTACGACTGCTCGCCACGCCCGACGGACTGGCTGTCGGGTGGTGGTGCAGCGATCGCGAGCCCGATCGGATCGTGCGTTCACAGTTGCGTCGCGACGCCTCACTGAACGCCGACGACAACGTCGCGTTCGTAGTCGATGGGCTGCATGACAGGCGCAGCGGCTTCTACTTCCGCGCCAATGCTAACGGCGCCAATGCTAACGGCGCCAGGTCGGACGCCGAGCATCTCACGTTCGAGAGCGGCAACGAAGACTGGGATGGTGTCTGGGACGTCCGGGCGCAGGTCACTGGCACCGGCTATCAGGTCGGGATGCTCATTCCGTGGGGCACCCTGCGGTACGCGCAGAGCGACAGCGTGTTCGGCATGAACTTCCGGCGATTCATTCCGCGCAAGAACGAGCAAGTGCTGAACCGCGGCTGGAAGCGCACCGAGGGCTTTCGTTTCCTCGAGCGCGAGGCGCTGGTGAGCGGCTTCACGCAGCTACCGGCCCGCCCGAAGGTGGAGCTCCGACCGTACGCTCACGGCGGACCTGACGGTCAATCCTGACTTCGCGCAGGCCGAAGTCGACCGGCAGATCGTGAACCTCACGCGTTTTCCGCTCTTCTTTCCCGAACAACGTCCGTTCTTCACCGAAGGCGCGGGCATCTTCGATTTCGAGTGTGTGCGCCAAACGCAAATGTTTTACTCGCGGCGCCTCGGACTCGGTGGCAACGGCACGCCCGTCACGATCCCCTTTGGCGTGCGCGTGCAGGGTCGCACCGTCGGGAACCAGGTCGGATTGTTGGCGATGCCCACCGGCGACACCGAGCAGGCGTCGAACGCCGTGCTGCGTGTGAAACACGACTTCCTTGGCCGCGGGTTTCTGGGCGCGATGGCCACGCTCAGCGATCGTCCGGCGCGACACCAGAGTTTGGCCGGCGGGTTCGACTTCAACCTGCCGTACGTCGTGCAGGGCGGACAGAACCTGGTCGTGCTCGCCAATGCCTCGTGGCGCCAGGACTCCGTCGGCGCACCGGTGGGCGGGCACTACCGCGTGATCGTGGACTATCCCAACGACAACGCGGACATCGTCGTGCGGTTCGACCGCGTCGACGCTGGCTAGAATCCCGCACTCGGCTTTGTGCAGCAGCGTGGGGTGCATCGCTTGGGAGGCGGCACGTCGTTCACGCCACGCCCGAAGCGGCGCAGCCTCATCCGCCGGTTCGAATTCGACCTGCTCTCGTACGATGTGGTGTGGGACCTCGACTGGCGCCTCAACAACGCGTCGCTCGAAGTGAAGCCGCTGGGCGTGCAGCTCCAGAGCGGTGACCAGATCGAACTCAACGTGCAACGGCAATTCGATGCACCAAACGAGGACTCCACGCTCTTTCCAGGCGCCACCGTGTGCGCACGTGGCTCTTGGTGGAATCGCGTGGAAGCGCAATACAGCGGTGCCGAACGGCGCACGGTGCGCCTCAACCTGACCGGCAGTACCGGGCAGTTCTACGACGGTCGCTCGTCTGAGGTGAGTGCTGGTTTACGAGCGCGCCGAACACCACACATTCTGGCTACGCTCGATCTCGTGCGGTCGGTGGTGTCACTCGCGCAATCGTCGTTCACGGCCAACACCGTGCGGCTGCGCAGCGACTATGCTTGCTCGCCGCGATTGAACAGTACGCAACTGGCCCACGGGACTCGACCGCCCGATCCCGTGGTCGCGCCCGTCTCGTGGTGGGGTCGTGGCGAAGTACGTGTACTTCTTCCGGAGCTGAGAGTCGGCCGGCCAGACGGCGTTCAGGCTTCTCCCGACGGGATCGAGCGGAGCGTGTCGAGGAGTCTGGTGAGTTCGTCATAGTCGGCGGGTTTCACGAGGTGGCCGTCAAACCCGGCCTCGAGGGACCTACGCCGGTCGTCATCCTGTCCCCATCCGGTGAGGGCAACGATCACGATGGTCTTGCCCGACGGCTGTTCGCGGATCTGGCGGCAGGCTTCGAATCCGTTCAACTTCGGCAGGCCGATGTCGAGCAGTATCACGTCGGGTCGCAATCGCGCCGCCGCTTCTACGGCCTCTTGCCCGTCGTACGCAATGTGCGTTTCGTTGCCGGTGATCTCCATGAGTTTGGCGAGCGACATGGCGGCATCGCGGTTGTCGTCGACGATCAGAATACGACGGGGCGGCAGCGAGGTCGGCGGGCTGACCGCAACAATGGGGGGCGACGGCACTTCCTCGAGAATCCGGAGGCGCACAATGAATTGAGTTCCATGCCCAAGACCAGCGCTCTCGACTTCCACGGTTCCGTCGTGCATCTCCACCAGTGTTTTCACGAGCGTGAGTCCGATACCCAACCCGCTCACCGAACGCTCCAGCGAGGTATCCAACTGCGTAAACATCTCGAAAATGCGAGGGCACTGTTCCGAGGCAATGCCGATTCCGTTATCCCGCACGCGGATCACGACGACCTCGTCTTCTCGCTCGACGTCGAGCCAAATCCGCCCTCCCTTGTCCGTGAACTTACAGGCGTTGTTGAGCAGGTTCCCCAACACTTGAGCCCACCGTGTCGGGTCGGCAGAGACGTAGATCGGTTCCGACGGCATCGCCACCGTCAGGGTAATGTCCAGGCTCGTACACACTGGCCGTATCACTTCGACGGCTTGATAGACGGCAGACGCCAGGTCGATTCGCATGCGTCGCAGCTCGATCTTACCTCGGCTGATGCGACTCACGTCGAGGAGATCATCGACCAGACGCACCATTTGACTCACTTGTCGCTCCATCATCGCGGAGGCTGCTTGCACCGCCTCGTCCTCCGGGCGCTGACTCCCGCGCGGCGCCGTAAGCCGCATGATTTGCAATGCGTTACGGATCGGGGCGAGGGGATTACGAAGCTCGTGGGCCAGCATGGCCAGAAATTCGTTCTTGCGACGGTCGGCTTCCTGAAGCGACTGCTCATAGCGCTTGCGTTCAGTGACATCGCGAGCAGCGGCAAAAACGCCCCGTAACTTCCGGTCGCGGTCGTGGAACGTCGACGCATTGTATGACACCACCGTTTCCTCACCGCTGCGGGCCCGTGCGGTGAGCTCGTAATCGGTGACTTTGCCTTCGCCGAGTACCAGTCTGATCGCCGCTTCGGCTCGCTCGGGGTCGGTGAAATAATCCTTGAATGGTGCACCGATGAGCTCATCCCGCGTCGACCCGGTGAGTGCCTCCATCTGTTTATTCACATCGGTGATGATCCCGCGAGGGTCGGTCGTCATGATAGCATCGATGTTCGATTCGATCAGTGATCGCGTGTAGAATTGCTGATCCCGGACCGCTTGATCGAGCAGCATACGCTCAGCTTCCACCTGTTTCCGGGCGGTGTTGTCGGTCCCGATGAGCAGATAGCCGATGATCTCGCTCAGGGCGTCACGCAATGCCGTGACCGAGACGATGGCAGGAAAGCGGCTGCCATCTTTTCGGATGTAGGTCAGCTCGTAGATGTCTTCGATCCCACGCGAGGCCTTGAACACCAGGGCTTCGAAGCCCGGCGTAATCGGCGTTCCCAATTCTACGCTCAATGTTTTCGCGCGGGCGATCACTTCCTGCGGGTCCGAGATATCGGCCGGCGTGATCTGGTTCAACACTTCGGCAGCGGTATAGCCAAGCATCCGCTCGGCGCCGACGTTGAAGATCTGGATGATACCGTTCGCGTCGGTGGCGATACTCGAGAAATTGGCGCTGTTGAAGATGGCGGTTTGGAGCGCTCCCGCCTTGAGCAGTGCTTCCTCCGCCAGCTTTCGCGGCGTCACGTCTTCCATGGCCAGGACCAGCAATTCGCCGTGTTGGCCCGCCTGGAGCTTGCGGGCATTCAGCAGCATCACCCGGCGACCAATCACCGGAAACGTGTGCTCGAGTTCGAAGTCCTCAAAGACTGTGTCGCGCGGAACAATGTTCTCGAGCAAGAGGCGCAGGTCCGGGCTGTCCCACTGACCGTTGCCCAATTCGTAGATCAGCTGGTTTTCGGTTTCTTCCGACGAGACGTGGAATGTCTGATAGAACGCGCGATTGGCGGATCGCACTCGCAGGGCCTCATCCAGAATCAGCAGGGGCTCACGAACCGTATCGACGATATTCTGGGCGTAAGTCTCCGAGTCGTCCCTCAGCGCTGCCTCTGACATCAATCTCCTCTAATCCGGCGCATCGAAAGTCTTGCAGGACTTCAACACACCGCACGAAAACGATGCGGTCAAGCGTCCTGGCTGTTCGGTGCGGCAGCCTCCACAGCTGTTATCCTACAGCATGTGGTGCCTCCGCGCGCTGTTTCTACGAAGATCATTCGATAAGCCGGACGGGATGAGAAGTTGGTTGCATGGGCTGTGCCGCGACGCCCAGAAAGCGATGATCAGCTCGCCTGCGAGCAAGAATGGCCGTTGAAGTCGGTCCGGTTCGACGCGTTATTCGTTCGAATGCCGGCGTTGCACTCGATCCGCTGGCGCCACAACCTGACGCCTGGCGATTGCCACCGCGTCAGAACTCGAAGTTCAGCCCGATCGACGGAAAGAGCCCGATACTTTGATTGCTGTCGACGGCGCGGGTTCGCGGGTTCCACACCGGTGCCTGCTGGTTCTGCCGATTCGTGAAGTTCTGCAGATCGAGGAAGGCAATGAACTGCGTGCGACGCATGACGAAGCGCCGATCGATTCGCAGGTCGGCCGCCAGGAATGTCCCGACACGCTCGGTGTTGTAGCGTGTGAAGTCCAAAGTACCGGCGACTGATCCCGTGTTCACGAACGGCGTGAACGGCAGTCCGGTGGCGCCGCGTAAGCGCGTCGCCACTTCCCACTTCGCGTTGGGACGCCATCCCAACACGCCGTTCGCCGTGACTGGTGAATCGAACGCGCCGCGCGTGGCGGTGCCGTTGATGCCGGTAAAGCGCGTGCGATTGAGGCTCGTGCTCAGCTGCCCATAGAACGGCGACGCACCGAACTTCTTCTGCGCGAACAGCTCGACGCCGTACGCGTCGCCGGTTGCGGTCGATTCCAGCGGCTCGAGCCCGAACGGGATGTCGGTGGTTGCGTCGTCGAAGCCGCTCGGACTCAGCACGGCCTGCGGGCGGAACCGGCGCGCGGGATAGTCGGCGTAGCGCTTCCCGTATACTTCGAGTTGCACCTTGACGTCACTGTTCACAAGTCGCGTAACGCCAGCCACTGCCTGGTCCGCACGAAACGGCTTCAGGCGCTCTGCATTCTGCGCATCACCCACGAGCCAGATGTAACTCGGCGCTTGATAGTAGCGTCCGCCGGCCAGCGTGAACGTGGTGACCTCATCGACACGTAGCGACGCACTCGCCCGCGGCGAGAATCGCACGGCGTTGTCGAGAAATCCGTACCAATCGTTGCGCGCCCCCACCGACAACCGCAGTCGCGGCTGCGCCTGCCACGTAGCCTGCACATACGTGCCGTTGCGGAGCGCGGTGAAACTGGTATCCACGCGAAGCGGCTGCGGAATGCCGCCGGCATCACGACGCGTGAAACCGGCCAGCGTGACGTCGTAGCGCAGATCACTCGCGTACTTGAAGATCGTGCCGGTCTCGATCTCTACACCGCGTCCCGCAAGCCACGTGATATCGGTACGCAGAATGTTCTCACCTTCGGTCGAACGGCTCTCGAGCACGGGCACGAGCAGCGAGTCACGCTGCGAGGTGGCGTAGCGCGTCCACGTACGACCCAGTGTGGTGGTCGCCACACCTCGGCTCAGCAGGCGTTTCCAGGTGATCCCGCTGAAGTACTGGTCTTGCCCAGGATTCACGATCTGCGAGTTGGTCACGCGTCCCGAGTCGGTCGAGTTGTCGAACAAGATCGATCCGCGCGCCACGATCGTGAGAAAGCTGAACGCGTCGCGCTTCGTTGGCCGCCAGACCACCTTCGCGGTCGCATCTTCGTACGATGGGATGAAACTGAATCCGAGCGCCTTGAATAGCAGATCGAGGTAACTCTTGCGCACGTTGGCAAAGAACGATGCGTTCTTGCCGATCGGACCTTCGATCACAGCACCGTACTGGGTGGCGGCGACATTCAGTTCGCCGGCGAGACGCTCGCGATTGCCTTCACGCAGTGTGAGCGTGGTGGCCGACGACGTACGGTCACCCAAGCGCGCGCCGAAGCCGCCGGCCGAGAGTGACGCCGACTCGATGAAGCGGATGTTGATGAGCGACACCGGTCCGCCGGTGGAGCCCTGTGTGCCGAAGTGATTGATATTCGGCACTTCGATGTTGTCCACGATGAACAGGTTCTCGAACGGCGCGCCACCACGCACGATCAAGTCATTACGGCCGCCGCTGGTCACGCCGACACCGGGGGCAATCGAGACGGCGCGCAACACGTCTTCCTGTGCGCCCGGCTGACGTCGTACCTCTTCGGCGTCATACGTTTGCGTGGACACGGGGGTCGATGCGGCCATCTGCGCCGGAAACGCTTCCGGACGCACCGTGACCGCATCGAGTTGCACGTCGATGGGGCGCAGCACGACCGCCACTTCCGCAGGCTTGGCTGGTGATACGGCAATGTTGCCCTTGGTCACCGGGGCAAACCCCAGTCGGCGCACTTCAATCGTCACGATGCCAAGACGCACGCCGCGCAGGGTGAAGCGTCCGCTGGAATCGGACTGCGTGGCCGCCTCCTGCCCCAACACGCGCACCGTGGCATTGGCCACCGGTGTTTCCTTGAGCGCCTCGGTGATGCGGCCGGTGATCGTGCCGGTTGTACCAGCGGCTTGTACGCGCTTTTGTGCATGCGCGGCGGTGGCCGAGAGCATCGTGGCAAAGCAGGCGACCATCACACCGAACATGCGCTGAAAGGGCGTGCGTGTGTCGTACACGCCATGACGGACCATGGACTTTGGGGGCACGGGTAACGACTCGGCCAACGCGAGAATACCTCACTGATGAGATTATACTGAACTGTACACCATCGTCCCGACCGCCGCGAACAGAGCTTCCCATGCGGAGCGTCGAGGAACGTAGTCGCAACAACGCGGGCAAAGGTACGAATGCTCCCGCGCGCATCAGATGTCCGGGTCCACACGTTGCTGTGTCAGGTCACCTCCGAATGAGCGAGCCATCAAGGCACGTGACGCCCATGCAGATACACCATACTGTCAAGTACGGCATCTTTGGAGC